>JALDQW010000001.1:311443-622887 GCA_031316255.1 Nitrosomonas sp. | reverse complement strand
GCAATATTTGATTTCTGGGTACCCTTGATGACTTCCAGTGTGCTTCTTTCCATAGCAGCGATGGTGTCGTAGGTGTCATTTTGCATCATCTTGATTAATCGACTGATATGTTTGCTCGATTCTGCCGAACGTTCTGCGAGTCTTTGGACTTCTTGAGCTATCATGTTAAAGCCGCGGCCGGCTTCGCCTGCTGCTGTTGCCTGAAGTGCTGCATTTAACGCGAGAATATTGGTTTGCTCAGTAATATCTGAAACAAGCGCGATAATTTCGCCAATTTCCTGTGAACTTTCACCCAGTCGTTTAATCCGCTTGGATGTTTCTTGGATATTTGTGCGGATTTCATCCATGCCGGCAATTGATTCTCGAACTGCTTTGTTGCCTTTCTCGGCGGTGACAAGCGATTGTTTGGCCACTTCGGTAGACTTGGATGCTGTGTCTGAGACGGTATTAATGGATTCCGCCATGCCGAGGACAGCAACAGTTGTTTCTTCTATCTTCAGTGATTGTTGCTGTGCGGCAGATAATAACCGGTTTGAAACGTGCTGTGCCTGGCGGGAAGCGTTAACAACCAAAGTACCGGCCTTGTTCACTTGTTCAACAAGCGAATGCAACTCTTCAATGGTGAAGTTGACTGCGTCTGCGATTGCCCCCGTAATGTCTTCTGTAACAACAGTCCGTGTCGTGAGATCTCCTTCGGCCATTTTTTTCATGTCATCGAGCAGCTGTAACATGGCTTTTTGTGTATCGTCCATATTGTTTACATAAATTTGTGGCGAACTGCTTTTATTCTGGCGCAGTGAATAAATGAATGCACACAATGTCAATATTACGCCGATAAGTAGTCCAACAAGGATTTTTGCCAACAAATCAGACGATTCAATGTAATTTGTCTGAAGCGCTTTATCCAGGGCTAAGATACTGCTGAGAAAAGTTTCACTGTATCTGATAATTTCGCTTGCAGCGGCGTTGGCCGCCATGACTGCCGACAATTCAGTCTGAATCGTATGGATATTATTGTCAATTGTGATAAACAACGGTTTGATCTGTGGCAGAACTTCCAGGGCTTCTGGATCATTCATTGCGGAGAGATTCAGAATATCATGTCCTTCGCTAAATGCTTGCAAAATTATCGAAAACTGTTTGCGGTCATGCGCCAGTTGTTTGTTTATTTCTGATACAGGCAGTTTGCTTGAAAGAATCACATTGACGCTGCGGGTAACATTTTGTGTCAGTGTACGCATGGCGATAATCGCACCAAGCGTTTTCGGTTGGTTGCCGATGAGTGTTAGACGGTCGACCAACTGTTCAATTCTTTGATGCAATTCGTTCGTGGTCGAATTAATTACGCTTACTGCCTGGCCAAGTTTGAGCAGTGTTTCTTGTTTATCAATAATGACCTGAATCTTTCTTTCTTCTGACCGCCATTTGTCGATTAGATCATCCAGATGTATACGTAAAGATTCTTGATCGATGGGGGAGATATTGTGTTGATGGAATAAGCCACCTTCCGCAAGTATTGCAATATATTGATTGATTTTTTTATGGCTGTCATATATCTGGGTAAAAGCAATCTCACGACCCGAGAATGCAAGCTGTAGTGCTATGGGCAAGCGTTGAATATGCGTTTGCATGCGCGCGATAATTTCAAGCTTTGCCGTATTTTGTCGGGTTTGATCCAGACTGTACGCGAGAAGACCAATGAGTAACAACATCGCCATAATAAACAGACTGCCGGAAATCAGGTTTTTTCCTGAACAGTCTGTATACGACTTCTTTTCCGCAGGTACAGTAGCGGGTGAACGTTTGTTTTTCGATTTAAAGCGTGTAGTTTTGAGCTGTGAGAAAAACCCCGTCATTGATCTCTCCGGTTTTTTCATAATCTGTATTGGAAACTAAAAACGATTAACCCGTAACATAATTGTAACTGTTTAAATCGAAAACAGATAACAACTTGCTAAAAGCCCTTTTATTTTGCGTTACAAAACCGATTCGGACCAGTTTTTTGATTTCGCCTGCCGATTTCTTCGTTATTTGGTCAAATCGGGGTGTTTGCAGATTTCGTTTGCGATTTTGTGTACCAAATTAGGCCCTTGATAAATCAATCCGGTGTAAATTTGTATCAAACAAGCGCCGGCGTCAATTTTGTCTTTAGCATCTTTTGCCGACATAATTCCACCGACACCAATGATGGGAATACCGTCCTGCAGAAAATGATGCAAGAGATTGATGATTTTTGTAGCCCGTTGTGTCAGTGGTGCGCCGCTCAGGCCGCCGCTTTCGTGCGATATGGCGAGATGTGTTATTCCGTCGCGGGAGAGTGTGGTGTTGGTTGCGATAACACCGTCAACCTGATGTTTGATCAGTAACTTGGCAATGGTTTCTACCTGTGAAGTGTCAAGATCGGGCGCTATTTTAACCACCAGGGGGGTGTATTTGCCGTGCTTCTGGGACAGACTGTGTTGCTCGGACTTTAATTCTGACAGCATTTCATTCAGCGCCGTTGCCGATTGTAACTGCCGCAAGTTTTGTGTATTGGGTGAAGAAATGTTGATCGTGATATAGCTGGCGTAACGGTATACCTTGTGCAAACAAATACGGTAGTCTTCAACCGCATTTTCAATGGGTGTGTCGAAATTTTTTCCAATATTAATACCTAATATGCCCTGGTAGCTTGAAGTTTTAATATTTTCAATTAATTGATCGACGCCATGATTATTAAAACCCAGGCGGTTAATCAGTGCACGGGCTTGCGGAACCCGAAATATACGCGGTACAGGATTGCCAGGCTGCGCGCGCGGTGTTACCGTTCCAATTTCAATAAACCCGAAGCCCAGCGCTGATAAAGCGTCCAGATATGCTCCATTTTTATCCAGCCCTGCTGCGAGCCCGATGGGATTGGGAAACGTTATGCCCATAATGTGACGTTGCTGGCATGGAATGGTCCGGCGTTTGAGGAGGCCGAGATTGAATGCTTTCTCAATGGCGCTGAATGTGACGCAATGTGCGACTTCGGGGTCAAGCCTGAATAAAAACGGGCGTAGAAATGAGTAGAGCATGTCTTTAAGCCGAGGAAAAAGAAATCACCGGCTCGATCAAGTCTGTATCGGAATAACCATAGTCTAACACATTATGACGCGTCGTCATTTGCCGTTGATCTGCTCAAAAGGCAGCCATTGATCTCCGACCAGAATTTCCAATGGCCGGAAATTGGCTTTGTAATTCATTTTCTTGTGTTCCTTGATCCAGTAGCCCAGATAGAGATAGTTCAAATCCAGTGCTCTGCAAAGTTGTATTTGCCATAAAATATTGTATGTGCCCAGGCTTGCTTGAGCGATGTCTGCGTCATAAAAGGTGTAGACGGATGACAACCCGTCAGGCAGCTCGTCAATAATGCTGACCATGCTCAATTGTGAAGCATCGCGAAATGTGATCAGTCTGGATTTGACATGGCTTTGCAGCAAAAAATTTTGGTATTGCTCTCGATTGTCTTGATCCAGGGAACCGCCCGCATGCCGTGCAGTCTGATAGCGCTGATAAAGCGCAAAATGTGCTTCGTCGAAATACAATTCATGCTGTTTGGCGACCAAATGATGGTGCTTTTTCCAGCTTCTGCGCTGGGATCGGTTGGGTGTGTATGCGGCAACGTTAACACGTACCGATAAGCACGCGTGACATTGCTCACAATGGGGGCGATAGACAAATTGACCGCTACGGCGATACCCGTTTCTCATTAATCGTCCGTATGTTGCCGTATCAATTGGATATTCTGGCGCCACAACCTCCGATCGCGCCATTTTGTCAGATAAATAACCGCATGGATAGGGTTGGGTTGTGTGATATTTGAGCGTTTTCATTACAGTAAATCATTCATGTTGCTAAAATCCCACCTTTCACCGTGTACAGACTGTTTAATCCATGTGTTTAATAGCTGACTAAACACCGTTCGAGGAATTTCCCGTGCACCTAATGATGCAAGATGCATTGTACTCATTTGACAGTCAATTAAAACAAAATTCCATTGCGCCAGTTGTCTGACAAGATGCACGAATGCGATTTTGGATGCATCGGGGACGCATGAAAACATGGATTCGCCAAAAAAAATTTTTCCCAATGCGATGCCGTAAAGTCCGCCCACCAGTTCTCCGTTCATCCATGTTTCCACGGAATGGGCCAATCCGGTTTCATGGAGTGCGCTGTACGCGGCAATCATTTCAGGATGAATCCATGTGCCGGCCTGGTTTTTACGGGGTGCCGCACAGGCCTGCATGACTTGTTTGAAATGATGGTCGGTTTGAATGATGTAGTTGTTTTTTTTGATGGATTTCTTTAGCGAACGAGAAATTTTCAGTTCGCCGGGAAATAGCACCATGCGTGGATCCGGGCTCCACCAGAGTATCGGCTCGTCTTCATTAAACCAGGGGAAAATGCCATTTTGATACGCATTGATCAAACGCCTGGGGGATAAATCGCCGCCCATGGCCAGTAGTCCGTTGGGATCAGATAAAGCTGCTTCCAGTGGCGGAAACAAAGAAGTGGGGGACAGTGTATGAATCATGAATTTGAAAAAAGTGAAACAAATTAATCTTAGCTTGATTCAGATCAAAGCTGTACGCGTTACGGTTACATATTATCTGCAACAATGTGCTGTAGCGGTAAAAAAATAAAAGAGAAAGTGTGAAAAAAACATCCCATATTGCACATTAGTGTAGGGGGGCGATATCTGGCTTCAAATAAAAATCAGAACGTACTGAGTTAACAATAATTATATAAATACACAATTTTGGAGGGTTGGATGAAATATTTCTTTGACAGAAAGGGGTTGGGGAGCGGTTTGGTCGTGGTTCTCCTTTTGGTTGGTATGATTACATTCGTGCCCAACGCATTGGCGCATGATAGAACCCGGGCTTTGGAGCAGAAAGTTCAGGAATTGGAGAATATGTTACGAGCCGTTCAAGGCGAATTGCAGCAGGTTAGAACTGAATCGGATTCAAAAGCCGTAGAGGCTAAACAAACCGCTGTTGAAGCCAAGGCGCAGGCGACAGCTGCGCGCGAAGAAGTATCCCGTGTTTCATCAACGACAACAGCAGGTACAGATAAGCGCCACCGCGTTTTCTTCCGTGGCGGTTGGGCGCGTAGCGACCATACCCATAACGCTGTATCTATAGAAAGTCGGGTTGCGCCTGTAGGTGCGCAGGATCGCGCCGACAGAGATGCTTGGTATATCGGTGCAGGCCTGGATTTCAGCTTGACAAATGATGTATGGGGTTTGATGCCGCGGACAGAAGTTTTGGCCGAAGTCATGTTTGAATACAAAAATTTTCAAACTGGGGTGGCAGGTAATGCACTTGGAAACGAACCAACCCAGTTAGCCGGTTTTCCAGATAATCCTAGAGGGGTTACCGTCAGTCAATTTACACTGACTGCCGCACCGAAAATCAAATTCATGGAAGGTTCAAAATTCAGACCTTGGATCATCCCGGCCGGTTTGGCTATACATGTTATAAGCCCACCTTCTGAATCCATTACCGTCTTGGATCCCGGCGTGATGTTTGGCGGGGGCGCTGAATATAACGTATGGAAAGATATTTATATCGGTGCTGATGCTCGATACCACTATACTGTTGGCACTTTGGATGGCGCTAAAATTGATGGTTTGACGTTAGGTGGTTATATCGGTATGGGCTGGTAATGACAATAAGTTGATCGCCTGGAAATTTGAGGCATTTTAGTTTTCCCATGTTGTTCTGTTGTATGTTCTAGTAGTTATTAGCAAAGCGAATAAGTTCGTGACGAAGCCATTGCACCTCACTGTTTCAGTGAGGTGTTTTTTTTGTTCAACTGCAGGAACTGTCGATCAATTGCTGTCCCCGGATTTTGCGAGCAGTAGGTCGAGTGCACGGGTACTGAGGATGCGCTTGAGTATGCCGAATAAATACGTCGGAAAGGTGACATAGTATCTTGGGTGCGGTTTTTTGGCTTCCAGTGCATGGATAACGCGTTTAAGAACAGCTTCGGGTGGCAACGTGAAAGGTACTGCCGGACCTTCTTTGTTAAGCCGTTTGAGAACGGCTTTGTACCTATCCTGATGAATGCTGTTTTCAACATCGACATATTTGGCCAGCATTGTAACCGCATTGGCCCTGAACTTGCTGGAGATCGGGCCGGGTTCAATCAAACTGATATAAATGTTACTGCCTTTTAATTCAAGACGCATGGTATCGCTGAGTCCTTCGATGGCGTATTTTGAGGCATTGTATGCACCACGGAAAGGCAAGGAGACAAATCCCAGTACTGAGCTGTTTTGAATGATTCGGCCATAGCCCTGCTTGCGCATCACGGGTAATACCAGGTTGGTCAGTTCCTGCCAGCCGAACACGTTGGTTTCGAATTGGTCGCGTAATGCTTGGCGGCTCAGATCCTCAATTGCGCCCGGTAAACCGTAGGCGCCATTATTGAATAGTGCATATAATTGTCCATCCGTTCGGCGCAAGACTTCTTCAAAGGCGAAGTGTATGGAATTTGAGTCCATCAAGTCCAGACGAAAACTCTCCAATCCTTCGCTGAGTAAAATTTCGACACTTTCTTTCCTGCGCGCGGTGGCGAAAACGCGATATCCCCGTTCATGCAGTGACTTGGCAACACAATAGCCAATACCGCTTGAACAACCTGTGATTAAAATAGTTTTTTGCATGAGTTCTGTATTTAATTTGAATAGGTTTCTTTGACTTATGCTTGACAATCTGATGATGGCAAAGATAGCATCAATTGAGCAGAAAATCTCTGCTTGGTGTGGACAGCTTAACAAAGGCTTTTATTCAATGTCTAAAATTTTATTCAAACTCAATGGTGTTTCTGAAGACGAAGCGAACGATGTGCGCACGCTTTTGACTGACAATGAAATAGATTACTATGAAACTTCGGCGGGTAACTGGGGAGTGTCAATGCCTGCAATCTGGTTGAAAGATGCGGGGCAGTTCAAGAAAGCCCGTGCACTGTTGGATGAATACCAGAACGCGCGGACAATCAGGATGCGTGAGGAATTTGCGCGTTTGAAAAAAGAAGGAAAAAATAAAACATTAGTGGATGCAATCAAGGAAAAACCGGTTCAATTTATGTTCCATTTGGGATTGGCTTTGCTGGTGATATATTTATCGATACGGTTGGTGATTGACATTGGCGGAATAGGCTTGAAAGAATAAAAATATTGTTATGATTGTGTTACGGACTTTATAAAAAAGGAGCAAACTATGAAAGGCATTTTGAAAATAGCAGTCGCGATACTTGCAATTACACCTATTTATGCGCATAGCGGAGGGGATCCTGAATATGTCAAATTCCCCGAAGGTTATGAAAAGGCTTTCACAAAATATGCGACCGCTAATCGCGCAAACCAAACACAGGTCGCCAAACTGTATGCGAATGAAACTGCGATAGCCAGCTATAAGAAGAATCAGGCTGGCGCATCGGGCTCTGTTGTGGTGATGGAAATCTATAGCACAAAAACTGGCGAAGACGGGAAGCCTGTGGCAGGAGATGATGGTGTTTTTGAGATAGATTCGTTGACGGGCGTTGCTGTGATGGAAAACCGTGATAACTGGGATGACGCCTATCCAGCTGAAAACCGGACGGGCAATTGGGGATTTGCTGTTTATGATCCCGATGGCACAGAAAAAAGTAATGATTTGAACTGTGTGCAATGCCACACACCGCTCTCAGGGCAAGATTATTTATTTACATACCAAAAGCTGGTTGATTTTGTAAAAAATCATTAATTTCATTTCTAACGAATTGAGCAGGTAATACCATTGACTCTTGTGAGTGTCTGCGTTATTAGCTGCTCAAGCTTTCAAATAAATTCAGTTCGGACCGGTTAGTTTCCCGAAAATCGCTGCAACGGTATTAAATGGGTAAGCTCGCAGTATGACGATGGATTTGAGGTAATTTCTTAAAAGCGGGTTATATGGGGATTTGTTGTGAGAAACCGCGAAACAGGATTGAAAAATATTTTTTCGGCAGTTCCGGTCGACCTTGAAAAAGAAGTGTTCGAGGTGCTGGTTAGTAGTGCAGCTGTAACGATAGAAAGAATTATTTCAAAAGGCCATCGTTCGCCCACAAACGGATGGTATGATCAAGTAAAAAATGAATGGGTGCTGGTATTAAAAGGCAGTGCGGAACTGACTTTTGCAGATCAAACAACAATACGCCTGGGGGAAGGAGATTTTATCCATCTTCCGCCACATAAAAAACACCGGGTCAGTTGGACGGATCCGGATAAAGAGACCTTTTGGTTGGCGGTTCATTATTAATTGCATTGTGTGCAAAGATGCAATTTTCCTGACTTTATTCCTTGTTCGTCCGTCTTCGCGTGTCTAATGCAGTGTTGACCTTTGTTCATTCAAACCAGCCAGTTGTGCGCAGATGAGCGCTAAAACAATCTGTTTATAGATTAACAGTGCAACTTTGCGCTAATAGTAAACAAGATCGCTTCGCTTTCCTTGTTAAATCTGGGATAGATTTAAGTACTGGCTTTGGCGCCATTGTCTGTGCGGCTCGTGCGTTTGGGTATCTGTGTGCCATACTTTTGGCGGAATTTCTCAACGCGGCCTGCGGTATCGACAATTTTCTGTTTGCCGGTATAAAAAGGGTGGCAACTGGAGCATACTTCAATGTTTAAAGGTTTGCCCATGGTAGAGCGTGTTTTAAACTCATTGCCGCAACTGCAAGTAACTGTTATTTCCTGATAATCAGGATGGATTTCTGCTTTCATCGTGTTTTTCCTTGGCTTATAAAACCACTGCGCTCACATTATAAAAAACCAGCAATTATCCTTTATTACTTAGTGTAGTGCAACTTCTGTGAAAAACTTTGTCTTAAAAAGACATAACCCATTGTCGTCAATGAAAAATAGCATAACCCGATGGTTTGCTGAAAAGCTCGTATTACATTACTTATGACAGTGAGTGTTGTAACATGGAAAATAAATTGTTGTATAATTTCATGTTAAATTGGAGCATGAATTTTAATTTTTTTCTCACCAGAAATTAGGAGCACTCAATATGCCGCAAGAGCTACAGAATAAGAATGCTACTCCCTATGAACCAAATGAGGGTGAGGACTATATGAGCCCTGCACAACTTGCGCATTTTCGCAAGATACTGGAGAGTATGAAAATTGAATTGAGCCAGGATATAGATCGAGCTGTGCATACGATGCAGGATGAAGCGACGGTTTTTGCCGATCCCAATGACCGTGCGAGTCAGGAATCCGATATGACGCTCGAATTACGTAACCGCGATCGTGAACGCAAACTCATCAAGAAAATTGATGAAATCATCGCCAAGATAGATTCGAGGGAATATGGTTATTGCGAAAGTTGTGGTATCGAGATTGGATTAAAACGTCTTGAAGCTCGTCCGACTGCGACATTGTGCATTGATTGCAAAACACTCGATGAAATTCGTGAAAAACAGATGGCAAAATAAACTGTTATTCACAGGGATTAAAAGCGACCAAGATGCTCTGGCGCGACCCAGGGCTTAAGCTACAAGCATCCCTCAGGCATTCCATATCTCACGCGTGGTTTTATAACCGGCTATTTGCATGCTACTGACATACTGGCAAGCTTTTGCAAAGCTGCTGCATCTATCCATTGTTTTTCGAAATGAATACTTGGACTGGAAATTTGTTCAAAATTCTGGTCTGGTTCGCCCAAATCGGTCAATACAGCAACAGCGCCGTCAAAATTCTGCTGACAGGTATAGTCATTAACGGTAACTAACGTTGGCAGACCTGCTGAACAAGCTGCGCGCAGTCCATTGTCGGAATCTTCGATTGCGATACACTGAGCAGGTTCCAGTTTCAGTTGATCGAGAACCCAGAAATAAATATCCGGTGCAGGTTTTTTCTGTGGAACAATATCGCCGGCGCCAATGACATCGAATAATTCAATACCATTATTGCCCAGTGTGGATTGCAGCAGATAGGAAACATTTTCCGGTGTGGTGGTGGTTGCAATGGCAATTTTAATGTTGTTATCCCGAAGTTCATGAATCAGGCGCTTAACACCTGGACGCAATGGAATATCGCCTTGTTCCATGAGTCTTTTAAAGTGACGGGTTTTGGTTTTGTGCAAATCTGCGATCCATTCATCCAGATTGTTTCTATTGAGTTCCTCCGGCATATATTTTTCGATGTAAAACCGGATTCTTTCTTTCCCACCTGTAACTTGTAATAGTTCCCCGTACAAAGGGATGTCCCAGTCCCAGGATAAATCGAAATCTTTAAATGCTGCATTGAATGCGGGTCGATGACCATCCTGTTCGGTGTCGGCCAGCGTGCCATCAACATCAAATAGCACGGCCTTTAATGGGTTGTTGGTGTTTATTGTATTCATAGTGTTTGTTGTTTAAGTGTGTGAATAACTTGCGCGTTGCAAACGATCGCTGATCGCAAGCCATGCCGGTAGTTCCGGTGGGGTTTCCATTAGGATAGACGCGAATTCGCCAGTATCATGGCGATGAAGTACTGCATAGAGATCTTTGCCGTAACTGACGGGATCCTGAGGCATGCGTACATGTTGAATATTTGAATCTTTCACTGGGAGTGAGGCAATCTCGGACCATGTGATAACAACCAAGCGGGCGCCTTGTCTAGAAAGCTTTAGCGCCTCGTGTAAGATTGTATCAGCAGGATAGAGTTTAAGCGGTGTCGCAGGTGCATAGTGAGCCGGTAATGAACCGGATACGCGTGTTTGCGGTGTCTGGTTTTTTATCAGTGCTACCGGTTTATCGATGACCGATTCAATTGCCGTTACCGGTATTCCACCTGGCCTGAGTACTGAGACAGTATCTTGGTCAAAACCCAGAATAGTGCTTTCCAGTCCAACCTCGCAAGCGCCGCCATCCAGTATCATATCCACTTTTTCATGTAATGCGGTGTATACATGCGCTGCAGAAGTGGGACTGATTTTGCCATAAAGGTTTGCCGATGGTGCTGCAAGCGCTTTTTTGTGCCCGAGTGCATCGAGCAATGCCAGCGCAACAGGATGAGCGGGAATTCGGATGCCAACGGTATTTTGGCCGCCGGTAACGCTATCCGGTATATGTTTGCTGCGTTTCAGAATTAATGTTAACGGCCCGGGCCAGAAATGCTCGGCTAGTATCCGTGCTGATAGGGGTATATCTTGCGCCCAGTATTCCAATTGCGCCATGTTGCTTATATGGATGATCAAAGGGTGATTTTCCGGACGCTGTTTAATTTCATAAATTTTTTTTATTGCTTCGTCGTTGGAGACATCTGCACCCAGGCCATATACAGTCTCGGTTGGAAAAGCAACGACACCGCCTGTATTTAATATCTGAGCGGCTCTTGCTATTTGTTCTGGCTGTCTTTCTGTACTCAGTTCCATTTTTTATGCAGTTTCGTTTTTGCTGATTTTTGTTTGCCCATACCCTAGCAAGCTTTGAGCATAATAAATGATAGCGTAACTGAACCAATTGATGGCATGATACAACATGGATCTTGATCGCCAGTTGGTGCGATCCACCAAACAGGACTCTCTTGCCATGGCCTGTTTTAGGCTTGTTCTTAACTGATTGGCAAAAATCTTGTCCTGTATCACCACATTTGCTTCACGCGCCGGCATCAAACTGAAGGGATCGATATTAGACGAACCTACAGTTGCCCAATATCGATCTATGACTGCGACTTTGGCATGTAGAAAACTCTTGTGGTATTCGTAAATTTTTATGCCTGCATCAAGCAAGTTCCCATATAGCGCATGTGTTGCGTAATGTTGTATGCGATACTCAATTCTTCCCTGTAGAAAAAGTATTACATTAACACCGCGGCGGGCTGCTTTATTCAAAGCCTTGCAGAAGTGTATGCCGGGTAGAAAATAGGCGTTCGCAATAATGATTTCATTTTGCGCATTTTTGATTGCGTCGAGATAGGCTTGTTCAATAGCATGCCGGTGCCGGAGGTTGTCGCGTATCAAGAAACCGGCGCGTTGGTTGCCTTGATGCGCACCAACGAGCTGCAAAGATATTTTACTGACCCAGCGTTTTTTAAACCGTGCCCAGGCAACGATGAACCATAAGCGTTTTGCTGCCGCATAGATTTTTTCCACTAGCGGTCCTTCAATTGAAACAGCGTAATCAAGCCGTGGTGCCAGTTCATACGGATGAATAGTGTCGTCAACAATATTAATGCCGCCTACAAAAGCAATACGTGCGTCAATGACCACAAGTTTTCTGTGCATACGGCGCAACCGGTAGCGGCGTAGCTTAAAAAAAAGCACTTCGCGACGATAAACCAGTACCCTGACACCAGCATTCAGCATGTTTTGAATAAAGCTTTCCGGCAGCATGTAGGAGCCGAATCCGTCGATGAGCAAATGCACTGATACGCCTTTTCTTGCAGCGCGGATTAGTGCCGCAGCAATTTTTTGCCCGGTTAGATCATCTTTAAAAATATACGTTTCAAAATAAATTTCAAGCTTTGCGGAATCAATGGCCTGTTCCAGTACAGGGAAATATTCACTGCCATTGTGCAAGAGCCTGATTTTATTTCCATCCGTATAATCGGTTTGCTTCATCTGCGAATGACATTGGTCGATAATGCGGCGTGATCTGAAGTTCTTGACCAGGGATAACCATGATGAACGCAAGTATCTTCTATGTGAAATCCACGGACATAAATGCGGTCAAGCCGCAGTATGGGTAATGCGGACGGAAAACTGCGTGCAACCCTGCCATTTGTAAATTCAAAAACTTCTGTCAGGTCGAGTGCGTTTGTCAACATGGGGCCTGTCATTTCACCCCAGTCATTAAAGTCCCCGGCAATTATCAATGGTGCATGCGGGGGAACAAGGTTATTGATGCGTTTCTTTAGCGCCTTCAGCTGAATGTGTCTGCCTTTTTTGAATAATCCCAGATGAACGCACATACAATGCAGATTCTCATCCCATTCGGGTATGCTGATTTCGCAATGGAGCAGGCCGCGGCTTTCAAAGCGATGCGCGGAAATATCTTCATTTTCCCATGAAACAATCGGGTAGCGGCTCAGTACGGCATTGCCATGGTGCCCGTATTTGTACACCGCATTTTTTCCATAGACTGATTCTGGCCAGACTGAGTCGGCAAAAAATTCGTGTTGACTGCCGTCCGGCCAGTCAGAAAAACGCTTTGCATGTTTGGTGTGATGTCCGACCACTTCCTGGAGGAATACAATATCTGCGTTAAGGTTGCGTAAACAATCGCGTTGCTCATGAACAATCAAACGCTGATTGAAACTGGAAAAACCTTTATGGATATTGTAGGTGGCAATATGTAATTTGTTAAACACGGTAATATCGAGTCAAAAGGGATTGAATATTCAGATAATTATAGACAACGATTAGTTTTTAGAAATCCAGTATTGAAAAGATAGTTGCCTGCTGAAAAATTATCACTGATACGGTCGCAAGCCAATTATTTAAGTCAAGTAAGAATTATAATTTGATTGAAAGGGCTGCATATAGACAAAAACAATAATTTTTTGCGTATATTGTTTATAAGATGGGTATAAAAGCAATTTATTCAAGCGCGCACTGACTATTCAATAGTAACTGCAGGACTAACTAATTGTTCAATGCGTATCTTGAGGAAATGTTGTTTCAACTGCCGGGCAACGGCTATCATCAAGTCTGGTAGGGTGTGATCAATGCCACAATTCGTGTGTGTTCAGAATACTGTATATCAATTGCTTTGCCTACAATAAAATGGCCGGATATCTATCCGGCCATGATCAACCATTTAAAGACTTTTTATTCGGTAGAATTTTGAGATTCTGGAATCTCTTATTCAATTACATTCAATGTGCCGGGCAGATGAATGTTTTTCGGGTGCAGTTGACACCAAATGGTGAAAGCGCCGGCTTTATCGGCAACTAATGAAATGGTTTTGGTTTCGCCCGCTTTGATGACTTCCTGAATACCGTATTCATCGATTGCAAAGCCTTCGCTGATTGGCGATTTGTTTTCCACAACGATTTTTACTTTAGCGCCTTTGTGTACCGCAATCGTTTCCGGTTCGTTCAGAACATTAAATGCACGAATATCTTTTACCGTCACGCCTTCAATATTCAATTCAGGAATAGTGGTGTCATAAGCGTTGATGACAACTTTAAAGTTTTTCACGTCCGCCTGAACGGCACCGGTAGCAAGTAACAAACCTGCAACTAAGCCAATACTCAGCAATTTTGTTATTTTCATGTATCTTTTCCTTTAAAAAAACAGTTGCATAGAATTAATGTCAATTGTATCTGCCAGATGGTTGAGAAACGTTTTGAGACAGCCGGTACAAGGTAAAAACGGGTAACGAAGCGGAGTTTTGCATCGTAAATGAGCATTTTAACCTGTTTCTATCGCCGTAGCGGCAAGCATAAAGTTTCTAAACGCCCTGCTCAACACCACTGCAGTCAGAAAAAACACGGAATAAAAGATTAATTTTTCCCAAGGTTGTTTCCACTGACCGACCGGATTATAACACGCCGACCAGGCTGAATAGATAACTGCCAATCAGAATGGCAGGGTTAACGTTGCTGTTTGTTCGCAAAAAATGTGATCAGCAAGTTTGCTTTGTTGAATGACGGGGGGGAAACCTGTCTCAGGCTTCCGTGTTTTTCTGGCTAAAAGTTAAGTTGTAAAATTTAATAAACAAAAGTGGCCAACTTCATAGGCCCGGCCGCATTTGGGCTTGGCGCTGTTCCCAATGAGCGAATTATTTCAGTTCACTCATTGAGAACAGCCCCTAAGCCCCTGTTCATATTTTTTTATGAACAAGGAGCGTTGCTGCATCATAAAAACTGGCGGTTAACGCAGCAATATTTGTTCCGAAAACATTAACCAATAAAGTCGATGGTATTGATTAAACCGATTAACTGCACATCCTGACTGAAATTATCGAATAACTCGTTTTCAACGAGACTAATATTGGGTTGAGGGTCGGGATCACCAAAAACTGCAGGCTGTGGATCTGGGTCGTGCTTTAATAAGGAATTCGGTACGGACAATTCGATCGGTGACGGATCAGGTTGTGGTTCGGGCGGAAATGGTCCTTTAATTTCCGGCACCGGTATTTCTGGCAAACCAAATTTATAGATGTACATCAAATCCCAGTAGGCGTCTCTCAAACTTGTATCCGTTAAAGACTTTACTAATAAACTGCCAGCAACATTCTGAATTATTGACATGATTATTACTCCTAAAAAAATATTCGCACAGTGTGAAAAATAAAAATTACTCTCTGATTATTATTCAGGAAGTCAATTAAAAATGATGTGAGTATATTCACGTTGTATGTGAAATCTGTTAAAGATTGTTGTTGGTAGCAAATGGCCGGATAGCGTTAGCGCAAATCAGGAATACAGTCTCGCACAAAAGTTAAAAAATTCGATCAATAAGGTTAATTTTCGATCACGTAATGTGACGAAAAAATACCTGCCATCCGAAAACGATCACACCGTTATTGCACTATTTTGTCTAGAAACCAATGATAAGTTGATGTTCGGCTTCTGCATTTATCCCGGATGGCATAAGTTTCGTCCTCATTGCTTTTATTTCTGACTGAGCGCTGTGTTGTTGAACTTCAGAATTCCATTGATTTGCGTTGCTAGTGTCCTATTTGTCTTGTTCAAAGTTTTAATGCTACAACAACAAAATTCAAAATACGTGTAAATTTTTTACACAAATATATTGACGTGTGAAAATTACACACATATAATAGCTTTAAGATTACTGCAAAGTATTCTTGTTATTAAGAAACAAATAATTTTTTGTTTCATGTCATTTCTGATTGGACTTTTCTTCCTGGGTTGAACCAGTTACTGACACAACGCGATTTAATTGAAGTTGATTCAAAAATATAAGACAGGCCGATGCGTACTTTGCTTGTTAGCTAAATTAACTTACTGTTAGGAGAAATAAAATGAATTCACGTTCTGATGACAATGGCGGTCGCCACAGCGATGATGATGGAATCTTCCATGACATTAACGACGATAACGGTAGAAGCCGCAATGACGACAGCAGTTCTGGCTTCAGTGATGACAGTTTTTCTGGTAACCACAAAGCGTTTAAATTTGATATCACTGATGGTCAGGTAACGGCTGTTTACGAATTAAAAGACGGTTCATTAAAACCCAAATCGCTTGATGATAATGGCAGAAAAAACTATACAGTGGATGGTAATGATGTCATTCGTACTGAGACCAAGCCATTCGGTACTGAAATTACACGTTACTCCGATGCAAATGATGACGGCATCTATTTTCGGGTGTCCGAGCAATGGGAAGTTTCGCCCAGCTCATCGTCAAATGGCATTGTTCCTAAAATTACCGATACGATAAGTTTTAATTATACGGATGGTGATGATTTAATTGCTGTCCGCAGTGGAGAGCATTCCCATGGCGGGCACGGCGCAGATGATTTTATTTTCCGTGAAGCGGGGCATTTACATATTGATGACTTCAGTGCTCAACAAGGAGATTTGCTGGTATTTGATACCGGCCTCGGGTTGCAATCAAAAGAACATTTGGCAAGTTATGTTTCTCACGTGCATCATGACGGTGGCAACTTTATTATCAATTTTGGTTCGGATGTATCGATTACTCTGGTTGGCGTGCAACCGGGCGAGATCAGCTGGGATGATGTCAGCGTCTTAAGTTAATTGGTAATGTTAGTGAAGCAATCGGCATTTCTTCGATTAATTACCGATTCTTATTGTCGATAACGGTGGGTTCCATCTCAATCACAGTGATAGAAAAACCAGCCGATCATTAACTACTAATTCCCTCAAGTAAGTGTAAATCAACTTACTCTCTTTATGCCTATAAACTGTTTTGGTTTATAGGCATTTTTTTTCTGAATTGCTGCCATTCTTGAAGGACTGGGTGGCACTCAGTTCCAGTGGCAGAACTGGCTTATGTGCTTTATTTGATCCCATGGATGTTTTTGATGTGTGCAGTTTACGGCTTGTACGGATAACACGTTTTCCAGGAGCTGTTTATTCTTTTTTCGAGCGTAGAAATTTATCATGAACTTAAAGGTGTAGTCTTCATCCTGATTTTAGGGGTATCAATTTGCTTATTTTCACATATCAGAAGGTCGATTGTTTTCCCGAGATAATGGATGATATGATGTTTCATAAACGGTCGGGTTTATGCGTTGCAGCTATGCAAAGCCTGGCGCTTATTGTGTGATCCTCATTGAGCAAGGCAACAACAAAGATGAAAGAAAAAAAGAAGGAGCGTTCGGAGTTTGCGCGCTGGAGTTTCAAACATGCGTGTATATCCGCAACACTCGCAGCGTTGGCTGTTCTGGGATTTCGATTTGGGATTTTAAATTACCAAGTGGCACTGGTTATCCTGATCGGCGGAGCAGCGCTTGGTATGATGGCTGTGTTATCAGCCATTGTGAGCATTCTCGCTATAATTTCAGCAGTTGAGACTAAAGTGACCGGCGCACTCTTGGCAATCACAGGATTAATACTGGGCCTTGCCGTTGTGGCGCCTGTTTTTCAGACCATCCAGGCTGGATATAGTGTCCCGCGCATTCATGATATCACGACCGATCTGCAGAATCCGCCGGCTTTCAATGCGATTGCTGCGGTGCGCACAGCGGACCACAACCCGCTTGATCGGAAAACACCGGTTCAGCTTGCCGAACTTCAGCAGATTGGATATCCAGACCTTGGCCCGTTAATCATTGATAAGGATCCGGCCCAGGTTTTTGAGAATGCCGTCGCGCTCGCCAAGGAACGCGGCTGGGAAATTGTTGCCGCTACAGCGGAGAATGGCATTATCGAAGCAACCGACACGACCCGGTTTATGGGTTTTAAGGATGATGTTGTGATTCGCATCTCTTCCAGGGAAGGCAAATCAATCGTTGACATGCGTTCCGTTTCGCGTATCGGCATTAGCGATATGGGTGCCAACGCTGAACGTATCAAGATATTTTTGAATGACTTAAACGGCGTGTAGTAATTCTCTGTTTGGTGTTAAATCAAGTGTTTTGACGTGTAGGCGGGTAAAAGATAGTTATTGCTGCGAGAGTCCCCTCATTTGAGAAAACAATTTTGGGGACGATATTGCTGAGCGAGAGGGTGTTTGGCAGTAAGCTCAGGAAAACATTACCGATGAAATGATTCAAAAGTATATTGATGAGTTAGAAGGCGAATCGGTGGTTGTTCAGTAATGTGGGGAAATGCTGGTTTGAGCCTCTTTCTTTTCATCAACATCACCACGACAGAAGGAGAACAAGTATGCAAGGACGATCCAACACATTTGTAACCCTATCGACAATCTTAGGAATTCTGTGTGTATTCATGAATCCTGACGCGCAAAGCCGTACCGAAGTGGGCCCTATTGAATCAGTAGGATTCAAAGTTGGCACGGACTCAGAGACCGCCATTTCTGGAAAAAGCGGGATCAAACAACAGGCCACAATCACGAAGGTGAGTTCAAATACGTTTGCCATGCGCGGCCTGGAATGGAAAGAGGGAGGCGATCTTCCCTGTCGCATCCAGACCCTGTTGCGTTCCCTGAATGACGGGTCGGATACGCCAACAGGCTGGTATTGGCAGGAATGTCCCGGAGAGAACTGGGGCAATAAAAAAGAAGCATCGCTTGACAGCAACTCGCGATATTATGTCCGAGGGCTCGCGGTCTGTGACAGTAAGAATAAAGGCAACAATCGCATCAAAGGCATTAAAGTCTATGCAGCTAAAGTCTGGAAAACCAAGGAACAGATTGATCTCATTAAGTCTCCGGTAGCGGCCTCACACGCAAACTGTGGAACCTGGAAGCCAGCCGTGTACTGTCCGTCCGGATCAATTGCACATGGCGTCATCATCCATACTGAGTTGGAGACTGCACTTTTCGGAGGATCTGGTAAATCTGCGGTAGGATTCGCCTTGAAATGTGCTGAGGTTAGTTGGGAGCGGCACCCTGTGTCAGACTAGTTTTGTGCCGTTTTTTTCCTTAAACCGAACATTACGGTTGGGATGTTAAAGACTGTCCGGTATACAACATAAATAACACGCCACATAAAATGGCGGAAACAAAGCTCAGCAATGTACCAACAAAAATATATTCTGTGTATTTCCTGTCGTGTGCATCGCGCATATCGCCAAACCTGAAAATAGATTTGGCTGCAAGTAAAAAGCCGATAATATTCCAGTTTAGGGTAACTACGGCGCCGTAAATAATGAAGCGTTCAATAATGCCGATATAAGCGCCGGCGCCCACTAAAGACGCACTGGCGGCAATATCCGATAGATCCCACTTTAAAAATATCTTCTGAATAACAATAGAAGCCGGGAACGTTAAATAAATAATAAAAAGCAGGTGTGGATAGAAATAATCGTGCTCTGTTATCGATAGAAAGGCAATTGGCTGATAGTAGTGCGCAATTCCCACTAAAATTGCGATATGCAAGAGTTGGTCGACAAAAAACAGTAGTCTTTCATTATTTTTTGTCTGCAAAGTTAATTTTAATCCATCAATAATCGTATGCGAGACAAAAATTATCAGAGCGCCGTAAAAGTAATTTAAATCGGCCAAGATTGCCAATGTCAACAACCCGTGCAACAAGCCATGCAAATACAAATAGGGAGAGCGAAACCGCAGGTTCTGCTTATCCGCCAGCATTGTTCTCCATTGTAGAGTAAAGTCTACAATAAGGTGCACAATCAATAATTTAATTAATAATGTCATGTGTATTGCCTATGCGCTCAATGTGTTCATTACGCAGCATTAATCTTGCAATCCCATATATTGTGTTATTTTCTTCCTGAATAACCGTTCAAAAGCCAACAATTCTTCTTTATGCGCGCGCGACTGCCGATCGCTTACCGTGTTTTGTGCGATGTGCATTTTAGCGCCAAGTTCTTTTTGTGAAAGTGTTTTATGTAGTAACGAAACCCTTATAACCTCGGCATAATTTACCAGCCACTTGTCCATAAATGTCAACGCCAGCTTTAGCAGTAGATTAATTTCTTCATCAAACTCCGGCCAAGGCGATTTAATCGCCATAGTCATTTTTTGTTTTGCTAGAGACTCAAATGCTTCACCGGAATAAACAAAAGCTTCACCGTTTGATTCCGTTACTTGAGCCGCTGCGTAAGACTTCGTGCCGATGCCTATACCCATGCGCACGTCAATGCCTTTTACCGTTTTCAGGGTGGCTTTAATTAATAATGCCGCTTCCAACACTGTCTCGGCTGAGGCAATCTCGAGCTGAAAGCTATCGCCTCGGTAAATTTGCCAGTTTTGCGGTTCTTGCCCCAATTTGTCCAGTACGCTCTTTAGCCGCGTTAACCAGGCTTCTGTCGCTACTGTTTTGGAACTGATTACATCGCCGGTAATCACGGCTATCCTATCAAGCTCCATCGATTGTTGACCTTTCAATAATGAGTATTTACCTGTAAATAAATTATATATCGTATAAAATGGAGATATATGAGAATATCTCAAATATTAAAGATATTTGTTGTTAATCGCCAAAAAACTATTTTAGCGAATAAACGTTCCCTTTCGAGTGGCAAATTTAGCAATTTGTTTCATCTGTACGCATTGCCATGACACGCATAAGCGCAGCGAACCCGTCACAATATGAAATGGATGGCGTGCGGGACATGTTTTGCTACATGTCCCGATTGAACCGTTCACGGAGTTTTGTCAGGTATTTTTGGTGTGTGATTATCACCACTTCATCGTCTGATATGAGTCGGGTGTCTTCATGCGGCAGTAACAGTTCGTCTTGCCGGTAAATGCACATAATGCGGCATTCCTCGGGCAGATCCAACTGATTCATCGGTACTTCCAGTTCTTTTTGCACTACGAAAGAAAATACGCTTGCATCGCCTTTGATGATGGATGAAATCTCCAGGATGTTTCGTCCTTCAACCATGTCTGAAAGATAGCGTGCGATTGTTCTTGAGGGTACCACTATGCTTTCCAGTCCCAGTTCGATGGCGATATGATCGAATTCCGGGTCTTCCAGCTTGGTCACTGTTTTTTTAAATCCGAGTGACCGGGCGACCAGGCTGGCAATAATATTGGATTGGTCGTTGCTGGTGGAACAAAAAATGACGTCAGTATTTTCAGGGTCGATTTCTTTCAAAATATCCGGGCGTGTTCCGTCGCCATGAATAAAACCGCAGTCGAGTTGATCGGTCAGTTGTTCAATCTTTTCCTTGTTTATTTCGATCAAGATAATGTCATGGCCTTGTTTACTGAGATTGCGTGCAGTGGCTATTGCGACTGAACTTGCACCTACAAATGCTATTCTCATGCGCGAGATCTCCTGTTAACCCAGGTCAGTGGATAGGCTAGAACCAAGAAGGCGATGAATTCAAGGCGGCCGAGTAACATACACAGGCATAGTATCAGCTTTAGGTAATAGGGCAAATCCACACTGGTAATACCGCTGCTCAGGCCAACGGTGCCTGTGGCTGAGACAACCTCAAACAGAGCGGCAATGGGTTCGTGGCCGGCAAATAAAAACACAAGCCATGAAAAAATGATCGTAAAGAAAAAAAGCAAGATGACCAGCAGGGCTTTGCTGATTTCATCGATTTCAAGATTTTTTCCGGCAAGACGGGGTGCTATCACAGCATGCGGGGTGGTGGTTGCTTTCTGCAGCATATGATGAAGCGTTCTCCAGAATATTAAAATACGATAAAGCTTTACGCCCCCTGCGGTTGATCCCAGTGAGCCGCCCACAAACATGGCTATCATGAGGATTAACATGCCATGAGCACCGATAAGCGAGATATCAATGGTAGAAAAACCAGCCGTCGTTTGCGCAGAAATTGCCATCATCAGTGCATGATAAAGGGCTTCTGTGGCCTTTATGTGTGAATCATGCACTAAAACAATAAAAAGCAGTATGCTCGTAAACAGGACGAAATATGTGATCGCTCTGACTTGCGCATCTTGGAAAAACGCCCAAAAAGGATATCTCCGGATGCGAAAATATAACAGCAAGGGCAGTGCGCCAAAGACGCAACCCAGGATCACGCTGATGGAGACAAACGGGGAATCAAAGCCCGCCAGACTATTATCAAAATTGGAAAATCCACCTGTTGAAACCGCTGAAAATGCATGTGTGACCGCATTAAAAAAATTACCGCAGGCAATCCAGATCATGACTATGCATATGACTGTCAGCAAAACATAGACCATAAATATGCGCCGTGCATAAGGCAGTGTTGAACTGACAATATCTTCGTTTTCGTTCAGTTCGACCAGTTTTCTGAGATAAATGCCTGGCCTTAACAGCAGCGCAATGGTCAAAACGACGATGCCCAGCCCACCAATCCATTGCATATAGGAACGGGCGAACAGAAAAGTAAGCGGTTGTAGCTGTAGTTCGGTTGCAACAGAAAGGCCGGTCGTTGTAAAAGCGGATACGGCTTCAAACAAAGCATCTATAAAATCAAGACCGCTGCCCATCATGGGTATGGTCATGATCAAGGGCGTCAAAATAAAAATTAAACCGGTGATGACCAGGCCTTCGTTGTTTTGTATATTGGCGGTAGCGTTAATGCGTGAAAGCGGCAAGCCTGCGATCAGTAGAATAATTTCTGTGATTGCATATCGAACGGTAAAGTTGTATTCCATGAAATACAGTGATGCCGCAAGCGGTATAAGAGTCAGATACGCCAGAACAATCAATAATTGGCCCAGATATTTACCAATAATACTGAGCCTGACTGGTTTTTGCAGTATAGTTATATTATCGGTATGCAGCAAAATTGAAATCCTTCATATCTTTGTTTAATGCTAAAACGGCCAGAATATGTTTGAAATGGTAGCGTTTCAATTACGGTTAAGCATGTAGATGAACGTGTAAAGCGGGTAACCGGTTAAGCAAGTGTGCGCACTGATTTTTACACACACTTGTTGTAAAATACACCGCTCTGGTTTATTAGTTTGATCAAAACCGGATGCCACTGTTTTATCAAGCGTAATTGCATGCGTGCCTGTACGGACGAATGCTAAACGATATTCCAAATTCGACATAGCAGGGCGCCCTAAAAAATAAGCAAGGTTAAGACAAATATAACAATACTCGCGCCGGTTTTATTATCGACTTTCTACGATTGCTAAGGCTGTCATAGGTATCATAGTTGTAACAGCCGGTTAAAAAAATGAATTCCACTGTCCACGAGCAAAACCGTCTGTTACAAAACAAGTTAAACAATCTGATTAAGAAGGTAAGAGACAATGAAAGGAAACAGGCATTATACGAGACATTTGGTTTTGAAATCATTGGCGCCAATACACCAAAAGAATTAAGAGATCTTCTCCTGTCGGAATTCATCGCGCGCTTTCAGCTTATGGATGTTGTGCTGTGTCTCGTCGATCAGCATCAGGATGCCGAACGTCTTTTTTCTGAGCATGGCGACGAGGAGCGTTCGAATTATGCGCACAGGTTGCTGATTGTAGATCCTGTCAAGGATGCCGGGGTTGTCGATTCTTTAATCAAAGAGCCGCTGTTGGGGACGGAAGTCCTAAAAAAATACCAATGGATGGTGTCCAGTTTACAGACTAAAGCGCAAACTCGCAGCGCAGCCTATCTGCCGTTATTGAGAAGCGAACGAATTATCGGGGCGTTACTGCTTTTGAGTCATGATAGCAACCGTTTTCCTCAGGGCGTGGGTACGTTTTTTTTACAGAAATTATCGATGATGGCCGCGGTTGCCATAGAAAATTGCCTTAACCAGCAACGAATCAGGGAAATCAGCTATCAGGATGTGCTCACCCAGATCTATAACCGCCGGTATTTTGATTTACGCTTAAAAGATGAAATTGCACGCAGTCTGCGCTGGGATGATGATCTTGTCTGCATGTTCCTCGATGTGGATTATTTCAAGCGTATCAATGACCAGTATGGCCACCAAACCGGTGATCAGGTGTTGGTTTGCGTCGCTGATTTGATCAGAACACATGTGCGCGCCTGTGATATTGTGGCGCGTTATGGGGGTGAAGAGTTTGTCGTCGCGCTACCTGCAACGACGCTGCAGTTCGCTCATGAGATAGCCGAGCGCTTGCGTCAGACAGTTTTTACTATGACGCATCGCTTTCGAGACGAGCAGTTCCGGATTTCAATTTCGATCGGCATGGCCAACTTGAGAAACTTGCATGCATTGGTGCAACAGGATGGCCAGAAATACGAATTAATCGGTGCAGCGCTGTTGGGCAACGCGGACAAGGCGTTGTATCAGGCAAAAGCTGCGGGTAGAAACCGGATTGTAATTGATGGCGGCGATACCTAAAATACGTTTTCAATTCGATATTGCCGGATTCAATGGATGTGCCAGTGTACGCGGCAGGTGCACGTCAAATACAAGAGCGTAATCTTCATGCTTTATGAATCTGCGTCTGAGTTTCGCTGGCAGAACATTTCCGGTTTTCAACGAAAACCGGAAACATCGAGCCGTTATGACAATACCTGATCAGGTTTGTTTCAAGTCCACCAAGCTGCAAAATTGCTAGTGGGTTAAATGCTATGGCTTCCGTATTTGACAGCAGATATCAAAAGTGTTGGTGCTTGTTTTTAAAGTTGCCTTTGTTTCTGCGACAGTTTTGAAGTTCTGGAGAACCGTTTAAATTCGGGATTAAATTCCTGGCGCTTTCCGTAAGCGGCTACCGCACTTTTTCGTTTTTGATGCGTGGCCGTGGTCGATTTTTTCAAGCTTTTGGGGCGCTGATTGGGTTTGAAACTGGGTTCCAGGCCGGGGACAATATGAGAAGTAATCGAATGGCCCGTAAAGCGTTCAATACGTTTCAAATGGATGCCATCTTTATTGGTGGCAAAAGAAACGGCGATGCCGGCTGCACCTGCGCGGCCAGTTCGGCCGATACGGTGAACATAGTCTTCGGCAAATCTGGGCAAATCAAAGTTAATTACATGCGTGATATCGGAGATATCGATCCCGCGGGCGGCAACATCCGTTGCGACCAGAATGCGCAATCCGCCTTTTCTGAGTCTGGTCAGCGTACGATTGCGTTCGCGCTGATTCATGTCGCCGTGCAAAGCAGCAGCAGTGTGACCCCTGGCATACAGATTGTCTGCAAGGAGATCAGCATCACGCTTGGTTGCGGTAAAAACAATCGCTTGTTTGAGTGTTTCATCGCTTAACATATAATCGAGCAGTTTGTTTTTATGAGAAAGATTATCCACATAGTGCAGGCGCTGTTCAATGTTGTTGAGTCTTTCTTTCTGTGACGCAACCTGTATGCGCTTGGGTGATTTTAACAGTCGTGCGGCAACTTTCTCGATTGCCGCATTCAGCGTTGCAGAAAACATAACCGTTTGCTTGTTTTTTGGCGTGACGGATGCAATCCGTTCGACATCGGCAATAAAACCCATATCGAGCATTCTGTCCGCCTCATCCAGAACGAGCATCTGAAGGCGGGAAAAATTGATGTTGCCACGTTGAATATGATCAATAAGTCTACCGGGTGTGGCAACCAGTATATCGACTGGTCGCGACAATAATCTGTTTTGCAGCGCATATGGCATGCCGCCAAGAATGCTGACGATGTTCATGCGCGACAGATATTTGCCGTAGTTTTTTGCCGCATTTGATACTTGTTCAGCTAATTCACGCGTCGGTGTTAAAACCAGTACGCGCGGCCCGCGACCACTATTTTTGGAGGGTTCTGCCAGATGGTGCAGGGCGGGCAGCATAAACGCGGCCGTTTTTCCTGTGCCGGTTTGTGCGGATGCAATGACATCCGCTCCTGAAATGAGTTCCGGTATTGCGTTTTTTTGTACCGGTGTGGGCGCTGTGTAACCCGATTTTTGAATGGCTTTTAATATCAGAGGATGTAAATTGAGAGCTTCGAATGACACGTTAATTTCCTAAAATAGATGAAAAGAATGTACTTGTGGAACTATCGACAAAGACTAATTAATGAATGTGATGAGACAGCACATATCAAGCATTGCCACTAACCTTTGTCACTATAAAATACAGAAACATTCTTGAGAAAATAGTCGGAAATCCGAAGAGAGGTCAGGGGGTGATAAAAAAACAGGATTATTCCTTGAAAGTAGTACCTTACTTGATTGTGTATATTAACAGAAAATTCAAATAAATACTATTTAGACAAGAAATTATTCAAAATTGACCGGGTATTTTCTAATAACGAACAGTAATCATGATTCCATTTTTAGGCGGCAGGTCCAAAAGGCATGTGCATCTGGGGCGCTACCCATAGATTTTGTCGCTATAACAGTGCATCCAAAATTTCAAGAGTACGAGCCCGGTATGTATCTGAGAAAAGCATAGATTGCTGACATGAATAGATGAACATTGGATTGCGGATTTCTATTCGGATCGGTTATCCAGGTAGGATTCTCAGGGTTGGTCCGCTGCGATCATGGCATTGACAACAGCAGTCCATGTTTTGGCGATATTGTCGAGATTGTAGCCGCCACCGCCGAGCGCCAACACGCGGCCACCACAAAATTCATCAGCGATACGGCAGATGCTTGCTGTCACATGTTGATGTACGTGCTCAGTATACGCCAGATGTGTAATTGGGTCGCCTTTTATGCTGTCGGCACCGCATTGCACTAATATGAATTCGGGTTTTCCGGAACGTATAAATGCTTCAGCTTGAGGCCATAGTTGCATGAATAACTTATCGTCAGCACCGGGCGGCATCGGAATATTCAGCTTGGTGTCTTTGGCGTCGCCTTTCCCGGTCTCGGTTGTATTTCCGGTTCCCGGGTACAGAAAGTGCCCATCCTCGTGAAAATCAACAAAAATCAGATCGGGATCATTCTCAAAGCTGTAGAAAACGCCATCGCCATGGTGTGCATCAATATCGATATACGCAATTCTGTTAATGTTGTGTTTGTGACGCAAATATTCAATGGCAATACCGCAATCGTTGATGACACAAAATCCCGCTGCAATATGGCGTCGTGCATGATGCAGGCCGGCAATCGGTATGAATGCCCGGGTATGGTCATTATTGACTAAGCGGTCAATGGCGCTGCATACGGTGCCTGCAACCGTTAGAACTGCTTCATACATGCCGATAAAAGCCGGTGTGTCGCCCTGGTCAAGAAAACCGTTGCCATGTTTTGACATGATTTTGACTTTTTCGATGTACTCATGTCCATGAAACAATTCAAGAATTTCTCTCGTGGTCGAAACGGGTTTCAGGATGTCGACATCGCGATCAAGACCTTTCTCGTACAATGCTTCACTGAAAGCGTTATGGCGCAACGGGCCAAAAGGGTGATTGTTTCCGAATGCATAACGTGAAAGTTGTTCACCAAGATAAGCACAGCATGAATGTTCTGCTTTCATTGTCCAGGTGCCGCGGGTTAATTTTAATTGAATAATAATAGCAGAGTGGGCGACTCAATGTGAGTGTGTATGGGTTGACGCGGTTAGGGGCTTAAAGACATTTGCTTAAATGATAAGTCGTTGTCCTGCATGAAAGATCAAAGTGGATTAAGCGGGAATAATATGGCAGAAACTTCTACTTAAGCGAATTGCATATTCAATACGCAAGGTCATACGCTTAATTTAACGGCATGGAAAAAGCGGTGCGATTGTGCAGAGACCGATTAAAGCTCGATTCCCGAATGCTCGGTTGATCCGGATTGACTGATGCAAACTTCAAAACAGCACTGGAAACCGGTCAGTTTGATATTGAGTATGGGCATCACGCTGACGGCACAGTTGATTCCTAATAGCCTATGGCCTGTGCTGGTTAATACAGGGCGATTAAATATAACTTGTCTACATTGCTTTAACAAAAATTGTCATGATATCAAAGCGATTAATTGCGTCTAGGATTGCATCAGTAGTGGATTTAAAAAGTCCGTGATAGACGAGACTTTTACCCTCTCGCGTTTTTATTTTTATTTTACATTTCATAAGTTGGGAGCTGCTTTCTTGAATTGCTTGATGAGTTTTCATGGGCATTTTCCTGTATTGCGTATAAGTGCGTACTTGGGTTAAAACTTTAGGTGTGTCATCAATCAGAAACAAATACTTGTTTTGATGAATTATTGTATAAACTATTTGACTTCTGGGATGGCGCTACAAATAGGGTAAAAATGTCCTAATTCGTTTATTTGTGGACTGGGTTAGATCATGAGAAATGAAATTTGGTTGCCTTGTGCTATTGTATTCTACGTGCCAGTATGGACTATGTTTATGAAAAATAAGGAATATAGTTTCAGTCGATGTGAGTGGCATATTAGTGTGTGGCACTTCAGAGGTATAAAGCGGTCAGAGTATCAAAGCCAGCCGTTTTAGAAATTAACTGTATTGGCTATTGCATTAAAAATGAATTCATAATGCTTATTTATGATGTTTGACTTTGCTTTTCAGTTTGTTTCTTCGGGCAGATCGATTGTGCTTTAAGCCGTTTTTCCACGGCCTGTGAGAATGTTTCAAATTTTGCCAGTCAGGGATGTGGCAGAAGGCGATTGTTATGCGCATGGTATAATGCTGTCTTTAATTTTTTAACATTCTATAATTAATACTCTGAAATAGATAATGTTTTGTGGCCATAATGCATGGCTGCAAACATTGTTTCAGCAAGTCTGAATAAAATTTTCCCGCCAAGTTTAACGACTTGAAAAATTGGAATACTTTCTATTTTAGACCAATAGAATAAATATATTCTGGCTATTAAAATTGTTTATTTTTAGTTGGATTATTGTTAGAAAGCCTGATATTTTGATGCGTGTAATTATTTTTTGTGAGGAATTCAATGCTTATTGACAGATAAGCGGCGATTTAATTTTGTCTTATAAAACAGAAATATGGCTTTGTCATTCATTATGATTAATTTTGGTGGCAACTTCTCCTTAAGGCAATTTTTTAGAATGGAGAAAGAATGTTATGACACCCGTGTTACCATTTTTAAAAAAACAGATTTTCGCAGAACAGTTTGACGATGCACCTGAACATTTTCAGGTTTATACGGAACGCCAAATTGATAAGATTGAAGCATTGAATCGGTTATCTGAAGCGCAACGTTTTGAGATGAAGGTGGTTGCTCATGTTTTGCCTTTCAGAGTAAACAAGTACGTCGTAGATCACTTGATCAACTGGGAAGAAGTGCCCGATGATCCAATTTTTCAACTGGTATTTCCGCAGAAAGGAATGTTGTCGCAAAATGACTTCGAGCAAATGGCGACAATCTTGCGCAATTCCAGTGACCGCAGTGCTATTCTAAAAAAATCAAATGAAATCCGACAACGGTTGAACCCGCATCCTGCCGAACAGCAGTCACTGAATGTGCCTTATGAAGATAGCGAACCGATAGAAGGTATTCAACATAAATACCGTGAGACGGTCCTTTTTTTCCCAGGCCAGGGTCAGGTTTGCCATAGTTTTTGTAGTTTCTGTTTTCGTTGGGCGCAATTTATTGGCGACAAAAATTTGCGTTTTTCCAATAAGGAAGCGCAGAAATTGCACAGTTATCTGGGCAAGCATAAAAGTATCAGCGACCTGCTTATAACAGGCGGCGATCCAATGGTTATGAAAACCGATCATCTCGTTACCTATCTGGAACCATTGTTAAAACCAGCGCTGGATCATATTCAGACGATACGTATTGGCACCAAATCATTGAGTTTCTGGCCGCAGCGTTATGTCAATGACGAAGACTCGGATCAATTGCTATTGCTGCTGGAGAGAATGGTCAAAGCAGGCAAACATATTGCGATTATGGCGCATTTTAATCATTGGCGTGAAATGGCGACGCCAACTGTACACGAGGCAATAAGGCGCCTGCGCGCATCGGGTGTTGTTATTCGAACTCAATCCCCATTATTGAATCATATCAATAATGATCCCGATACTTGGGCGTATATGTGGCGTGAACAAGTACGTCTGGGCCTGGTGCCGTACTACATGTTTGTTGAACGTGATACGGGCGCGCGTCGTTATTTTGAGGTGCCGCTGGCACGCGCATGGCAAGTGTACCGTGAGGCATTGAAAGGGGTATCAGGGTTGGGTCGGACAGTGCGCGGTCCATCAATGAGTACAGGACCTGGAAAAATAGAAATACAGGGAATTACAGAAATCAATGGTGAGAAGGTGTTTGTATTGCGTTTTTTGCAGGCGCGAAATCCGGACTGGGTGCAGCATCCCTTTTTTGCTCGGTTCGATCCGGATGCGACCTGGCTGGATCAGTTGAAACCGGCATTTGGCGAAGAGGCTTTTTTCTTTCAGAACGAATATGACGCCATGCGGAAAAAACAAATCAGCCCCAGAGTCTATTGATTGTTGTGTTTGTTTCGACGGGCCATTGATAAAACCATATCACTTTATCTGCGAGTCGTCTGTTAATAAAAACGGCTGAATTTGAGTGCGGTTGAAAAGGGTTGTCTGCTCATTTGGTTATAATACTGTAATAGTAAACGATTAACATGGATATGATTTGTATATAATAAACGGTGACAAAAATCACAGAGTGTTCATTTCGCTATTTGATATTCTTGGTTGAATGAATACGGTATCGGTAAATAGCTATAATTCGGAAATGGCTGCCTTTGAGATGAGGCCGAGTCCAGGCAGTTGGTACGAATCAAACTGCTATCAGCAGCAGTTATTCGCTCAGCATAAATTTGTTTTTTGAGGTCGCCAGCGTTTGAAATAATGTATCCGGCATAATCATGTTTTATGTTTTAATCATTATCATTGTCGTAGCAGTAATTTACGGACCTTCCTACTGGGTTAAGCATACGCTCGAAAAATACAGCTATCCAGAGAATCGTTATCCCGGAACAGGAGCAGAACTTGCGCGCATTTTACTGGATTGGGCTAAGTTACAATCTGTTAAGGTTGAAGTGACCGAGCAGGGCGATCATTACGATCCTATTAATAAAGTGGTCAGGTTGACGCCTGAGAAATTTAATGGCAAGTCACTTACCGCCATTACCGTGGCGGCTCATGAAGTCGGTCATGCAATTCAGGATCGCGATGGTTATTTGCCTTTAAAGCTGCGTACGCGTTTGGTGCAAATTGCTGCGCCGGCAGAAAAGATTGGTGCTGCGATTTTAATGTTGGCGCCGTTGATCATGGTTGCAACACGCATGCCAGCGGCCGGGGTATTATTTTTTATTGGGGGATTATTGACGCTGGGCGCAACTACGTTGGTACATTTGGTTACACTGCCGATGGAAATGCATGCCAGTTTTGCACGTGCATTGCCCATGTTGGAAAAGGGCGGATACTTGATAAAAGGTGATGAACGACATGCGCGGAGAATTTTAAGCGCTGCTGCATGGACATATGTCTCAGCTTCATTGATGACGTTGTTGAACATTGGTCGCTGGTGGGCGATTCTGCGTAGATAAACCGGTTGGTCTGTTAAATAGCCTGAATAAGGTGTACTAAAGGTTTTTTAAACATTTATTGCGTTGAGAGGATTGGAAATGATGCATCATTGGTATAAACAGCGAATGGTTAATTCTGTCCGTGGTTTTACATTACTTGAATTGCTTGTGGTTATGGTTATTATTGGTCTGTTGGCAGCATATGTCGGGCCCAAGTATTTTTCACAGGTTGGCAAATCTGAAATCAAAATGGCTCAGGCACAAATAGATGCCTTGGAGAAGGCGTTGCACCAGTATCGTCTGGATGTCGGAAGTTATCCTGCGACTGAGAACGGACTTGCTGCCTTGGTGGTGCAGCCCAATAATGAACCCAGATGGCAAGGCCCTTATTTGTCAAGAACACCACCGGATGATCCTTGGGGCCGCCCCTATGTTTATAAATATCCGGGCGAGAATAATGAATTTGATCTGTTCTCCATGGGCAGGGATGGTCAAATTGGCGGTGAAGGAGAAGCGGCTGATATCACGAACTGGTAAGCAGATTGATTGAACTATGCGCTATGAAGTAAAAGCTGTCATTTCCGGGCAGGGAGCAGTAAACCTTGAACTGGAAGCGAACAGTGAAGAGGAAGCGCGTCGCCAGGTAATCGACCGGGGCGGCATGGTGCTGAGCGTAAAACGCAGTTTTACCGGGTTTTCATTTAAATCAACAACGCGTTTTCCTTTGGTTCATTTCAGTCAGGAGTTGTTGTCACTGCTTACGGCGGGATTGAGTCTTGTGGAATGTCTGGAAACATTGGTTGATAAAGAACAGGATGCGAACAATAGAAAAACCATTCATGATTTGCTCGCACGTCTTTACGAAGGAATAACTTTTTCACAAGCTTTGGAAGCGCACCCTCAGGCATTTCCAATGTTGTATATTGCAACGATTCGTGCGAGTGAACGAACCGGTGATCTCGCAGAAGCATTAACCCGTTTTGTGACCTATCAGACACAAATGGATTTTGTCCGTAAAAAACTGGTTGGTGCTTCTATCTATCCCGTGTTGTTACTGGTTGTAGGGTTATTGGTGTCACTTTTCCTGCTGGTTTTTGTGGTGCCAAAATTCAGTGCAATCTATGACGATATGGGGTCTGATTTGCCCTGGTTGTCTGTGTTACTCATAGAATGGGGCCATTTTGTTCAAGAGCGTGGCTGGGAACTGGCTGTCTTTGCCATTTTGTTTCTGGGCGTTTTCGGTTATGCTGTCAGTCGTCCAGCGTTTCGTACCTACGTGATGCAACTATTGTGGCGAATTCCAGCTATTGGTGAGCATATGCGTGTTTATCAATTAGCCCGTTTTTACAAGACATTGGGCATGTTGCTGCGAGGCGGCATTCCGATTACGCAAGCACTCGAAATGGTGAGTGGACTATTGCAATCACATTTCATGCCCAGAATTGAAGCTGCGGCGAAGCGTATTCGCGAAGGACAGACGATTTCCAGTGCGATGGAAACTGAAGGATTGACAACCGCGGTGGGTAATCGCATGTTAAGAGTCGGCGAGCGGACAGGGCTCATGGGAGATATGATGGAGCGCATCGGTAATTTTCACGATGAAGAAATTGCGCGTTGGGTTGAATGGACGACGAAACTAATTGAACCAATTCTAATGGCGGTTATAGGCATTGTTATTGGCGGCATTATTATTTTGATGTATATGCCTATTTTTGAGCTGGCCGGTAGTATCAATTGATCGAACCACCCATGCAATCTGAAGAAAAACAATCATTGGATCTCCAGTATCTCGGTCATCTGCGGATGGAAGCGCTCAAGCAGGGTATTTCGGTCATCGAGATGCTGGAAGAGAATAACGGATACTCACCTCGGGAACTGATACAGGAGCTGGGACGTTTACTGCATATTCCCGCGCTGGAAATGAAAATAATCCATGAGCTGGAACCGGCATTTGAAATATTGCCTTTTGCCGAAGCCGTGCGCAATGAGTGCGTATTGTTCAGGGGCGAGAGCAATAATTTTTTACTGGTCGTCAGCGATCCATTTTCATCCAAATTACGGCAATGGGCTGAAGAGCGTTTTGAGATGCGTGTCGAATGGCGCCTGGTTCACCCTGCTGATTTGACAGCTTTCTTTACCCAGCAGGAAAAAACGATGCGGGCAATGGATCATGTGTTGCCTGATCAGAATCTGGATGTAATCCAGAACAGTATCGAGGATCTGTCCTTAAAGACGATCAATGAAGGCACCAGTCAGGTGGTCCGGCTCGTTCATTCTACGCTTTATGATGCGCATAAATCGCAAGCCAGCGATATCCATCTGGAAATGGTAATCGGTGCGTTGTCGATTAAATACCGCATAGATGGTGTCCTGATGTCCATAGGCGTTATTAAGGGCGCCGAACTGGCCGAACAGGTCATTTCCAGGATCAAGGTTATGTCCGAGCTGGATATTGCGGAACGGCGCGTGCCGCAGGATGGCCGTTTCAAGGTTTCAATCCAGGGGCGGGAAGTTGATTTCCGGGTATCCATAATGCCGAGTATTTTTGGTGAGGATGCGGTTTTACGTATTCTGGATCGACAAGCCTTGTCAGACCATGTGGAAGGGCTGACGCTCAATCATTTGGGGTTCAGTCAGACGGATATCGCTACGTTACGCCGCCTGAGTTCGGAACCCTATGGCATGTTGCTGGTAACGGGGCCGACAGGCAGCGGTAAAACAACTTCGCTTTATGCTGCGATTTCGGAGGTCAACAAAGGTAGCGATAAGATTATTACCATTGAGGACCCGATAGAGTATCAACTGTCAGGCGTTTTGCAGATTCCTGTAAATGAAAAAAAGGGACTGACCTTTGCGCGCGGTCTGCGGTCAATTCTGAGGCATGATCCGGATAAAATCATGGTCGGTGAGATTCGTGATGCTGAGACCGCACAAATAGCAATCCAGGCTGCGTTAACCGGACATCTGGTGTTTACCACGGTGCATGCCAACAATGTCTTTGATGTGATCGGGCGTTTCTCGCATATGGGCGTGGATCCTTATAGTTTTGTTTCTGCCTTGAATGGTATTGCGGCGCAAAGGCTGGTGCGTTTGTTATGTCCGCATTGTACCGTGGATGAAAGTCCGACAGATGAACTCATCAGTGAATCGGGCATTGATCCTGAAGCGGCAGGCAGTTATGTGTTCCGGGTTGGAAAAGGCTGCGGTCAATGTCGTGGCAGCGGTTATCGTGGGCGTAATGCCATCTCGGAAATATTGATATTGAATGATGAAATTCGTGAGCTGATTGTCGCACAGGCGTCTATACGCAAGATTAAAGAAGCCGCCAGAAATAACGGCACAAAATTTTTGCGTGAAGCAGCTTTGGATATGGTTAGAAATGGATCAACCAGTTTGGAGGAAGCCAATCGTGTCACCATTGTGGCGTGATCATTTTGAAGTATATTTATCGCCGGGACGGGTTGATCTGGTTCGTACAAAACGTGGACTGAAACCGGTCAGTCTGCCTGTTGTGACTGAATTTTTTCAAGATAATCAGGATGCCCATCCTGCCTGGTTGCTGCCAGTCCAGCAACTTGAACACATGCTCGCGGAGGATGCTGCGGGGGCAGGAATGACTGTAACGCTTTCAAATCACTTTGTCCGGTATGTAACGCTGCCGCCACAGGCTGAAATCACATCACCCGATGAAGTGCTAGGCTATGCAGATTTCCGCATGCGTGAAATTTACGGTTCGCGGGTTGATCATTGGATACTCAGTATCAGTGCATGGAGTCCGGTACATGGCGCAATCTGCGCGGCAATCTCAAAAGAATTACTGACCAGGCTGGAGGAAGTGACAACGAGTCGTCATATCAAGCTCAAAGGCATTGAACCGTATCTGACCGCCGTTCTGGACAGATGGATCAAATCACTGAACACTCAAAAATCGTTTGTGGCATTGGTGGAAACAGGGCGTATTTGTGTTGCACTGATGGAAGATGGAATCTGGCAGAGTATTCGCAATCAGCGTGTTTTGCATGATGTAATGGAAGAATTATGGGCGGCACTTGATCAGGAGGCGGTTTTGTCCGGTAACAAGGCGTCTAATGAACAGGTTTTTCTGTTCGCGCCTGAACATCCGGAATTGACATTGCCTGACAAGAGCGGTTGGCACATTGTACAACTGCAAACGGAGAAAATATCCGTTCCGGCACATTATCCTGCGACGGTCTCAGAGAATGCGAAGGAGGATGCATGTCCCGTCTGAAGTTGGTATTTCCCTATAGTGGTCAGCAGGTTAGGAGTATTGATATCGCGCTGCTGTTTTTCGGCCTGATTGTTCTACTCGCAGTTTTTTATCAGTTCAGGCAGATTACTGAAGAGTCCGGTTTTTGGAGCGTTCGTGTCGAACGGCTGGAGCAGCAACAGCCCAGAACGACAGTGACCACGCGAACACGCGCGGCATCGCGAACGCGGGAATTCAGTCAGGAAATCGGCAAGGAATTACAAAAAGCGAATGCCATTATGGATCAAATCAATCTGCCTTGGGAACCGTTGTTTGATTCCATAGAACATATTATTACTGAAGATGTCGCCTTGCTGGCATTGCAGCCGAATGTAACAAACCGCACCCTGCGCATCAGTGGAGAAGCACGAAATATGGGAGTGTTGCTTGATTTTATAGAAGCGATGGAGCGCGAAGTTATTTTTGAGAAAGCGCATCTTGTCAATTACAAAATTAGGCAGGACAATCCGCATCGTCCTGTTGATTTTCTTTTAACAACCGTATGGAACGCAAAATACTGAAGCACGATTCGATTCAAATCCATGGCAACCGTTTGATGCAGCAATTGCGCTGGCAAGCGGCGCGCCTTGGAAATATGGGCAAGATTGGCGTGGGCCTGGTGGTAGTGGCTGGTATTTTTTTTCTCGGTGCTGTCTTGCCGGAAAAATCGGAACTGGAAACACTCAAGGAGCGTGCGGAACGCCTGGCGTTGGAAGCAAAATCAGGCGCGTCCGGTAGTGAAGGAGTTGTTGAGAAGAAATTAACCAATGATCAGGCATTGCAGGCATTTTATGAGTTTTTCCCGTCTTTTGATTCATCTCCGTTCTGGATTCGTGAGTTGGTGCGTATTGCTCATAAACAGGGTGTTGAGATCAATAGCAGTGATTTTCGGCTGACATTTGAACGGGATTGGCGTTTGTCCCGGTACGAAGTGATTTTACCAGTCAGGGGGCGCTATTCCCAAATTCGCGCATTTATGGCTGAAACGCTGGAAGTCATCCCTGCTCTGGCGATCACGGGTTTTGCCATAAAGCGTGACAACGTGCAATCCACTCAACTGGATGTGCGTTTTGAAATGAGTCTTTATCTGAATGAGTGAGCGGAATGGATCCGGCTGAGAAGAAGCGTAAGATGATCATCGGTATAGCGTTGGCGGCGACATTGATTGCTGTGGTCATGGTTGAAGACGAAGAAGAGATGATTATCGATCCTGTGCAACCTGTGGAATCGAAAAAAACAACGCGTTCGCCCTCGATACGATTGAATACGCAAGAAGTCAGGAATGACTATCTCGATATCGAAAAGCTTGGACAAAGAAAATTCGACCCACGCGCCGGAGAACTTTTTGCGTCAACTTCATGGGTGCCGAAGCGCCCTCCAATTACTCCGCAGCAGCAGGCGATCATGGAACAGCAGCGCGCCCAGGTGAAGCAGGCTCCACCGCCTGCACCTACACCGCCGCCATTGCAGTTTAAATATATTGGTAAGGCGATTGAAGGTAACAAAACCTGGGTTTTTCTGGCGCAAAATGATGAGAATTTTATTGCCGGAATTGGTGAAAAAATCGATGAACAGTATCGGCTGGATACCATCAATGATGAATCTGTTACGCTGACTTATTTGCCGCTGAATGCCAAGCAAACTCTTCCTATTAATGATGATAAGCAAACAGGGACTTTCCGATGAGAAATAAAAAATGCGCTGTTTTATTATTAATCCTGGCGTTAATACTTAATGGATGCGCAATTAACAATAAGACTTTCGGTACCCGCAACAAGGCGTTTGAAGAAGGTCAGCAATTGATTCAAAGCGGTCAGTTGGAATTAGGATTAATGCGCCTGGAGCAGGCGGCTGAAGAAGAACCAAATAATAAGGAAATACGTGCTGTGCTTTCGCGTCAACGTGATGCCGTACTCGGTCGGCTGCTCACTGATGCAAATAATACACGTTTGTCGGGCGATCTTGATTTGGCCGAAGAACAATACTATCGAATACTGGATTTGTTTGCCCATAACGAAAGAGCACAGATGGGTTTGGATGAAATTGATAAAGCGCGTCATCACCTGGCCTCTGTCGAATATGCACAGCAATTGCTGGCGCTCAACGATCTGGAGGGCGCTGAAAACGCTGTCAGAGCAGTATTGCAGGAAAATCCGATGCAACCGCAGGCGCGGGAATTTCTCAAAGAGCTGAATAAACGCATTACGCGCGCCGAGAGTATGGACTTGACGCTGGATACGGCATTTAAAAAACCATTGTCGATGGAATTCAAGGACACTGAGCTTAAATCGGTATTCGAAATTATGTCACGAACGGCCGGGGTCAATTTTGTATTTGACAAGGATGTCCGGCAGGAAGCCAAAGTATCGGTATTTGTGCGAGACAATACCGTCGAGGATATACTGAAGCTGTTGCTGATGACCAATCAGCTGGCGTATACCCGATTGAACGAGAACTCCTTGTTGATTTATCCGAATACGCCAGCCAAGCAAAAGGAATACCAGGAACTGATTGTGCGCAGTTTCCAGGTTGCATATACCGATGTGAAACAAATGGTGGCAATGGTCAGGGGGTTGGTTAAAGCCAAGGATATTTATGTCAATGAACAACTCAATCTTTTTATCATGCGCGATACCCTGGAAGCGATTCGTGTCGTAGAGAAACTGGTGTCGCTCAATGATCTGCCGGAACCTGAGGTGATGCTTGAAGTGGTTATTCTGGATGTGACCCGTGACAATTCATTTAAGCTTGGTCCAAACATTCCACAACAAACGACGTTTAGTTTTGTTCCAGGTGTGGGTACAGCAGCAACTGCTGCTGCCGGAGCTGTTAAGCTGAGTGAAATTAATACGGTTCTCGATCAACGAGGATTTCCGAATCTCAGAAATTTTGTGGTGAATAATCAGGTTGTAATCGATTTCGCGCAAGGCCTGACCAATGCGGATATCCTTGCAAATCCCCGTATTCGTGTAAAGAATCGTGAGGCGGCCAAAATCCATATTGGTTCAAGACAGCCTGTTTTTTCAGCCAGTGTCGCCGGCGGTGGGATTAGCAATGTGGTTACTTCTACGCCTACATTTATTGATATCGGTGTGAAGCTGGATATAGAACCGGTTATTGGTCTGAACAATGATGTAACCATGAAAGTCCAGCTTGAAGTGAGCAATCTGAATGGGTTTGAATCAGGACCTGGCGGTGCTAGGGCTCCGATTATTTCTACAGCAAATGCAGAAACATTGCTGACATTGAAGGACGGTGAAACACAAGTGTTGGCCGGGTTGCTTGATGATCGTGCATCTAACACAGTAAGTGGTCTTGCAGGCTTGATTAACATCCCAGGGCTGGATCGATTGACTTCAAACCAAACTATTAAGCGTGAAAAACAGGAAATTGTGCTGTTGATAACGCCACGTGTTGTCCGCAATATTACACACATGACAAATCTGGAAAGCGAATTCCATTTCGGCACGTCCAATGAGGCCGGTAAACTGCCGGTCAGGATACGCAAGACTTCACCCGGGGCGCTCGCAATGGCGCCGGTGGGTGGAGGCGGTAGAGGCGGTGCATCGTCTGTATTAAGCAGAGGTGCGCAGGCGCTTGCAGGAGACAGATCGCAAGTTTCTCCCAATCCATTTGCACAGCAGACTGCGGTTAACGCCGAAGGTGAACCAACATTAACGATTCAGGCTCCAAGTAATATTACTTTCGACAAGGAGTTTTCTGTGCGCGTCAGAATGGTGGGCGCCAGAGCTTCGGTCTCTGCTGAAGCGCAGGTCAGTTACGAAACGGATATGCTTGAGTTGCTCAACGGTGATGGAAACAGCGGTACCCATACCGTGAAGTTTGGCAAGGATGTGCCTACCGGAATGGCCGCGCAATTACGGTTTAAAGTAGTTACGCCAAATGCCGGTGAAACGGAGATCAGCGTTCAAAGCGCGACAGGTGAAGATACGGAGAGTGGGGAATCGGTCGAGATCGCATTGCCATCACCTGCAAGTATCAAAGTTCAGTAACGTGCCGGTAAATATGAGGTTTCTAATGTTTACATCCCGTCAGCGCGGTTTTACGCTCATCGAGTTAATGATTGTGGTTGCCATTATGGGTGTTCTGGCCACAGCGGCAATGCCATTGCGGGAACTGGTTGTAAAGCGTGAAAAGGAGCAGGAACTGCGCATGGCGCTGCGTCAGATTCGCAATGCCATCGATGCCTATAAACAAGCGGTCGATGACGGCCGTATCGAGAAAAAAGCCGACGAATCCGGTTATCCGCCAACACTGGAAGATCTGGTTATCGGTGTTCCCGATATTAAAAGCACCGAACCAAGAAATATTTATTTTTTACGGCGCTTGCCGCGCGATCCGATGTTTGAAGATATGGATGTGGCGGGAATCGAAGAAACGCCTGCGGCCGATACCTGGGGAAAACGCAGTTACGAGAGTTCAGCGGAAAATCCACAAGAAGGCGATGATGTTTTTGATGTTTATTCCCGTTCAGAAATGATTGGCTTAAACGGCCTTGAATATAATAAGTGGTGATCATAAACCTGATGCATTTGATGACTAAGGCACGCACTCAAACCGGATTTACGTTGATCGAATTGCTGGTGGTCATGGCTATAATTGCTACCTTGCTGAGTATTGTTGCACCACGCTATTTCGATTCAATTGAAAAAGCGAAAGAAGCTGTTTTGCGTCAGGACCTTAAGATCATGCGTGATGCCATTGATCAGTTTTATGCGGATTTTGGCAAATATCCGCTTGATCTGGAAGAACTGGTGGACAGGCGATATCTGCGCAGTATTCCGATTGATCCGATGACTGAGAGCAATACAACCTGGGTAGAAATGCCCTCGCCGAATGAAGATGAAGAAGGTGTCTATGATGTACATAGCGGTTTTACCGGCAGGGCGTTTGACGGCACATTTTATGAAGAGTGGTGAGGCATGACGGGCGCGCAAAAAGGTTTTATTTATCTCTGGGCGTTATTTGCCGTGGCAGTCGCAGGCGTGGTGATGGCTGGAACAGGGCAGGTGTGGCAAACGAAGTCGCAGCGTGAAAAAGAACTGGAACTGCTTTTCATAGGTGAGCAGTTCCGGAAAGCGATCATGTCCTATTACAATAATCAGTTGACCGGTATCAGGCAATATCCTGAATCGCTGGAAGATTTACTGGAAGATAAACGCGGACCAGTACCGGTTCGTCATTTAAGAAAGATTTATATCGACCCGTTAACGATGACGGACGAATGGGGGGTTGTTGAGGAAGAAGATGTTCCGCAGCAGGCGCAAGGTCAAAATAGAGGCAATAATCAAAATAATGCCAATAATCCTGCCAGCAGTAGTTTTGCAAGTACACGTAAAGGGATAGTGGGCGTGTATAGCCTTTCGGGTAAGAGACCTGTGAAAAGAGAAAATTTCCCGGAACATTTTGCCAAATTTTCCGAAGCACAAACTTACCGGGACTGGCAGTTTATTCATACACAGCAGTCAGGCAGCGGCACGAATACTTCACAACAAAGACAACAAGGCGCTACGGGTGCCGGAGCATCGCCTTTCGGTACACCGGGTGGCGCATCAAGGCCGGGTCAGGGCGCTCAGGGCGGTGCATCCGCACCGGCTTCACCTTTGGCGCCGCCTGCGTCAGCACAATCAGGCCAGAATCCTTTCGCACAATAATCGGTGAAGTCAGCTTTCGGGGCTAATGGATTTTCTGCCAGTTTTTTTGAATGTAAAGAATCAGACCTGTCTGGTGGTCGGTGGCGGGTCAGTGGCTGTGCGCAAGGTTTCATTGCTACTTCAGGCGGGGGCTGATGTTCATGTTGTATCGCCAATGCTGAATCAGGAATTAACGGCTTTATTACAACACAATAAAATTTCGCATCTCGCGCAGTGCTTTGCACCCGGGCACCTTGACAACTGTGCACTGGTTATTGCCGCAACCGATGATCAGGCGGTGAACCGCAAAGTATCCGAATCTGCCAAAGCCAGAAATATACCCGTAAATGTGGTCGATAATCCGGAATTCTGCACTTTTATCATGCCTTCCATCGTAGACCGTTCACCCCTGATGATAGCCATATCCAGTGGCGGTAAATCGCCCGTGCTTGCCAGAGTATTGCGCGCCCGGTTGGAGGCAATGATTCCACATGCCTATTCCCGTTTGGCTTCGTATGCGGCAGAATTCCGTGAGCAGATCAAACGTAAATTCACGCATCAGGAAAATAGACGACTTTTCTGGGAAAAAGCATTACAGGGTAAATTTGCCGAAATGGTATTGGCGGGTAAAGACAAAGCCGCACAGGCATATTTACAACAGCTATTGGACAATGAGAAAGATGACGCGCCCAAAGGCGAAGTCTATCTGGTTGGTGCGGGGCCCGGCAATTCGGATTTACTCACTTTCCGTGCCATGCGGTTGATGCAACAGGCTGATGTCGTGGTCTATGACCGGCTGGTGTCTGCGGAAATTCTGGATATGGTGCGGCGCGATGCAACGCGGATTTACGCTGGAAAGGAACGCAGCCGTCACACATTGCCGCAGGAATCGATTAATCAGTTATTGGTGCGGCTGGCCGAAGAAGGAAAACGGGTTCTCAGGCTTAAAGGTGGCGATCCTTTCATTTTTGGCCGTGGCGGCGAAGAAATTGAAATGCTGACAAGCCATCACATTCCGTTCCAGGTCGTTCCCGGCATTACCGCCGCATCGGGTGTGGCAGCCTATGCCGGCATACCGCTGACGCACCGCGATTATGCGCAATCATGCATTTTTGTCACCGGCCATCTGAAAAATAATACCATCGATCTTGACTGGAATTCTTTGGCAAGACCGAATCAGACCATTGTTATTTATATGGGGTTACTGGGTTTGCCGGTACTTTGCGAACAATTAATTGCGCATGGACTGCCTGCCAACACATCCGCAGCCATTATTCAACAGGGAACAACACAAACACAGAAAATTGTAACCGGTTCTTTGGAAACGTTACCGGACCGTGCTGTTGCGGCACAGCTTGTTGCGCCGACACTGATTATTGTTGGTGAAGTTGTCCGTCTGCACAATAAACTGGCCTGGTTTGAGCCGAATTAAATTTTTGGGATTGAGAGCGCTGGTCTGCTGTATTTTAGTTCAGAGTTCAGGATAGTGTGCGGCGACTAAAACCTGATAAAGCCAATAGACCGATTATGATCAGGAAAAAAATGCCAGGTTCCTTGATTGGCTGGACCGGCGCGCTGAAATTTGAGATTGTGGTGCCGAGCAGTACATCCTGTTGAACGCCCAGTGCTTCTACTCTGAAACCAAAAGTTTGTCCTGCATCGACCATCAGGTCTATATGGCGCATGGTATTTCCGTCTGCACTAATTGATGCTTCTATATTGGATACGCCATCAGAAATGGAAAAAAATGTAAGAATGGGCGAAAAAGTATCTAGCGGCCTGAAAATAAGGCCCATGATCATGTCAAACGATACCATGCCCGAACTGGCAGCCACGGTTTCATATTCCAGATATGTGTCAATTGGGTTTGGTATTGCGCGGTTAGTGATGTCAAACGTTAAACTATTTTCTGAAGAAGAATTGACAGTGATATCTCCGCCGCCAGTGGTCATCGTCCACTGAGATGCACTGTATGCTCCGGTAAAGCCTTGGATAATCGTTGCGTGAATAGGCATCGAAAAAATCAGGATTAACAGACACACTATTATTCTCATTTGTATAGCCTTTGATTTGTTTGGTTGGACAGAGGGATTCATGCGGGTAAAATGATTTTCTAACAAGTCAGTGTCAAATGATTTAACATAAGAATCAAGCACAAACCGGATTATAGTACAGTCTAAAATAGCGTGCTTGTCTAAAATGTTTAAGGAAAACGGGTCTTACGATACAAGTACTTTTTTGTCGAGTAAATACTAAGGCACCTCTGAAATCCATGTTTAAGGGCATTTGCATCTCGGGTTGCCTGTTTGTCCCGCCCCGTTTTAAGTGATGATTTTATAAATGCCCTTAGGTCTGTCGACTCTGGTTTTACATCATTATTTCTGGCTTGTTTCCGGGTTGCTAAAATTATCTATGAATGATTGTAGTTTTTCCTGTATTAGTGCGAGCGTCTCGTCGATATTCTGTTGAGTTTCACCGCTTTGTAGCGCATTCAAGCTGGCTAAAATATCTCGTGCTTCAGAAAAGCCTTCATTGACACCAATATTGATAAGCGTTGTAAAAGCCGTTAAGGCTTCATCTTGAGTGAGTTCGGGGTGTTGTTCCTGAAATGCAGGGAAGATACTCGTGCTGGATGAAACAATACGTTCAGCCGTTGACTCGGGGCTGACATCAATATTTGCTGCATAGGCAGTCTGAATGGCATTGTCGCCGAAGCTTTTATGTAAAGCGTCGTTGATTCCTTCCAGGGTTGTCTGCAGAACCAAGGACTGGGGTTCATTGCTTGTATTTATTTGGATTGGGGATTCTGATGTGTCGGTATTGAGCTGTCTTCTTTCTACGTTCTTGGCATGCGCCATTTCTGATACTTGGTGACCGATAGGCCCAGAATCTTTTTTATTGTCAGCTTGTGCTAAAGATCGAACAGATTGACTGAATGATTGAATTTCCATATTAACCTCCAGGAGTAAATGACTTCGAACGCCATATTATCAGTGAAGTTATATCCGGCTATTAAATGGAATAACGATGGAAACCTTGTATTACAAATGTTATTGTTGCCCGCCTTTTTAATAAAACGCTAAATGCAGCGAAATTCAGTGAATACGATCAGAATGTGCCGGGGGATTAATCTTCTGTTTGGCGCATGAAAAATACAATAGGCAGCAACCCGGCCAGAATCAGTGTAACAGCGGGTAAGGCAGCTTGCTCCCATTCGCCTTCCGATGTCATTTCAAAGACGCGAACTGCCAGGGTGTCCCAGCCAAACGGTCGGGTCATTAGCGTGATTGGCATTTCTTTCATGACATCGACAAAAACCAGCGTTGCACCGGTGAAAATACCTGATTTAAGTATTGGCAAATGAATGCGGTGTATCATCGACCAGCCGTGCATACCCAGTCCCATGGCGGCTTCTTCAATGCTCGGTGTGATGCGCTGCATGGCGCCATTTATCGGGTAATGGCTCACTGCCATAAAACGGATCAGATAAGCCAGTAGCATAATGATGATCGTACCCTGAATCAATAGACCTGTTTCAATCTGGAGAAGTGTATACGCCAGCTCGCTGAGCTTGCCGTCGAGCCAGGCCAGCGGTACAAAGATGCCGATGGCCAGTACGGCACCTGGCAAAGCATAACCGATTGTGGCTGTACGCACGGCAAACTGCATTGTTTTGCCTGGAAAACGGCGTGCGGTATAAACAATCATGGTCACCACGGTACAGGTAATCAACGCTGCCAGCCCCGATAGCGATAACGAGTGACTGAGAAATTCAAGATAGCGTTGGAAATCGAAGTCCGAAGAGACCGTTTTTATTGTCCAGTTCAACAATTGCATGAGTGGCAACAGAAATGCAAAAAACCATACAGTCAGGATAAAGCCGAGTACGAACCATTTGTGATGTCCGGTGAGTAAAATGCGGTCTGCGCGCTGGCTCTTCCTGGTTTCGGCATAACGCATGCGCGCACGGAAATGCTGTTCCAGTACTATAATGATGAATACAATAAGAATAAGCAAAGAAGCCAGCTGAGAGGCGGCCGGAAGTGAAAACAGACTGAACCACGCCTTGTAAATTGCAGTTGTAAACGTGTCGTAGTTAAAAACTGCTACCGTTCCGAAATCGGCCAGCGTTTCCATTAGAACCAACATGACGCCACCGGCTATCCAAGGTCGCGCCATCGGTAACGCCACTTTATAAAACCCTGTTCTTCGTGTGAAACCCAGTGATTGTGCAACTTCCAGTGAGCGTCTTCCTTGACTGACGAAAGCATTGCGCGAAAGCAGATAGACATAAGGATAAAATGCCAATGTCATGACAATGATTACGCCCATACGGCTGCGGATATCCGGGAACCAGAGCAAATCGGAATCGAACCAGTCGCGTAATGTTGTCTGTACCGGCCCGGTAAAATCGAATAGACCTAATGCGACAAAAGCGGTGACATAAGCGGGTATGGCCAGTGGCAGTAGCAGCGCCCAGGTAAAAAACTTTCTTCCCGGAAATTCATAGACAGCCGTGAACCAGGCGAGACTGATACCCAATATGCTTGTTCCGAGCATGACGCCCAGTGCAAGCCAGAAGGTATTTGTCAGTAACAAAGGTAAGGTGTTTTCTACCAGATGCAGCCAGATATCACTCGTGGGTGCAAATAGGGATGAGACGACAACACCGATCGGCGCTAAGACCAGCATTGCCGCAAGAAAAGGGACCAGACGCCAGTGAGCAATCACGCTTTCATAATAGAGCAGTAGGTTTGGGTTTTGATGCGTAAGGTTTTACCGATAGCCTGCCCTGTCCATGAGCTTGACAGCTGTCGCCTGAAGTTCGCCTGCTTTGACCAGATTCATATTATTCTGTATAAAACGCCCCCAGGATGCAACAATTGGATCGGGCATAATATTGGAATTGACCGGATATTCCATATTGACATCCGCAAACAATTTCTGTGCCGAGACTGATGATAAAAATTCCAGCAATTGCTCGGCAGTCTGCGGGTTCTTGCCGTATCGTGTCAGGCCTGCGCCTGAAATATTGACATGCACGCCGCCGCTTTTCTGATTCGGCCAGAAAATTCCCAATGGTAAATCCGGGTCTTTTTGCATCAGACGACCATAATAATAGGTGTTGACAATTGTCACATCGCACCGTCCCGCAGCAACAAATTCCATTGCGCGCGTGTCGTCAGAAAGCGGATCTGTCGCCAGATTAGATACCCAGCCTCTGACAATTCTTTCAGTTTCGGCTTCCCCATGTTTGGCAATCATCATTGCCACCAATGATTGATTGTAGACTTTCTTTGATGTGCGTAAACAAAGTCGTTTTTTCCATTTGGGGTCTGCCAGATCTTCGTAGGTCGATAAATCTTCAGGGTCGACTTTGTTGGTGTTGTAAATAATCGTGCGCGCACGTATGGACAAGCCAAACCATTCGTTGTTCGGGTCGCGCAAATGTTCCGGTATATTTGATTTGAGTATTTGAGAGTCGACAGGTCTCAATACTCCAGCCTGTGCTGCAGCCCATAAATTGCCGGCATCGACTGTAATCAGCATATCGGCAGGTGTATTCCTGCCTTCTGCTTTCAGGCGCGCCAGTAGAGCGCCTTCATTATCCGTTGTATATTTAACCTGAATACCTGTTTGTTTGGTAAATGCGTCAAACATGGGTTTAATGAGCTGCTCTATCCTGGCCGAATAAACGACTACCTGTTCGGCATGAACCGGACTGGGGGCAGAAACAAACAGAGAAATCAGAAATGCAGTTGTAATGAGGTGAAATTTAAAACGTGGAATTTGCATGTGGTTTCCATGAAAACTAAAATGTGCAAAAAGCGTGCGAATGAATAAAATATGAATGCAACTATATTATGAATAGGAATAATTATCAATCAGGTATTTTCGAACATTTTTGGGTGATTTATGCGGAGGGTTTATTTCGGTGGAAAACCAGATCCCGGACTGAATGTCCCAGTTTGATTCCACGTTGTTCAAATTTGGTTAATGGCCTGTAATCCGGACGGTCAGCATAATCGGTAGCGGAATTGCTGAGCTTGGGCTCGTTCGTTAACACATCGAGAATGTGCTGTGCGTAATCTTCCCAGTCTGTCGCGATGTGAAGGTAGGCGTCTTGTTTCATATATTCGCACAAACTGGAAATAAACGGCGGCTGAATCAAGCGGCGCTTATGATGTCTTGCCTTGGGCCATGGGTCTGGAAAAAAAATATGCACACCATCGAGAGATTCCGGTGGCAGCATATACTGCATCACTTCAACGGCATCATGCTGAATGATGCGAAGATTGGTCAATTGCCGTGTTTCGATTTGGTTCAGCAGGCTGCCGACACCGGGGGTATGAACTTCAATGGCTAAATAGTCATTTTCAGGGTGTTCCTCAGCGATCGCTGCGGTCGTTTCGCCCATGCCAAAACCGATTTCCAGGATTCTGGTTGCCCGTCTGCCAAAAACGGCTGCCAGATCTATCTGCGCCTTGTTGAATAAAACGCCATATTTTGGCAACAGTGTTTCGCATGCGCGGCGTTGAGCGTTGGAAACTCTTCCCTGACGCAGTACAAAGCTGCGTATGGTGTGTGTCATAGACGGATTAGGCTTTTAGCGCGAAGGTTATACTGTTTTTGTACTGGCAATGACGCCTTCAACAGGTGAACTTGGGCTGGCAGTGTACATTTTTTTAGCCATGCGCCCGGCCAGATAGGCTTCCCGGCCTGCTTCCACCGCTTTGCGCATGGCCGAAGCCATGAGCACCGGATTTTTTGCGGCAGCAATTGCGGTATTCATCAGTACACCGTCGCATCCCAGTTCCAGTGCAATTGTGGCATCCGAAGCGGTGCCGACACCGGCATCAACCAACACCGGCACTTTGGCGTTATCAATAATGATCTGCAGATTCCAAGGATTCAAAATGCCCATCCCGGAGCCGATCAACGAAGCCAGCGGCATGATCGCCACACACCCGATTTCCTCGAGTTGTTTTGCGGCGATTGGGTCATCCGAGGTATAGACCATCACGTCAAAACCTTCCTTGACCAGAATCTCCGCTGCCTTGAGTGTTTCGACCATGTTCGGAAAAAGCGTTCTTGGGTCGCCCAATACCTCGAGCTTGACCAGGCTGTGGCCATCGAGCAGTTCGCGTGCCAGGCGTAACGTGCGCACGGCGTCATCTACAGTGTAGCAGCCGGCCGTGTTGGGTAGCAGGGTATATTGCGACGGTGGCACGCTATCGAGCAGGTTGGGTTCATCGGCGTTTTGGCCGATATTGGTGCGGCGGATCGCAACGGTCACGATATCCGCGCCACTGGCTTCAATGGCTGCACGTGTTTGCGAGAAGTCCTGATATTTTCCTGTGCCGACCAAAAGTCTTGAAGCATAAGTTTTGCCGGCGATAATGAGGTTATCCATGAATGCTAAAATTTTAAAAAAATTTGATGTTCTAGCCGCCACCTACAGCGACAACAACTTCGAGCTGATCGCCATCAGCTAAGAATTGTTCGGCGTATTGACTGCGCGGCACAATTTCGCCATTGCGTTCAATGGCAATGCGCTTGCCCTGTAAATTGTTCTGGTCAATGAATTGTGTAATATTGATGGGTTGGTCAAGCTGAAGGGCTTCACCATTTATTGTAAGTTGTATCATTGATGTAGTGTGAATCGGTCATTCATTTAATGCAATTAATCATAAAGACACGATTATTTTATCATGCGGGTATTGGACAGTGGTAATGGTGAATTGTTTTGATTTGCTGGCAAGAAAGGATGTACTTTAGAATGTCACCTGGATTGTTTATTATTTGCTCGCATGAAAGGCGTGGCTATTTTTTATTAACAATTTGTTGATACTGGGGTAGGAATGAAGTTATTTTTTATGGTTTCAATAATCGTATTGATGAGTTTGCCGTTCCAGGCAAGCGCTGCAGAAACATTTACCGAGTCCATGCAGGATTTGGAAAACGATACCCGGCGCGAAGCCAAACAGAAATTAAATCGACTCGAAGAAGCGGCCTGCATGAAAAGTGAAACCGAGTGCCTGAAGGAAAAAGCAAAAAACCGCATGGAGGAAACTTCTGACGCCATTGCAGACAAATATAAAGAAATAATCAATGTGATTGATAACGACTGAATTTAAATGCTTCAAAGTGAAGCTCCTGAAATTATTTTTTACGATAAGGATAGAATTTTTGTCAGATGAAAAAGAAATCAATAAACTTGATTCTTTGAGGCTGATTCAATATTAACCAGCTCAGGATAAGCCAAATCAATTTCTGTGTATGAACGTTTCTGTCCGGCCGGTGAATAGCTGCTATAACGGGACAGTTCTTGTGGAGGTATATAACCCGCGATTGACTCAAGTTCAGCCAGGCGGATACCTTGCTTGACCAGGTAAATAATATACGTCTGGCGCAGTGTTGCTGCGCTGATTTCACCGGAATCGGTCAAGTCTGCATCGGAAATGGCGCAGGTCAGCAGGGCGGCGAGGTCTTCTGGCGACAGCGGCTTTCCGATTGGATCGACTAGGCAACAAGCCGGGTTTGAGAATAATGATTTTAATACCGGATTGAGCGGGATAACTCTTGGTGATCCATTTTTTATTCTTAGTATCTCGTTTTCAAAATCAATAGCTTTATTTTCAAGGGTAGCGATTTCTTCCAGAGTGATGCCGCTGAGCAGTAGCGCAATCAGTAATCTCTCTTTGTCACCGGTATGTTGCAGCAGTTGTTTAATCGTGTCAGTGGCAATTGCCTGTGGGGGCGGATTTCCCAGCACCGGATTTTGATGGGGTAGTGCATTGATAGGTTGTTGTGGTATCCCGAGCGCATCGGAAGAAATATTTTTGTCATACAGATGGATGCCCGACAGGTTGACCATAGCGTGTTCGGGTCCGCTTTTGCGCGTCAGGAACTCAATCAGCCAGATGCAAAGCAGACTGAAGAAGATTGAACCGGCTATGGCGATGATGGCATCGAATAAATAATTCGGGCGCTCGGGCGCGCCAGGCAGAAAGGCTTTTTCGATGACATCGACTTGCGGGTATTTCCCGGCATATTTTGTTTCAATCTGAACCAGTCGTTCCTGGGTGTTGCGGTAGTGGGATTCCAGCGCCTCGAGATCGCCTTTTAACGCCTCATGCTCGGTGAATCGTGCCGAGAATGCTGTCGCCGTTTTTTTATGTGCTTCAAGTTGTTGATGTATTTCGTCAGCAGCCTGCTTGGCAGCGGCATATTCTTGCTGTGCATCCGACTGAACAACTGTTTGGCCGCTCTGGCGCATGCGTTTGATTTCTTCTTCCAGCGCTTTGAGCTGTTCGGGGATGACTTTTAACGCAGGCGATAAATTCAGATATTCCTGAGTATAACGCAAGTTCAGTTCCGCCAGTTCTTGACGCAATTCTTGCGCCCGGTCTTCCAGCAAACTGAGTGTGCGCGTATCTTCTTGCGGTACGACCGCTTGCCCCTGTTCGATTGCTTTGTTAATGGCATCCAAGCGTGCTTTTGCTTTGACTTCATCCGCTTTGGCTTCATTGAACGATTCGTTCAGGCCTTTCAGGCGTGCTAACGCGTCGTTTTCTTCGCGCTCTATGGAGGCGATATCGTGTTCCTGTCTAAACCGGTCAAGTTCGATACGTTTGGATTGGACTTTCTTTGCTAATCCATCGAGTTCGTTTTGAATGATTTCTGTGGTGTCTCCCAACAACCGGGATACTTCTTCCGCTCTTGCGTCCAAATAGACATCAATCCAGGTATTGATCAACACCGGTAATTTTTCCGGATCGGGGCCTTCGGCAACCATTTCGATCAGATTGGTTTCTGCAACCGGCCTGACATCGAGCATTTGACGGATGTCTCCGGGGTCGATGTCTATTTGTCTGCCGAAGCGGCTATCTTCAGATTTTAATCGCCTGGATGTTTCAGTCAGCAGTTCCGTCCCCAGTAGAATTTGCTTTTGTATGGCGACATGCTGGATATCCGCATCGTTGCTCGGTAAATCAATGGCGGTTTTGGCGACCGTCAACAGGGTCGCGTAGCTGAGGTAGATTGCCGGACGGGAAAATACATAGCCCAGTGTGATTGAGGCACTTGCCAAAAAAGCAACCATGAATATGACAAATCTGCGCGTTTTAAACCATGGCTTTTGGTCATGGTGAAGCGGTTGCCAGTATTCATTGGCTGATGAAATTATTTCCAAGGGTATACGGCTATGCATAATTATTTATGGGCATCTCTAAAAATACCTTATATAAAGAGAATTTTTCCAAGCCGGGGAACGATTAGTTCGATTCCCGATATTTTTCTGTTCAAGAATTTGATTATTGCTCAGTTCAAGGCGTTTTGGGTTGTTATCCTCTCGTTTTTCCTATTTTAGGCAATTCTGGGCGTAATAACCCTGTCGAAACTGAAACATCTTTTGCGAATCAACGTCACCACACGCTTAATGTTGTAAACGAGGTTGAGCAAGCCTATTTGTACTTTTGCTCTCATAAGCCCTATGGTACGAATAGTGATTCCACCCAGTTCATTCGTCATCGAACCAAATACATGTTCAACCCGTGCGCGCACCTGTGATTTCTTTTTGTTGCCAAACTTTTGCGTGTCCGTGAGTGGATGATTGCGAGCACCTTTTTCGTGAATGCGGCTCGTGTGTCCAGAAGTAGCCAGAATTTCTTCCTGTGCTTCGCTGCGATAGGCTGAATCCGCGTAAACATCAGTCCCTCCCTCTTTAGGGGATTGCAGCACTTCTGCCAAAACCTGGCTATCGTGAACTTCCGCTGATGTAAATTCCCATGGGTTATCAACTTGGTACACTGATCCACATTCACGTGATCTTTGTAACCATAAAACGATTCGTTGTTCTTCTTCGTCCAACGCGCATCAATGTCTTTTTGTGCCAGCTTGTGAGGATTTTGCCCCCATTCAATCGGAATCGCACCTTCCTTGATGATCTTGTTCTCCTCACGCGTATTACGTTGCTTGGGAACCGTCACAAAAGTTGCATCAATGATCTGACCTGACTTCAGCTCAACATCCAGCTCCCGTAAACATTCAGCAAATCTCGCAAATAGCCGTTCAATCAGTTGATTCTCCTTCAACTCCTCCCGAAACGCCCACATCGTTTTTGCATCCGGTACCACCCCCGCCAAATCAAGCCCCAAAAAACGCATGAAACTCAATCGATCCCGTACTTGATACTCCAACCGGTCCTCCGACAGATTATGCATTCTTTGCAATACCAGCATCTTGAATAGCATCACCCGATCAAAGGGTTTGCGACCAGCCGCGCTTTTCCTAGGCTTCGTAGTCGTCTCCCTGAGAAGATCAGCGAATAAATTCCAGTCGATCATGCGATTCAGTTCTTCAAGCGGATCTCTTAGCTTGCTTAGCTGTTCATAGCGATTTTCAAGGTCAAAAAAACTGAATTGCATGATGGAATCCTATATCAGTGAATATGACTATTAACTATAATAAACAATGTGTTATTATACACTAACCATGAAAAATGGCTTCCCTTCCTGAATTACCCTGTCTTGTAATATCAATTTTTAGAGATGCCCTAAAAACAATCATTCAAAAAAACTCCTTAACATAGCCATACGACTGTCAAACTTTCCGAAACCACGTCAAGCGCGAATACAATCAAAAATATATTTTACGCAACAGAGGCAGCACAGACGTTTTTCAAAGGGTTGCTAAACAGATAAGATAGGCATTATCTATCAAAAGGAGAACATATGTCTAATGTGACGGATCTACTGATTTACAGTTTTTCGTCGATGCTCGGACTTGTCGTCATCGGCCTGATCGTATTCTGGTTTATCCAGGACGTAACCCAGAAAAAACATTCCATATTGCGTAACTATCCGATCATAGGGCGACTGCGCTTTTTCTTTGAGCAGCAGGGAAAATATTTTCGCCAGTATTTTTTCTCGAATGACCGGGATGAAATGCCGTTTAACCGAGCTACCCGCAACTGGATATACCGCCACAGCAAAAACAAGGGTGGCCTAGTTGGTTTTGGTTCCACCAACGATTTGCGCGAACCGGGATCGATCATATTCGTCAATGCAGCCTTTCCGATTCTGGAAGAGGACCAGTTGCCAACGCCTCCGCTGCTGATCGGAGAAGGCTATGCCAAATATCCATTTGTGGCAAAATCAATCGTTAATATCAGCGGGATGAGCTATGGCGCGATCTCAAAACCAGCGGTCCGCGCATTATCACTGGGCGCCGGTGATGCTGGCTGCTGGTTCAACACCGGCGAAGGCGGTCTCTCACCCTATCATCTCGAAGGCAAATGCGACATCATCATGCAAATCGGCACTGCCAAATACGGTATTCGCGATGAAGCAGGCAATTTTTGCCCGAATCGCGCCAAAGAACTGGGTGAAGTCGTCAAGGCATTTGAAATCAAGCTTTCTCAGGGTGCAAAACCAGGCAAGGGTGGTTTACTGCCCGGCGACAAAATCACCGAGGATATCGCCGCAATCCGCGGCATCCCTGCATACCGGGACTCCATCAGTCCGAATCGTCATCAAGACATAGACAACATCGATGAATTACTTGAAAAAATCAACACTATCCGTGAATTAACGGGACGTCCTGTGGGCATTAAGACAGCAATCGGCGGGTGGCACTTTATCAACGAGCTGTGCGATTCAATCATACGCAAAGGTCTGGATTACGCACCCGACTTTATCACTATCGATGGCGGCGAAGGCGGCAGCGGAGCCGCGCCGCAGACGCTGCTTGATTATGTCAGCCTGCCCATATCGGAAGCATTACCGCGAGTCGTTGACTCATTGATTGAATCCAACCTGAAAGATCGCATTCGTATCGTCGCTGCCGGAAAACTGGTTACAGCTGCACATGGCGCCTGGGCACTCTGTGCCGGAGCAGACTTTGTAAATACCGCACGCGGATTTATGTTTTCCCTCGGCTGTATTCAGGCAATGCGATGCCATAAAAATACCTGCCCAACCGGTGTTACGACCCACAATCCACGCCTGCAGAAAGGGTTGGTCGTTGAAGACAAATGTACCCGTGTTGCCAACTATGCCAGAAATTTCAACAGAGAAGTCAATATGATCGCGCATTCCTGCGGATTGCGTCATGCCCGTGAATTCAGGCGCGAACATGTTCGAATTGTCGAAACAGCCGGGAAAAGCACTGCGATGAATATTTTATATCCTTATCCAAGAGTAAAATATCAGTGCCGCAATTTATAGCCAGTTCTGAGCAGCTTTATCGCCAGCAAGGATATCGCGACAAAACACACAGTCACGATGACAAGACTCATATACGGCGGAATATCCGATACACCGAAAAAGCCGTAGCGAAACCCATCTATCATATAAAAAAATGGATTCAAATGGGATAAATACTGCCATGCAGGCGGTAGCGAATGAATCGAGTAAAAAACCCCGGAGAGGAACGTCAATGGCATAATAATAAAGTTCTGAAATGCCGCCAGCTGGTCAAACTTGTCCGCCCAGATACCTGCGATAACACCAAGCGCACCCAGTAGCGCGCTGCCCATCACGGCAAACAGCATGATCCATACCGGCCAATACAGCGGAATATCAAAAAAGAACCATGTCACCAGATAAACACCGGCGCCGACCAACAATCCGCGCACGACTGAAGCCAGTATATACGCCAGAAAAATTTCACGATAAGTCAGTGGTGACAGTAACACAAAGACAATATTGCCACTGATTTTCGACTGAATCATACTCGACGAAGAATTGGCAAAGGCATTTTGCATCACAGCCATCATGACGAGCCCGGGGATCAGGAATACGGTATAGGGTACGCCCTGGTAGACTTCTATATGGGCTTCCAGTACATGAAAAAAGATCAGTAAATAAAGCAGCGTCGACACAATAGGAGCCAGTACTGTCTGAAAACCCACTTTCCAGAATCGCAACAGTTCTTTGTATAATAACGTCAGAAAGCCGGTCATTATGCCTCGGAAACCGGGTTTCTCATTAAATTTACAAACACAGCTTCAAGATCCGGCTGTAACAGCTGCATCTCCAGAATCCGGATATTGTTCTCACGCAATTGCGCAAGAACCGATTCAATCTGTCCATAATTGTCCATTTTCAATTCATAAAAGCCGTTATGGTGCACCAATTGTTGGTCTCGCAATCCCGGCGGCAAGTTATCCGGTTGCAGCCTAAGGCGCAGCGAATACCCTGCTGTCATAGTGTTGATCAGGTTCTGTATGCTGTTCAGTGCAATAATTTTCCCCTGTTTCAACATGGCGACCCGACTGCATAATGCTTCGGCCTCCTCCAGATAATGCGTGGTCAAAACAATGGTATGCCCTTCTATATTAAGCTGTTTAATAAAATCCCAGAGTGACTGGCGCAGTTCTACATCCACGCCCGCAGTAGGTTCGTCCAGAATAATGACAGGCGGTTTATGGACCAAAGCCTGTGCCACCATGACGCGCCGCTTCATACCACCGGACAAAGCGCGCATATTGGCATGGGCTTTGTCAGTCAGACCCAGGCGCTCGATAATTTCATCAATCCAAGCGGTATTTTTTGAAATCCCGTAGTAGCCCGATTGAATAACCAAGGTTTCACGAACGGTAAAGAAGGGATCAAAAACAAGCTCCTGAGGCACCACACCCAATTGCTTTCGGGCTTGACGATACTGACTGATAACATGGTTTCCCATAACATGGATTGAACCGCTGTCGGTAATCGCCAATCCGGCAATGGTATTGATCAATGTAGTTTTGCCGGCACCGTTGGGGCCTAACAGCGCGAAAAACTCGCCTTCATGGATTTCCAGATCAATTTGATCCAGTGCACAGAAAGGACCAAAGTATTTGCATACTTTCTTAACTTCTATGGCTAGTGTACTAGGGACATTCAATGAATTATTCGAGAAAAACAAGATCGGAACCGGTCTACGTTCTTCGGCTTGTTATTGATGGGATAACGGCGCAATAAAATCAGTTACGCCGTAAAGTTGCATCAGGCTTTCCAAGCTTGCTGACAAATGCAGAAACTCCAAGTGACAATTTTTTTTATTGGCCTCACGCAACCACTCGAACAACATACTGATGGCTGTTGAATCAACTTCAGTGACCTGCTGCAAATCGACCTGCAAGTTACCACTATCCAACAATGCAAGACCTTGCTCTGTCAAGTCAACCACATTGTAGATGTTGACTGGGCCCTGCACAATAATAATATTTCCCGATTGTCGTATCATTTCGGAAAATTTGTCTTCACATGCAACATGAAAAACTTTTCTATTCCTTGCCTTCCAGCGAGCGATTTTTATCCGATAATGCCTTGATAAGTCCTTCAACACCGCCTCTACGAATCTGACTGTTAAACGAGCCGCGATAATTTGTCACCAGACTGACACCGGCAACTGTCACATCATACACTTTCCAACCATCAGACCCTTTTTCCATACTGTAGTCGATAGGTACAGGTTCTCTGCCGCTACCTTGATTGATGATTGTTCTTACTGTAGCGTCGACTTTATCGCCCAGTTCACGGACAGGATTAACTGTAACCTTTTCATCACGATAAGTCGTTAATGCATTGGAGTAGGTTCTAACCAACAATGTCCTGAATTCATTCACCAGCACATCTTGCTGCTTTGGCTCGGCAGAAGACCAATGTTTACCCATGGCCAACTGTGTCATACGTGTGAAGTTAAAATGCGGAAGAATTTTAGTTTCAATCAAATCCAGCATTCTCTCCTTATCGTCACCGATTTTTTCATCCTTACCGATAATTTCGAGGACTTCTTGAACGGTTTTATCAACGAGCCGATCTGGCTCCATCATCGACCATGCCGGGAACACAAGCAGGAAAGAAAATAAAAATGTCACTACGCCAAGAAATCTTTTCATTGTTCCCTCACAAATTCATAAATATTCAATTTTCTCAAAAGCCATTTAGACCATCTGGACTCGGGTTTTATTTTACCCGATTTGATTAGAATGCGTTATCTTCCGAGGCCTTATCAAACAAGAAACGCCCAATCATTTCTTCCAGCACCATCGCGGAGTTAGTTTTCATGATTGTATCACCTTCTTTGAGCATAACCTCATCGCCGCCCGCAGCCAGACCGATATACTGCTCTCCCAATAAGCCAGCGGTTAATATACTGGCAAACGTGTCTTTGGGAAATAGATACCGGCTATCAATATTCATAGTGACTACAGCGTCGTAGGTTTTCGTGCTGAACTGGATATCTGTCACACGACCGACAACAACACCGGAGCTTTTGACGGGCGCCCTGATCTTCAATCCACCGATATTTTCAAAATTTCCACTGATGACATAGCTGTCCGTTACGCCGTAGGTATTGAGATTGCCCACCTTCAGACTCAAAATCATTAACGCGCCAATTCCCGTTATGACAAACAATCCTACCCATAAATCCAATGTTGCTCGTTGCATCTGTCTAAAGCCCTCTAAACATGAAAGCAGTCAAGATAAAATCAAGTCCCAGTATTGCCAGTGATGACGTCACAACAGTTCTTGTCGTAGCACCAGAAACACCTTCAGCTGTTGGCGGTGAATCATAACCTTCGAACACCGCTATTGCCGTCACCGCCACGCCAAAAAAGCAGCTTTTAATAAAACCGTTAAGAATATCGATTCTGAAATCAACATTACTTTGCATTTGCGACCAGAAAGAGCCTTCATCAACACCGATGAAAATTACAGTCACCAGATAACCCCCAAATACGCCCATTACTGAAAAAATGGCTGCCAGCAACGGCATGGATATGACACCTGCCCAGAACCGGGGAGCAACAACCCGCGCCACCGGATCAACAGCCATCATTCCCATCGCGGCCAGCTGCTCGGTTGCTTTCATCAGTCCAATTTCAGCTGTAATGGCCGAGCCAGCACGGCTGGCAAATAACAGTGCAGCCACCACTGGCCCCAGTTCACGTACCAGCGATAATGCGACCAAAGTCCCCACTGCCGTTTCTGAGCCGTATTTCTGCAGGGTCTCATACCCTTGCAGCCCCAGCACCATACCGACAAACAGTCCGGAAACCACGATAATGATCAGTGATAAAACACCGACATAGTATAACTCGCGTATCACCAACCCAAATCGACGCAGACTGGTAGCCGATTTCATCAGTACCAATAGAAAAAAACGCGTGGCGCGACCAAGTCGCCAGATCCCTTCTAGGGTACGGTGGCCGATGCCTTGTATGCTGGAAACAATACGCTTAGGCAACGGTATTCTCCAGACTCAAATCCTGACTATACGCCCGCGCAGGATAATGAAAGGGCACAGGTCCATCAACTTCACCATGAACAAATTGATGCACAAAAGGCGCAACGGATTGCCGCACCTCATCAGGTGTACCATGCGCAGCAATGACGCCATCGGCAATAAAATAGACATAATCAACAATACTCAGTGACTCCTGTACATCATGCGTGACGATAATAGAAGTCATTTCCAGCGTATCCGTTAAACGGCGGATCAGGCTACCAATTACGCTCAGGGATATCGGGTCCAGACCAGTAAAAGGCTCGTCAAACATCATCAGCATCGGGTCAAGCGCAATGGATCGCGCCAGCGCAACACGACGGGCCATACCGCCCGATAATTCCGCAGGCATCAAATGATGCGCGCCGCGCAGTCCTACGGCATGCAACTTCATCAGCACCAGATCGCGGATCATTGACTCCGGTAAATTGGTATGTTCACGCATTTGAAAAGCGACATTATCAAAGACAGACAAATCTGTGAACAGCGCGCCAAACTGAAACAACATACCCATTTTTCGGCGCATTTCAAACAAGGCATCACGGTCAAGTTCATGAATTACCTGCCCTGAAACCCTGACATAACCGGATGATGGCAGCACAGCACCACCAATGAGTTTCAGCAATGTTGTTTTGCCCGATCCACTACCGCCCATGATAGCAATCAGTTGACCGCGCTTCATGGTCATGTTGATACCCTTCAGGACTGCGCGCGTATCATACGAAAAATTCAAATTGCTAATCTCTACTAAAGTGTCAGTTGTCATTTTGCAGTGGATATACCTCAAGCAGCTAATGGTTAAGGAATGGTTGCTGATTTAAATATAATTTATGGAAATACAATTTTTTTCCGGCCAATAATAAAAAATTATCTCGCGCTGATATCCCGCAGATACACCTGAAGGTCTTTTTTTATTTCCGGCGCCAGCATATACAGTCCAATTATATTCGGTATCGCCATGGCAAACACCATCGAATCGGTAAATAAAATTATATTGGACAGCTGGGTTGCCGAACCAATCACGATGAACAAGCAAAAAAACATTTTATAGATGTGCTCAACAATATCGTATTCGCCAAAAAGATACGTCGCACACTTCAACCCATAGTATGACCATGAAATCATGGTTGAATACGCAAACAAGAAAACAGTCACTGCTAATACATAAGGGAACCATGAAATCCCGGAAGCAAATGCACGCGAAGTCAGTTCCACGCCCTCTATACCATTCCCTTCAACATAAGTGCCCGAAATAACGATAACCAACGCCGTTACCATACAAATAACCACGGTATCGATAAATGGTCCCAGCATGCCAACCATACCCTGGCTAACCGGTACGTCCGTTTTCACCGCACTGTGTGCAATTGCAGATGAACCGAGGCCCGCTTCATTTGAAAAAGTGGCCCGTTGCACACCCATCAGCAAAGCGCCCATCAATGCACCGATCCCGGCTTCGGGATAAAGCGCCAATTCAAAAATAGTCTGTATGGCGCCGGGTATCGCCTCGTAATGTATACCAATAACCACTAAACCCGCCACGATATAGGTAATGGCCATAACCGGGACTATACTACTGGCAACCGCTGCAATCCATTTAATACCACCCAGAATGACCAACCCAACAAGCAATGCCATAAAAACACCAAATAGCCACCCTCTTTCAGCCAGAAAGCCTGTCTCGCCACCGGTAACAACCAAAGCCTGTTGATACGCCTGATTCGCCTGAAACAATCCACCGGCGCCGATTGCTCCGCCAACACAGCAGAGCGCGAACAAACCGGCCATGAATTTACCAAAACGCGGCTTATGGATTTGATCAAAAGCTGCTCTCAGATAATACATGGGTCCCCCTGAGATCGCTTCAGGGTGTTTTTTCGAACCATGCTGCCGATATTTGACGCCCAGTGTAACTTCGACGAATTTTGTCGACATGCCCAGTACACCCATTACAGCCATCCAGAATGCGGCACCAGGGCCGCCGACAGAAATAGCTACAGCCACACCGGCAATATTGCCTAATCCGACGGTTCCCGACAGGGACGTCATGAGCGCCTGGAAACGGTTGATTTGTCCATCTACATTTTGATGGTCGTATTTGCCTCGTAATACGTCTATGCCATGCGCAAAACAACGCACATTAATAAAGCCAAGATAAACGGTAAAAAAGAGTGCCGCAATAACAAGCCATACCAAGACCAGCTTAATTTCCAGGCCTAATAATGAAATGCTATAAAAAATGACTGAAGCAATGGCATTTGAGATCGGTTCAAACGCTGCATCGATTATTTTATCGATTTCCATTTGACCCTGTAATCTCCTTTACCGTATTGCGTGGCCAGCCAATTTGATTTTGCTGTGGCATTTTTTGTTTGTTTGAAGGAATGTTTGATCGTTTGAAAGTAACACTGAAAACTGCTTTTAACTCAGATATTGTGACTAAAATTCAGCAATTAAAATGTCATTCACATACGCGTGGGAATAACGGTGAGCCCCGACGTTGGACTCCGGCCACTTTTTGAAATCATTCTTATTCCTTTAACAATAGTCCAATTCTAAATTTTTTCATTTTGCCATATTTTTTTTCTAAAGCCTATTTCATGATTCACCTAATACCATCCTGCGCGCCGACTTTATAAGACAGTTTATTTGGCAACACCATGAATTATAATCAAAAGAAACATCTTTCCTGCTGCACGGCGATTATTCTCTGCCTTTGTGCGCCCCCCGCTTCAGGCACCGAAATATTCCGAAGCGAAGATGCGAAGGGCAGGGTTACGTATTCCGACAAAGCCATAGATGGTGCTGAGCAAATCAAACTGTCCAACCGGGTTTTTAGGCACCTGCAGAAAGTAAAGAGCGTATACGATGGCGACACCATCATTCTGGAAAACGGCCAACGCGTCAGGTTACTTGGTATCAACACACCTGAAATTGAAAGCCGTCACCGAGCAAATGAACCGGGCGGCGAAGCCGCAAAAGAATGGCTACAAAACCAGTTGCATGGCCAGAAAGTCTATCTCGAATATGATCTGGAGAAACATGACAAATACAAACGGTCACTTGCGCATGTTTTTTTATCTGACGGAAAACATATCAATCTTGAACTGCTCAAAAACGGTCTGGCATTTGTAAGCATTATTCCACCCAATATACGGCATGCTGACATGTTTAACCAGGCGCAACAACACGCTGAAAATAGAAAACTGGGCATTTGGGGATTACCACATTACCAGGCTCGCTCTCTTTCACAGATATCATCGAATGATAAGGGCTGGAAACGTTATATCGGAACACCGCAAAAAATTCAGCAAAGACGCAAGTTTACCTATCTGGTTTTCGATGAACGCGTCAACATACGTATTTCTAACGATAATCTCAAACTGTTTCCTGCCTTGGAAACCTATCTAGGGAAAACGGTAGAAATACGCGGATGGATATCTCGAAGAAGTGAAAAATTCTCATTCGAAATTCATCATCCCAGCGCACTGATACTGCAATAAATTACAACAGCCTGCACAAGCGCTTAGTAATCACTGTAGCGGGATCTTCTTCGCCACCTGATTTTGGGAATAATCAATCCCAACACCAACCCACCCAACATTACCATCGCACCGGTAATAAACCACTCCCTCTCGTTACTTTTATCGAGAGCGCCATAGTGTTCCTGTAATGTCTTCAGCTCAGACTTGGCTTCAACAAATTTTTGATGCATTTGTTTATTCTCTGCATCTATTGCCAATACATTGGCAGCGGTACTTTTGATTTCATTTAATCGATCCTGCAATTGCTTTTTTTCATTCTCGAGATGCAGAATACGATTTTTGACATTATCATATTCTGTTTTAATCAAATTCAACTGATTGCGAATACTGCTGCTTTGAGGTTCTTTACTGGTTATCTGTTTAACCAGATTCTCCAATTGCACCCGGGCTGCAGGTTCCCGCATCAGATATCGGCTTAAAACCCAGCCTTCAATACCGCCATTGGTACGGACTTTTGAATAACCATTTTCTTCATTCTGTTCAATCACTTCAAGCGCCGCGCCACTTTTTATCATCCGCTGGATAGTATGATTCCCGCTTGGGCCGGTACGTAATGTAATTTCAAAATAATCGGTAACATAACGCTGCTCCGCAGCCGCCAGCGTCGAAATGATCAGACCACTGACAAAGAAAAAGGCACATTTAACAAAATTGTTTTTTTTCATAAGGTTTAATTCAAGACTTTTAAAAATTGCGCAGCGTGACTTGTTTGCCCCGTTTCCAAGTCAACCGGAGTTTAATAGGTCCTTTTTTTAGGCGGAAATGAATCTACTGTCATTGGCTTCAAGCGCACTGGCTTATAGTCAAGGTGATTGTCTTTACTAAAAAACAGCGTATGCTTTAACCAATTATCATCATCGCGTTCAGGAAAATCATCACGCGCATGCGCACCGCGGCTCTCGCGCCGCGCTTCAGCAGAAATCATTGTTGCCACCGCCACTTCCTTCATATTATCCAGTTCAAGCGCCTCTATTCGCGCCGTGTTGAATACCTTGCTCTTGTCTTTGATTTCGGTGCGGCCCACGCGTCCGGCCACTTCCTTGATTTTCTCCACACCCTGTTGCAAGGTATCTTCAAAACGGAATACCCCGCAATAGATCTGCATTGTTTTACACAGCGCGTTAGTAACTTCAGCTACATTCTCACCATTTATCTGGTTTTCCAGGCGTTCAAGTCGCGCAATCGTTTTATCGGCAGCATCGGATGGTAACGGTTTATGGTGCGGGTTTCGTTCCAGATCCTCAATAACCTGATTCGCTGCGGCACGGCCAAACACAACCAAATCCAGCAAAGAATTTGTTCCCAGCCTGTTTGCACCATGAACGGACACACATGCACATTCACCCACTGCATAAAAACCATTTACAATTTCTTCAGGTCCCGTTTTGTACGGCGCCACCACCTGACCAAAATAATTTGTTGGAATACCACCCATCATGTAATGTGCTGTCGGCACAACGGGTATTGGATCGTGAATCGGGTCGACATGCGAAAACTTCATTGCCAATTCACGAATCCCTGGCAATCGCGACTTGATGATTTCAGCACCCAGATGGTCGAGTTTTAACAGCAGATGGTCGTGTTCATCGCCACAACCGCGCCCTTCCTTGATCTCAATTGTCATCGAACGCGCCACCACATCACGGCTGGCCAGATCCTTGGCATTGGGTGCATAGCGCTCCATAAAGCGCTCGCCATCCTTGTTAATCAAATAACCGCCTTCGCCGCGCACAGCTTCACTGATCAATACACCGACACCGTGAATACCCGTGGGATGAAACTGCCAGAATTCCATGTCTTCAAGCGGAATACCTGCACGCGCAGCCATACCCAATCCATCGCCGGTATTGATCAAAGCATTGGTGCTCGCCTGAAATATCCGTCCGCCGCCGCCGGTTGCAAACAAAGTTGCCTTGGCCTCTAGGATCATCACTTCACCGGTTTCCATTTCCATTGCCGTAATACCCAGCACATCGCCCTGTTCGTCACGTATCAAATCCAGCCCCATCCATTCGACAAAAAATTGGGTATTGGCACTGACATTACGCTGATAAAGCGTATGCAATAACGCATGACCGGTCCGGTCTGCGGCTGCACAGGATCGCGTCGCCTGAGCACCACCAAAATGTTGCGATTGCCCGCCAAAAGGACGTTGATAGATTTTGCCGTTTTCCAGCCGATCAAACGGCATACCAAAGTGTTCCAGTTCATACACCACTTCATTGGCTTGGCGGCACATAAATTCAATCGCATCCTGATCGCCAAGATAATCTGAGCCTTTTACCGTATCGTACATATGCCAATGCCAGTTATCCTCGGTAACATTACCTAGCGAAGCAGCAATCCCGCCCTGCGCCGAGACGGTATGCGATCTTGTCGGAAAAACCTTGGACACTACTGCCACTTTCAACCCGGCTTCTGACAATTGCAATGCTGCCCGCATACCGGCGCCACCCGCGCCGACAATCACCACGTCGAATTTTCTTTTTACGATTGCCACATTAACTCCACAAAATTTCAGCCGTCCAAATCAGGTACGCAAACAGGGAAACAATCACCAGAATTTGTGCTGTCAAACGAATTGCCGTCGGCTTGACATAATCCATTAGGACATTACGTACACCCACCCATGCATGCCAAAATAAAGATGCAAAAAATAAAAATGTCGCAATACGCATCCACTGATGATTAAAAACAGATACCCAGGCCGCATGGTCTTGCGGCGCAACACGCCACACAATCGCCACCAGCAGCAGAATATAAGAAGCCATTAAAACAGCGGTCACACGTTGCACCAACCAGTCTCTCAATCCGTAATGCGCCCCTGTAACAATGCGATTGGATTGTCTTACCATAGCAAAACTCCCACAAATAATGTCAGTGCAATGCTGATCGCCAGTACCCATTTACTGCTGGCACGGGCCTGGTTGAGCGCAATACCATAATGCAGATCGAGCGCAAGATAACGTATACCTGCACAGAGATGATGCAGACAAAGCCAAACAAACAAAACAAGAATCAGCTTCATCGCCGGGTTTTGAAATGCCGTTTGCAGTGCTTCAAAACTTTCCGGTGAGCCCAGCATCATTTGCAAACCACACAAAATGACGGGAATACCCGGAAAAAAAAGCAATACACCACTGATACGGTGCAGGATTGACACAATGGCCGGCAAAGGCTGGCTGATTTTAAAAAGATTGAGATGCTTGGGGCGTTTATTCAATAATTTCGCTTCCATGCACGAGACCTTAATGTTATAGATTCGAAAGCACATTCAACATGCTATACCAGAGGATGTTAACAATGAATGAATTATTTCTGTTGTTCCGGAAACCACGTTCCATCAGCTTTGCTGAGACCTGAAATACATCAACAGCAACAGTTCACCCCTTGTTAACACCCTCTGCAGCAAGTTTAGTCTGTTATACACCATGATACAAGTCAAATCATTATGGCGATTTTTGAATACAATATACACTTGACTACCCGATAAAATTTATTCAGTGGAATAATTACTTGTCTATGGCTGCTCATATTCACGTAACCGACTGCCTAATGCCATATTCATGTGATGCATGCGTAACAGCATCAGCATGGATTAGTTCCATAATAAATTTGGCAAAAAACATTGTGTGTCGTGTTGTGCTCAAACTAATGCACCGGAGCAATTTTTAACACGGAATCCTAAGCACAGTAAATTTACCAACCTGTTCAATCATTGTGCGCCGAATAAATGGCTTTTCATTCCAGCAAATTGAAAAACAGCAATCCAACGAAAAATGATTCATATAAGGGCATCTCTAAAAATTGATATTACAAGACAGGGTAATTCAGGAAGGGAAGCCATTTTTCATGGTTAGTGTATAATAACACATTGTTTATTATAGTTAATAGTCATATTCACTGATATAGGATTCCATCATGCAATTCAGTTTTTTTGACCTTGAAAATCGCTATGAACAGCTAAGCAAGCTAAGAGATCCGCTTGAAGAACTGAATCGCATGATCGACTGGAATTTATTCGCTGATCTTCTCAGGGAGACGACTACGAAGCCTAGGAAAAGCGCGGCTGGTCGCAAACCCTTTGATCGGGTGATGCTATTCAAGATGCTGGTATTGCAAAGAATGCATAATCTGTCGGATGACCAGTTGGAGTATCAAGTACGGGATCGATTGAGTTTCATGCGTTTTTTGGGGCTTGATTTGGCGGGGGTGGTACCGGATGCAAAAACGATGTGGGCGTTTCGGGAGGAGTTGAAGGAGAATCAACTGATTGAACGGCTATTTGCGAGATTTGCTGAATGTTTACGGGAGCTGGATGTTGAGCTGAAGTCAGGTCAGATCATTGATGCAACTTTTGTGACGGTTCCCAAGCAACGTAATACGCGTGAGGAGAACAAGATCATCAAGGAAGGTGCGATTCCGATTGAATGGGGGCAAAATCCTCACAAGCTGGCACAAAAAGACATTGATGCGCGTTGGACGAAGAAGAACAACGAATCGTTTTATGGTTACAAAGATCACGTGAATGTGGATCAGTGTACCAAGTTGATAACCCATGGGAATTTACATCAGCGGAAGTTCACGATAGCCAGGTTTTGGCAGAAGTGCTGCAATCCCCTAAAGAGGGAGGGACTGATGTTTACGCGGATTCAGCCTATCGCAGCGAAGCACAGGAAGAAATTCTGGCTACTTCTGGACACACGAGCCGCATTCACGAAAAAGGTGCTCGCAATCATCCACTCACGGACACGCAAAAGTTTGGCAACAAAAAGAAATCACAGGTGCGCGCACGGGTTGAACATGTATTTGGTTCGATGACGAATGAACTGGGTGGAATCACTATTCGTACCATAGGGCTTATGAGAGCAAAAGTACAAATAGGCTTGCTCAACCTCGTTTACAACATTAAGCGTGTGGTGACGTTGATTCGCAAAAGATGTTTCAGTTTCGACAGGGTTATTACGCCCAGAATTGCCTAAAATAGGAAAAACGAGAGGATAACAACCCAAAACGCCTTGAACTGAGCAATAATCAAATTCTTGAACAGAAAAATATCGGGAATCGAACTAATCGTTCCCCGGCTTGGAAAAATTCTCTTTATTAAGGTATTTTTAGAGATGCCCTTTAATGAATAAGCGGATTACAGAAACTGAGCAAAGCAGCGATGTGCTTGCTTCATAGGTAAAAAGTTGGTGTCGGATCGAGAACTGGAATTTAGTTTCTGTATACGAGGATTGGTCAATTGACCATTGGGAGCGATTTTTTGTCCACAGCACTTGTTCACTAAATCGGAAGCGGAGCAGAAACATGAAGCAAAAAACATATCATTTAAGCGATTATTCTCGATATCTTCCCTTTTCTTTTAAAGTTGATTAAAGATTAAACCACGTCCTGAGGACGTGGAGTTGGTCTGAAGGCTCTAGCCTTAAGACTTGAGACGGGTTGGATCGGGAGTATTAGAAATTCTGTGTCATTCCTTTAGTATTAAATTTTATAGGAGTGACGAATGAACAAGACTACAGTGCAATTTGATTTTGAAGAAGCCTTGGAATCCTTGAAAGCGGGGCGGAATTTGAATGGAAAAGATGGCATATTAACGCCATTGATCAAACAACTCACTGAAGCTGCATTGGCGGCGGAACTTGAACAGCATATCAAATCCGGGGATGAACAGAACCGGAAGAATGGCACGACGCCAAAGACTGTAAAATCAGCATCAGGTAGTTTTCAACTGGAAACACCCAGAGACCGCAACGGTACATTTGAACCTCAGTTGGTTAAAAAGCATCAGACTCATCTTACCGATGAAATCGAACGCAAAATTCTATCGTTATTTGCGTTGGGCTCCAGCTATCAGGATATCTCTGGGCATATTGCCGAGATATACGGCATTGACGTTTCATCGGCGACGATCAGTGCAGTCACTGACAAGCTTATTCCGGAGCTTAGGGAATGGCAGCAACGGCCATTGGATAGTCACTATCCGTTCGTGTGGCTGGATGCCATACATCACAAAGTGAAAGACGATGGCCGGTATGTCAGCAAGGCAGTTTATACCGTACTTGGCTTAAACATTGAAGGAAAGAAGGAAGTACTAGGGTTGTATGTATCGGAAAGCGAAGGCGCCCGGTTTTGGCTTTCCGTACTGACAGATTTAAATAACCGTGGCGTACAGGATATCCTTATTGCCGCCGTTGATGGACTCGTGGGTTTTCCTGAGGCAATCAACAGTATTTTTCCAGAAACCGAGGTTCAGTTATGCATTATTCATCAAATCCGCAATTCGATGAAATATGTGGCGTCAAAAAATCAAAAAGCATTCATGGCTGACCTGAAACCGGTATACAAAGCGCCGACCATTGATGCAGCTGAAGATGCGCTTGATGCATTGGAAGCCAAATGGGGAAAACAGTATCCCATCGTGATTCAATCCTGGCGCAACAAATGGGAAAATTTATCGGTATACTTCAAATATCCTGAACCGATACGCCGTGTGATTTATACAACCAACACCATTGAGGCCGTACATCGCCAATTTCGCAAACTGACAAAAACCAAAGGTGGATTTCCGAATGAAAACAGTCTGTTGAAATTATTGTATGTTGGTATCAAAAACGCCAGCAAAAAATGGACAATGCCAATACTAAACTGGAATTTGACATTATCCCAGCTTGCGATATATTTTGAGGGGCGTTTGGATGCGGCGCTGGATTTATGAATTTAATACAGATTTTTATGTCACCGCTGAAACTGGTTAGCGTATCGACACGAATTGTGTCGATCGGTCACCGGTTTCAGTGGTCAACAAGCGAAGCGCGTTAGGTGATTGGCAAACTGACACAGAATTTTGAACACCCTCCGAAGATCGTCGAATTGATCAGTTAAGCTTATTTTGATATCAGGCCACCTTTAGGTGGCACAATAAATAATCCGCTTTGAGCGGTTCATAAAATCAAGCCTCCGGCTTTGCCGGAGGTATGTGACTGGCAAAATCATTATATAGAATTTGGATCAAATGAAAGCCTGTCCTTCGGGGCCATAAAGGGAAATATTGCCAGCTGCGCTTTGTAATGCTATATAAGCTCGTTGATTGTACTGTAGCTGCGTTGAAATAATCTGTCCATTTGTTTTATTAATCTGCTGTGCGGTTTTCGCAAACTCGGACAACTCATTCCAAATTGTATGTAACTCAGCATTTTCTTGCTTTGAGAGCCATAACTGCATTCCATTTTTATTCGGTGAATAACCTAAGAAGGATAAATACTGTACGCGTTTTTTGGCTTGGTATTCTAGTTTCTCAACGAGACGTGCTTTGTCAGATGCAAGCCTATCAAGATCATCTATGCGTCCATTAATTAACGCATCTTCCTCTTTTTTTAGTACTTCCACAAATTCCTGTAAAGTCTGTCTCTCATCATCAATAGTTGCAACAAATTTATCAGGACTTTGAATGACACGCATTTTACGAGCGATCCTCTTTAGATTGAATCAATTCCTGTACGGTTTCAAGTAAACGATCAGCAACAACGTCAGGATTCACTTTAAAAGTGCCTTCACTGATTGCTTGTCTAATTTCCTGTACACGCGACATATCGACAACTGAGCTACTCGCGGCGGTACTGTCAATAGACTGTAAATTGCTTGCTTGTTGACTTATATGAACGGAATTCTCATTCACCTTTTCAGGTCTTGTGCTAGTTGCTGACGAGGTTTCTGTACGTTTTTTATCATCATTGGCCGAAACATTCGGTAGTGATTGTATTGAATTATCGATTTTCAAAATTTGGTTTCCTTATGATTTATTTTAATTGATTGCTTTATCGACATACTCGCCCAAAACTTTAGGGCGCTTCCAAAAAACCATATTTCGTTACAATGCTTCGGTATTGGAAAATAAAATTTCCTTACATATCAATTAGATGCCAATTCAGTACTATGTTCTCGCTTCTTCTTGATTAAAATGCTGAATTTATTAGACGCACTCTTTAGTTAAGATAACTGTAATTCAGATAAGGTCTTTTTGTATTTCACACATCACACATTGGAATTGTCGTCAAACGCAGCCAAGAAACAAAAACGCGATGCTTGTTTGTTAGGATATAGAACCATACAGGTCACTAAAATAATCTTATTACTATCACTGCTGTTCCGATAACTAGCGAATAAGGAAGCTTGATTCAACTGGAACTGCTGCGATAGGGTTTTCAGTAACTTATTGAATAAGATTGCAGAATCATTCTATATTGTAATACAATTCTATCTAAAATTTGAATCAAGGCATAAATAAATTTGAGTCTCTGATAAACTGCTATCAAACAAGACGTGCATTTCGTACTGCAAGTTGTTGGTCATGTTATCATGGCGATGGCACAGTTATCCGGCCGTATCAGTTTACGCAAGATTTTTGATAATGGAATGTGCAAGCATATCCCTTTATTATCTGGCAAAGCTAAGGATTTGCTCCAAGCTTGTCTATATTCAATGAGAATAAATCCGATGGCTTGTATTACGCATTGGTTAGATTTTTCTTCTTACAATAAAGCCACCATGGATTTTTCAAATCTCTTCTTTCGTGCCCCCTGTAGTTCATGCTGTCTGTTTTATTCGCATTCCTACTGGTAATGAGATAATCCTGATAGATCATTTGTGTATCCCGGGCAGTTTTCTTGTTCTTTACAAAAAGACCTTGCCGGGGCTTTTAAGAAAAAGTCAATTTGATATAATTAAAAGATTTTTAACAATTAAGGCTAAATATGAACGATTATCTTTTTACTTCCGAATCTGTGTCAGAGGGTCATCCGGATAAAGTGTCTGATCAGATTTCGGACGCTGTTCTTGATGCTATTATGAGTCAGGATGCCAACGCGAGAGTTGCATGCGAGACTATGTGTAGTACTGGTCTAATTGTGTTATCGGGTGAAATTACTACAAATGCAACGGTTGACTATAATGTTATTGCAAGAGAGACAGTGCAAAAAATTGGTTATACCAGCTCAGATATAGGTTTCGATTCGACAACCTGTGCTGTTCTGACCGCATTTAACAAGCAGTCTCCTGATATTGCTCAAGGCGTAAACCGGTCAAAAGAAGAAGAAATGGAACAGGGTGCGGGTGATCAGGGTTTGATGTTTGGCTATGCTTGTAATGAGACGCCGCAATTAATGCCGATGCCAATTTTTTATGCACATCGTTTGGTTGAATGTCAAGCTGCTCTAAGAAAAAATGGAAAGCTGACTTGGTTGCGCCCGGATGCCAAATCTCAGGTTTCAGTACGATACCAAGACGGGAAACCCAAACATATTGAAACTGTGGTCATTTCAACGCAGCATGATCCAGATATTAAATATGATGCATTGAAAGAAGCGATAATTGAAGAGATTATTAAGCCTGTTTTGCCTCAGGAAATGTTAAATAATCAAACCCAATATCTGGTGAATCCGACAGGACGTTTTGTTGTGGGTGGCCCGATGGGAGATTGCGGATTAACAGGTCGCAAAATTATCGTTGATACCTATGGCGGCATGGCGCGGCATGGTGGTGGTGCATTTTCTGGTAAAGATCCTTCGAAAGTTGACCGTTCTGCTACCTATGCGGGCCGCTATGTGGCTAAAAATGTTGTGGCTGCTGGATTAGCAAGTCATTGTGAAGTGCAGATCGCCTATGCAATTGGTGTGGCAAAACCAGTTTCACTGATGGTGAACACTTTCGGTACTGGCAAGATTCCAGATGAGAAAATAATCCAATTGGTCGCTAAGCATTTTGATTTGCGTCCCCGAGGCATTATTCATTCGTTGAATCTGTTGCGTCCAATTTATGCCAAAACTGCGGCGTATGGTCATTTCGGACGGGAAGACCCGGATTTTACCTGGGAGGCAACGGATAAAGCTGACGTGTTACGAGCTGAAGCTGGAATTTAATTCTTTTTTTAGTCTGGTTTTTGTGTACATGTAAATCATTTCTCCACTACGCTGAGGGGCGCTGCAATGGAAGATTCCGTGAGGCTCGGCTTGTGGTTATTGGTAACAACGGCGCTCGTTCCAAGTTATAGGAGAATGACTATGAACGCTGTGCTAAACCCTGATGGAAGTCAATTTATCGATTATAAGGTTGCTGATATTTCTTTGGCTGAATGGGGGCGCAAGGAAATTGCAATTGCAGAAACCGAAATGCCTGGTTTGATGGCAGTTCGAAAAGAGTTTGCGAACCAAAAACCATTAGCAGGTGCGCGTATTGCAGGATCTCTGCATATGACTATTCAAACGGCAGTATTGATTGAAACTTTGGTAGCACTGGGCGCAGAAGTCCGCTGGGCATCATGTAATATTTTTTCGACACAAGATCATGCTGCCGCTGCGATAGCATCCCGGGGAATCCCGGTTTTTGCATACAAAGGTGAATCACTGGATGATTATTGGGATTACGCGCATCGGATTTTTGAGTGGAGTGTGGATGGACAGTCAGACAGCGCTAATATGATTCTTGATGATGGTGGCGATGCTACGTTGCTGTTAATACTGGGTAGCAAGGCTGAAAAGGATATCTCGGTGATCGCAAATCCTTCCAACGAAGAAGAACAATCCTTGTTTGCTTCGATTAAAAAGAAACTTGCCGCCGAGCCAAATTGGTATTCAAGTAAACTTGCCAGTATTCAGGGTGTAACCGAGGAAACAACGACGGGCGTCCATCGTTTGTATGAAATGCAAAAGAATGGAGAATTGCCATTTCCCGCGTTCAATGTAAATGATTCCGTAACGAAATCCAAGTTTGATAATCTTTATGGGTGCCGTGAATCGTTGGTTGATGGCATCAAGCGCGCAACGGATGTGATGATTGCTGGAAAAATTGCATTGGTCTGTGGATATGGAGACGTCGGCAAAGGTTGCGCACAGTCATTGCGCGGTCTGGGTGCTACTGTCTGGATTTCCGAGATTGATCCGATATGTGCATTGCAGGCAGCAATGGAAGGTTACCGTGTAGTTACGATGGATGACGCATGCGATAAAGCGGACATCTTTGTGACAGCAACAGGTAATCTGCGGGTTATTACCCATGACCATATGCTGAAAATGAAAGATCAGTCCATAGTGTGTAATATTGGACATTTTGATTCGGAAATCGATATTGCCTCGGTACAGAAATACCAGTGGGAAAATATCAAACCGCAGGTTGATCATGTTATTTTTCCAACCGGGCGCAGAATTATTGTATTGGCCCAGGGAAGGTTGGTTAATTTGGGTTGTGCGACCGGTCATCCATCATTTGTAATGTCGAATTCATTTACCAACCAAGTGTTGGCGCAAATGGAACTTTGGCAAAATGGTGACAATTATCAGAAAGAAGTTTATGTGTTGCCTAAGCATCTCGATGAAAAAGTAGCAAGACTTCATTTGAATAAGCTTGGCGCAAAACTGACTGAATTAACAGATGAGCAAGCTTTATACTTGGGTCTTGATAAAAATGGTCCATATAAGCCTGATATGTATCGCTACTAAATAAAGTAACTTGTTGAAAATTAGTAGAGTAAATACTTGCAATGTAACGTATAGTTGCTTTGCGAGTATCGTACATGGGGTTCGGGCTATAATAAGTTGCTTTTTTCCCGGCATATCAGCAGCCTGAATATAACTAATCAAGACATGCTTTTTTATACTTCTATAGGTGTTGGTATGGCCTATATGTTCGGGACAGCATAATCTAGCGTGTTCTGTCAATCAATTAAGATGGAATCACAAAAACAATATATACCTACTTTCAGTTTCGAACTTTTTCCGCCACAATCAGAACAAGGTGTCGAGAAACTGAGGATTGCACGAAAACAATTAGCACGGCTAAACCCTAAATTTTTTTCAGTTACTTTTGGCGCTGGCGGATCAACGCGTGAGCATACACTTGAAACCGTGCTCGAGCTGCAGTCTGAAGGTTGTGTGGTGGCGCCGCATATTTCCTGCATTGGTTCCACCCGAAAAAAAATTCACGAGATTCTGCAGACATACCAACAAGCAGGTATTCAGCGCCTTGTTGCCTTGCGGGGCGATCTGCCTTCAGGTATGGCCCAGGCTGGCGAGTTTCGTTACGCAAATGAGCTTGTGGCGTACATAAGAGAAGCTTTTGGTCAAACATTTCATATCGAAGTTGCAGCTTATCCCGAGTATCACCCGCAGGCGCGATCTGCGCAGGCTGATCTGGAAAATTTCAAGCGTAAAATAGAAGCAGGCGCCAATTCTGCGATTACTCAGTATTTTTATAATGCGGACGCCTATTTTCATTTTGTCGATACATGTGAGTCAATTGGGCTATCTGTGCCAATAGTGCCCGGCATCATGCCAATTAATAAATTTTCACAATTGGTTAGGTTTTCCGATAGTTGCGGTGCAGAGATTCCACGTTGGGTTCGAAAAAAACTGGAAGGCTATGGCGATGATATTGAATCTATTCGTGTTTTTGGTCTGGACGTGGTGACGGCGATGTGTGAGCGATTACTCAAAGAAGGTGCGCCGGGTTTGCATTTTTATACCATGAACAGTGCGGATTTGACGTCCGAAATTTGGCGGCGGTTGGGTATTTAAGAAATGTTCTTGGACATACCCAGGTATGGTTGTTTTGAAAGCTGATTGAGAGTAGGTTCTTTTTCCAGAATAAGCAAGCCAGTATATAATATTGTAATATTTTAAGTCATCAAAAAAACATAAGGTGATTGCACGATGGAAGAAAAAAAGAACGATATTGAAGCGAAGACTGAGGAAGTGGCTATACCTGATATGTCGCCGGTTGATGAATGTATTGATCACGGGCAAGATATATTGGCTACCCAGCTTGGGTTTGTAAAAGATAAAAACTACGATTTTGCGCCTGAATTCAGGGATATGACGACGCAACTTTATTTGCTCGGTGTCATGTGGAAATACGCGGAAGGATTGGAGAATGTTGAGAATCCCCGTGAAACGGCATTTTCGGCCATAGAAACCATGCTTGAGCGGGATGGTGTGAAGCCAAAAGATATTATTAAACGGGTTGAGTTTCTGAAAAAAATGTCGCAAATGGAAGATGGAAGCAACGCGCTGGCTGTTGCCATTGGTTATGCTTCACGACCTGATGACCAGAGCCTGGTTGAAGTTTTCGAGCACTATGTTGATGATGTTCAGGTATCTGGTGCCTTCTGGCGGCTTTATGATCGTGGCAAGAAAACGATGTTGTATGGTGGGCTTTTTGTCGCTTTTGTTGTTATCTGGTTTGTTACGCTATTCATGCCGGGTAACTCTACGATAGCAATACTGGCGGCAGGATTGATATCGGCTGCTTTATTTGTTATTCCTGTATTTTTGGTTGGATTGCTGATTTATCATTTCAAAATCAAGAAAGCCAAACAGTCAACCTAAAAACAAATTATTATCGACTGTCGGCTTAGAATGAGTGCACAAATCATCGATGGGAAACAGGTAGCAAGTAATGTACGGGCGGAGTTGAAACGCCGTGCAACCAAATTGACGAAACGGGGTATAAGGCCGGGGCTTGCTGTTATTATGGTCGGTGATAATCCTGCTTCAGAAATATATGTACGAAATAAAGTAAAGGCATGCGGGGAAATCGGCATACATTCCGAAGTACATCATTTTTCTGGAAGTACAACGCAAGAAGAAGTGCTGAATTGCATCAATGCGCTCAATCAGAATAAGCATGTTCATGGTATTTTGGTGCAACTGCCGCTGCCGTCCCATTTTGAAAACAATAGCGTTATTACTTCAATTGCCGTCGAGAAGGATGTTGACGGCTTTCATTTATATAATGTTGGTGCATTGGTTACTGGAAATACCAATTTTGCACCGTGCACACCTTCAGGTGTGATAGTCATGCTCGAGCAGTATCATGTCGCAGTTGAGGGTAAGCATGCCGTTGTTATCGGACGCAGCAATATCGTGGGTAAGCCTATGGCAGTAATGCTTCTGGAACGTGGTGCGACAGTGACAATCTGCACATCTAAAACAAGAGATTTGGCACAATTTACCCGTTCCGCAGATATACTGGTGATTGCTACCGGTAAGCCTAAAATGGTTACTGCCGAAATGATTAAACGCGGTGCTGTAGTCATTGATGTGGGAATCAACCGATTACCCGATGGCGGGCTTTGCGGCGACATTGAGTACGATACAGTCAAGGAAATCGCGGGTTATATCACACCTGTTCCGGGTGGGGTAGGACCTATGACTATTACCATGTTATTGAGTAATACAATTCTTGCGGCTGAGCGCACAGAACGCAGCGAAAACTGTGGATGAGGATAAAAAATTAAAATGATGGGATTAAAGTATCATGGAATCACAGCCTGATATAGACCCGCAGGAAACGCAAGAATGGCTGGATGCGCTGGAGTCGGTTTTAGTTAACGAAGGTCCCGAGCGTGCCCATTTCTTGCTGGAGAAACTGGTTGAGAAAGCGCGTCGTTCAGGTACATATCTTCCGTATAGTGCAAACACAGCCTATATCAATACCATACCGACGGGAAAAGAAGCGCGTTCTCCTGGTGATAATGCCATCGAACATCGTATTCGATCATATGTGCGCTGGAATGCCATGGCGATGGTGCTCAAGGCCAATCGATCAACTAATGTGGGCGGGCATATCGCAAGTTTCGCCTCGGCAGCGACGCTTTATGATATCGGTTACAACCATTTCTGGCATTCGCCCAGTGAGAATCATGGTGGAGATCTGGTTTACGTGCAGGGACATTCATCGCCGGGTATATACGCCTATGCTTTTCTTGCCGGAGAATTAACGGAAGAAAACTTAAATAACTTCCGCCAGGAAGCCGAAGGCAACGGCCTGTCTTCTTATCCGCATCCCTGGTTAATGCCTACATTCTGGCAATTTCCAACGGTATCCATGGGACTTGGCCCCTTAATGGCGATCTATCAGGCGCGATTTATGAAATATCTTGGAAGTCGCGGCCTGGTAAATACAGAAGGGCGAAAAATTTGGGCATTTATGGGCGACGGAGAAATGGATGAGCCCGAATCATTGGGTGCCATTACGCTTGCGTCGCGCGAGAGCCTGGATAATTTGATTTTTGTGGTCAATTGTAATTTGCAGCGACTTGACGGGCCGGTTAGAGGTAACGGCAAGATTATTCAGGAGCTGGAAGCTGCTTTCCGCGGAGCGGGCTGGAATGTGATCAAGGTCATTTGGGGGTCTTACTGGGATCCTTTGCTGGCTAAAGATACCAAGGGACTGTTGCAGAAACGCATGATGGAATGTGTCGACGGCGAGTATCAGAATTTCAAAGCCCGTGATGGCGCCTATGTGCGCAAGCATTTTTTTGGCAAATATCCGGAATTGCTGGAAATGGTTGCAAATATGTCTGATGACGATATCTGGCGCCTGAATCGGGGCGGACATGACCCTTACAAGGTTTATGCCGCCTACGCTGAAGCTGTGAGACATAAGGGGCAACCCACGGTTATTCTGGCGAAAACGATCAAAGGCTACGGCATGGGCGAAGCCGGTGAAGCGCAAAATATTACGCATCAGCAAAAAAAGATGGGTACAACTTCATTAAAAGCATTCCGAAATCGATTTGGTCTGGATGTGCCTGATGACAAAATTGATGAAGTACCTTATCTGACGTTTGATAAGGACTCGCCTGAGTACACTTATATGCGCGAACGCCGTGAGGCATTAGGCGGTTTCTACCATCGCCGCAAGCGATATGCCGATCCGCTAGAAGTGCCGCCGTTGAGTGTATTTGAATCGATTCTGAAAGCCAGCGGTGAGGGGCGAGAATCTTCAACGACTATGGCCTATGTGCGCATACTGAATATCCTGGTCAAGGATAAGCAGCTCGGTAAACATATTGTGCCCATTGTTGCCGATGAATCGAGAACTTTCGGAATGGAAGGCATGTTTCGTCAATTGGGTATCTGGTCATCTGTCGGTCAACTCTATACGCCACAGGATGCCGAGCAGTTAATGTATTACAAAGAAGACAAACACGGTCAGATTCTGCAGGAAGGAATCAACGAGGCCGGTGCGCTGTCATCTTGGATAGCCGCTGCTACAGCGTATAGCACGCATGGTATACAAATGATTCCTTTTTTCATTTTTTATTCCATGTTTGGCTTTCAACGTGTTGGCGACTTGATTTGGGCGGCTGGGGATATGCGTTGTCGTGGTTTTTTGCTCGGTGGAACGGCAGGGCGTACTACGCTCAATGGCGAAGGCTTGCAGCATGAAGACGGTCATAGTCATTTGGCTGCTTCTACCATACCCAACTGTATCTCGTATGATCCAACATTCGCCTATGAACTGGCAGTGATTATTCAGGATGGCTTGCGCCGGATGTGTCAGGACCAAGAAGATATTTTTTATTACATTACTGTAATGAATGAAAATTATACGCATCCTGAGATGCCAAAAGATGTGGAACAGCATATTTTGAAAGGCATGTATTTATTCAGCGAAGCGGGTAAGCGCGCTAAGGAACCGCGAGTGCAACTACTTGGATCTGGAGCGATAATGCGGGAAGTGATTGCTGCTGCCGATATGCTTAAGCAGGAATATGGCGTAAACGCAGATATTTGGAGTGTGACGAGTTTTACCGAATTGAGGCGAGAGGCCATGAGTATTCATCGATGGAATATGCTGCATCCGGAAAAAAAGGAAAAAACTTCGCATGTTGAACATTGTTTGCGGGGAAGAGAAGGTCCTGTGATTGCCGCTACCGATTATATGAAAATTTATGCAGATCAGATTCGTGAATTTGTACCGGGTTGCTATCGTGTGCTGGGTACGGATGGTTTCGGACGATCGGATACCCGCAAGAAACTGCGCCAGTTTTTTGAAGTTGATCGTTACTATATTACCGTTGCTGCATTGAAAGCCCTGGCAGATGAAGGGAAAATCGCCAAAAAGACAGTGACGCAGGCGATTAAGAAGTTTGAGATTGATCCGGAAAAACCCGATCCTGTTGCATTATAGTTATACTGCGTGTTTATATTTTTAAGGAATACATGTGGGAGAACTTAAAACAGTATTCATTCCAGACATTGGCGACTTTACGGATGTTCCCGTCATCGAAGTTTATGTTCAAACCGGAAGCAGGGTAAATGTAGAAGATCCACTGCTGGCATTGGAGTCCGATAAGGCAACCATAGATATACCAGCACCTTTTCCGGGTGTGATCAAAGAGATTAAAGTTAAAGCCGGTGACAAAGTGTCGGAAGGTTCGCCTGTTGCGGTAATCGAAGTCACAGAAACTGTTGCAGACGAGCCAAAAGCAGACGAAAAGACTGATAAATCGGAAGAAGCCAATACAGATAAAGTTTATGAGGCACCTGAAACTGATGCTCAGCAGCATGTTGTCGAAGTGAAACCTGTCCAGTCTGTAGCGAGAACCGTTTCAACCGAAACAGTCCACACACCCATGCCGACTTTGGCAGAACCAGGTGAAACCACAAATTCCAGGGCGCATGCGGGTCCCTCTGTGCGTCGTTTCGCACGCGAATTGGGTGTTAATCTCGATTTGATTACAGGAAGTGGTCCCAAGCAGCGCATTCTTAAAGAAGACGTGCAGGCATTTGTAAAGGCGAAATTATCGCAAATACAAATGGACGGTAGGCATATAGCTGCAGGTGGTTCACTCGAATTGTTACCGTGGCCGCAAGTCGATTTCGCGAAACATGGACCGGTAGAGATTAAGTCGCTTTCGCGGATTAAGCAAATTGCCGGCGCAAACCTGCATCGTAACTGGGTCATGATTCCTCATGTAACTCAATTTGATGAAGCGGACATTACCGACCTGGAGGCGTTGCGCAAGGAATCCAATGCATCGGCGAAAGATAAGGAGGTTAAATTGACGTTGTTGGCCTTTTTAATGAAAGCATTGATTGCATCGCTCAAGAAATTTCCGGAGTTTAACGCTTCCCTGGATAAGGATGTCAATGGAGAAACAAACCTCATTATCAAACGCTATTATCATATCGGTTTTGCTGTGGATACTTTCAATGGTCTCGTTGTGCCTGTTATCCGGGATGTAGACCAGAAAGGCGTGATGGCGATAGCGCGTGAACTCGGTGAGTTGGCAGTGTTGGCGCGCGAAGGCAAGCTTAAACCTGCGCAAATGCAGGGCGCCAGTTTTACTATATCGAGCTTGGGGGGTATTGGTGGGACAGCTTTCACACCGATTATTAATGCGCCAGAGGTTGCTATTCTGGGTGTTTCAAAAGCCAGTTATAAACCGGTCTATCGGGATAGTCAATTTGAACCGCGTTTGGTATTACCGCTGTCATTGTCGTATGACCACCGGGTAATTGATGGCGCAGCGGCTGCGCGATTTACGTCACATTTGGCTGAAGTACTCACAGATATGCGGTTGGCGTTGTTGTAAGTCTTTGCGCATGTTTACTTGTCCCGTCAATACTGTCCGCCATGACTAAATTTCCTTTGGTGGGGATATACGGTGGAACGTTTGACCCTGTTCATTACGGACATCTTCGTGTAGCCGAGGAGCTTGTCGATGTTATCGGGTTTGAACGGTTCTATTTTGCTCCGGCCGGTGAGCCGCGGCTACGCGAAGGTCCTGTCGCACCAAAACACCACCGCGTTAGAATGGTTGCACTGTCCATACAGAATAATGCTCGGTTTTCTTTGGATGATCGTGAGACAAAACGTTCAGGTATGAGCGTAACCGTAGAAACTTTGCGGGAATATCATACAGAATATGGTGGGAATACAGCGTTTTGCTTTATTATGGGTGTTGATACCTTTTTAAGGATTAATTATTGGTATTTGTGGCAGGAGCTCTTTCATTTATGTCACCTGGTTATTGTGGATCGACCCGGTAGTATGCGTATGATTGATCGACAAGATTTGCCCCAGGAAATACAACATGCATGTGTGTCTCGCTGGACTGACGATCCAGGTGATTTGACGCGCCAGTTCAATGGTAAGGTTTATATTGCGCAAACAACTTTGCTGGATATTTCAGCAACTCGAATACGCAACCTCATTGTGGCAGATAAAAGCGTGCGTTATCTGTTGCCTGATGTTGTCTTAGATTATATTAAAACTCATCACCTGTATTCAGGAGAAAATGGATTCAAATAAGTTGGTTAAACTAACGGTCGATGCGCTTGAAGAAATCAAGGCGTTTGATATAAAAGTGCTGGATGTTACCAAATTAACATCAATGTTCGACTATATAATTATTGCAAGTGCAAGTTCTTCGCGCCAGACAAGAGCGCTGGCTAATAATGTTCAAGAGAAAGTAAAAAATGCGGGCGGCAGTATTTTATGCCTTGAAGGAGAACAAACAGGTGAATGGCTGCTTGTCGATCTGGGAGATGTCATTGTGCATATTATGCAACCAGAAGCACGGGAATATTATAATTTGGAAGCGTTGTGGACGGGATGATTTCGATAAAGAACCGATAAACCTTGTTTTTTAAACGATTTGTCATATATTTTCGTGATATAAGTCATGATGTTAATCAGTATTGAGAATGAATCATGGCAAAACAAGGCAATGCAAAACTGAATGAATGTGTTGATTTTCTGACCCGGGTTGAAATTCCAGTTCTTAAACAGACTGCCCGCAAATTGGCCATCTTGTCGGAAAATTCAGATAATCTCAGTGCGCGCAACATCGCTCAGATTATCAAAAGTGATCCGCTAATGGTCGTCAAGTTGATGCGTTATCTGCAACACCACAAAAAACGTGCCCAGGAACATGAAATCGTGGAAGTGGAGCAGGCGCTAATGATGCTTGGATTGGAGAACGCTTTGAAAAAAGTGCCGCCGGAGCCATTGGTTGAAGATTTGCTTGGACGTGAGCATATGAATGCGCTGGTGTATTTGCTCAAAGTAACGCGTCGTGCCAAAGTCGCGTCGATTTATGCATTCGAATGGGCGGTGCGCTTGCAGGATTTGCATTATGAAGAAGTGCGTATCGCTGCATTATTACACGATATCGCGGAAATGCTGATGTGGTGCTTTGCGCCAAGAAAAATGCAGCGCATTAAATCAATGCAGACAAAAGACAAAGCCATGCGCAGCCATCATGCGCAGGAACAGGTGTTGGGGTTTTCACTGCATGCCCTGCAGCATGCATTGGCGATCAAATGGAAACTGCCCAAACTGTTGATTACGCTCATGGATGATGACTGTGCCAGCCAGCAGCGTGTTCGTAATGTATTTCTGGCGGTTAATCTCGCCAGGCACTCTGCAAATGGATGGGACGATGCCGCATTGCCGGACGACTATGAAGAAATCGGGCATCTGTTGCATCTAAAGCCTGAAGAAGTCATGACGATAGTTGGCGCAAAAAAACAGACTGATGCAGTCCGAGTGAGTTAGGAACTGGTAAACTCCGGTGCGATGTGGGTTCGTTAACGATTTGATTCTGAGTTGGTTCATATAAACGGTTTGCAGCGATAGTTATGGGCTTGGATTCGGGCGTAAATAATGAATTGCCTCGATTCCATCCAGCGCTTCAGCCGATAATTCTATTTTAATGCTGTCGATATTCGTTTTGAGTTGTTCCATGGTTGTTGCGCCGATAATCGTGCTGGTAAGGAATGGACGGCTGTTGATATAGGCCAGTGCCATCTGCGCTGGATCAAGCCGGTATTTTTTCGCCAGTACGACATATTGCTCGATTGCATCGGTTGCATTTGGACTGCTGTAACGTGTGTAGTGTGGAAACAGGTCAAGCCGGGATCCTGCTGGTTTTTCGTTATCCAGATATTTTCCTGAGAGCGTGCCAAAACCCAGTGGCGAATAAGCTAGCAGTCCGACTTTCTCGCGCCAGGAAACTTCTGCCAGACCGACTTCATAGCTGCGGTTCAACAAATTATAAGGATTCTGAATGCTGACAACACGTGGCAAGTTGTATTGTTCGGCAAGCTGCAGAAAGCGCATGACACCCCACGGTGTTTCATTCGACAGGCCGATATAACGTATTTTACCCGCCTGTATCTGTTGATCCAAGGCCTGGAGTGTTTCAATAAACGGGGTCTGTTGCGTTTCGTCTTTTGGTGTGAACCCCAGTTGCCCAAAATAATTGGTTCTACGTTCGGGCCAGTGCAGTTGGTATAAATCGATGTAATCGGTTTGTAGACGTTTCAGGCTGGCATCCAGTGCGTTCTTAATGAATTTCTGGTTAAAAGTTGTTTTGCCCTGCCGGATATGAGGAATCCAGTCGGTTCCTGGGCCTGCTATCTTGCTGGCCAAGATGACTTTGTTACGCTGGCCGCTTGTTTTAAACCATTCTCCGATGATTTCCTCAGTCCGTCCGTACGTTTCAGCTTTCGGTGGTACAGAATAAAGTTCAGCGGTGTCGAAAAAATTGATGCCCTCGGCAAGCGCATAATCCATCTGCTCGAATGCTTCCGCGCGTGTATTTTGCTGGCCCCAAGTCATTGTGCCCAGGCAGATAATACTGACCTTTGTATTGCTGCTGCCAAGATTTCTATAGTGCATCATAGATGTTTAAGGAAGTGATATAAAAGTGATATAAATAAGTGCGGGATTGTGCTTTGGCGGACAATAAAGACTGCCGCGCACAATCGCTATCAAAGGCTTATATATTAAAATACTTGCAGTGATATTGAAATATATCGGATTACAGGAATAAAAACATGGCTTTGGCGCCAGATATGCCAGACGGTATTACTATTTTCTGGCGACGGTTGGCTTGCGGCCAGATGCGTGCGCTGCAGAATCTGACAGATGTTGTGTGTTTTTATGCCAAAATGCAGTCATCTAGAGACAGATGAACTGATTTAAAGTAGTGAATAGATTTGGGATAAGCAGGTTGTTCTGCAAGTGTTCGAAGCAGCTAGATCATTCTCGGTTGTTTACGCTATCCATCTGATATTGCCGGGTTTTCAGTGAGCTTGTCCATGTCCATGGGCTGTGTCCCTGCCCTGTTTATTGAAAAGCTCACGTACCCGGCACTAACGAATTGATAGCATACTCGTTTCTGTTTTTTATCAGAGAACCAATTGGACTATAGCTGTGGCCAAGATTGAGGTTTATGGATAATTCTTATTGTCCACGTGCCAGTTCGTCACATTTGTCTAAAAATGCTTGTCGTGCTTCTTCGTTGTCTTTTAATTCGTTAAGCGCAATTTCCATTCCTCTGCCTGCACAGTTCGACGAGCTGGCTTCCGGATATCCGCCACTGGAGCATCCGGTCAAAACAAGAATGAAACCAGCTGTACATACTGCGCTATATTTAATATTCATCTAATATTCCCCTTTTTAAATTTTCTACGGTGGCTTGTTGTTATAACCCGATTTGTATATCGTGTAAATTGTTTGAAGCGAGTCTGGATAACAAGCTCAACGTCTGTTATTGTACCTGAATCATTGCAATCTGAGTTTATTATTCAGTCAAAACAGAACCCTCGGTTGAGTTGTTATGGGAACTGTAACCTATCCGTTTCGTGCTTTCACTGCTGTTTTATGTCCCCAGAAACCGCTCATAGCGCCGCCCAGTATAATTAATCCCATTCCTAACCATGCGACCGGTGGTAGAATTTCGTTCCAGATGAGTATGCCCCAGATACCTGCAAACAGGATAGTGGTGTATCCCAGTGAGCTCACAACCAGTGTTGTTCCGGTGCGGTAGGCGCGGGTCATGGCGAGCTGCGCCAGTGTGGCCGTGATGCCGATGCCGATCAGCAGGTGAATGTTTTGTTGCGTGACAGGACTGGTTGCGGAGAATAACAACCAGGAGCCGGTTATCAGCGTGCAGATCAGGGTGAAATAAAACACAACACGCCATTCGGATTCGCCCAGATTGCCGAGTTGCCTGACATTCAAATATGCTATTGCGGCAAAAAAACCCGACGCCAGCCCGAGAAATGCTGCCAGCCAATGGTCTTCATGTAATGTGGGGCGCAACAAAAATATGACGCCGATAAAGCCTATCGCAAGTGCAAAAATCACCGGCCAGTGTAATTGTTCTTTAAGTATGATGATGGAAAACAACACCATAAACAACGGCCAGGTATAGTTCAGTGAAATGGCGGTGGCCAATGGCAATTCTGTGATGCAGTAAAAGAACATTAAAAGGCTGATGAGGCCGGTCAGGCCGCGACTGAAATGTGTTTTCAAGTGACCGGTGCGCAATGTCAGGCGGTTATGGCGTACAAACAACCCGATAATGGCAACACCCATGAGAGACCGGTAAAAAACCAGCTCGATACTTGTAAAGTGACTTGCGCTGAGCTTGACCAGTACGCTCATGCAGGCGAACAAAAAGGCCGCAACCAGCATCCAGAGTGAACGCATGTTAATTTATATTGGATCGGTAAAACTACAGGTGTGCCTCAATTTCTCGACGAAGAAATTGATGGAAATGGGCCATGCCTGCTTCCATCGGCATCTGGTAAGGACCGATTTCGTTAATCGATTGGTCGTATAAAGCGCGACGGCCTTGGGTCATACGCATGCAAATTTCTTCGTCTTCAACAGCGGTTTCCAGGTAGGCAGCCTGTTCTGCTTCGACGAATTCCCGTTCGAAAAGCACAATTTCTTCAGGGTAATAAAATTCGACGACATTTATGCATCGATCAACATCCGTCGGCAAAAGCGTGCTGATCACCAGCGTATGCGGGTACCACTCGAGCATAATGTTAGGAAAGTAAAGCAACCATATCGCCCCATGTTGCGGTAATCCACCTTCGTATTGCGCTAACACTTGTTCTTGCCATTTTGCGTAGACTGGAGTGCCCGAATGTTTCAGAAAACTTTTGTTTACACCAACTGTTTGTACGCTATACCAGTCACCAAACTCCCAGACAAGATCGCCTGTATTGACGAAATTGCCCAGGCCAGGATGAAACGGATCGACATGGTAATCTTCAAGATATACTTCGATAAATGTTTTCCAGTTGCAGTTGTAGTGGTCGATCCGTGCATGGTCAAACAGGTAGCCTGAAAAGTCAAAGTCGTTCAAAACGGTAAGATTAGCCATATCCTCTGCAACGGATCGCTTTCCCTGGAACAGAAGTCCGTTCCAGTTTTGCAACGGTGTTTTCTCCAGATGTGTGCAGGGATTCTGCTCAAAATGCGGCGCGCCAAGTAATTGTCCGTCCAGGGCATAAGTCCAACGGTGTAACGGGCAGACAATACTCCTGGTATTGCCTTTGCCTGTAAGTATGCGTGCCTGGCGGTGGCGGCAAATATTGGAGATAAGTTCAATACCCTGTTGATTGCGAATCAACATTTTTGCATTTTTCATCCATTCGGGTACATAGTAATCGCCGATTCCGGGAACCATGACCTCATGGCCAATGTAACCGGGGCCATTATTAAACAAAAATTTTTTTTCAATGTCCAGTATCTTGGAATTAAAGTACCAATCGACTGGTAACTGGATTGATGATTTTGCCAGTTGCGAGACTTCAGTCATATTCAATATTCTGTCCTCTGACTATTTTCAATAAAGCAAAAAAGTAATGATCGAATGAATGAAAAGTTATAATTCTAAATCTAAATTTGTACGATAAGAAGAAACAAAATAAAGTGGCTTGGCTATAATAGTGGTTGTAGAAGAGAAAATCATTGTTCTTCTGGCGGTTAACGCACTAAAATGCTTTGCGGATGGAGTGATATAACCTTCAATTGATTAATTAAATAAAAGAGAGAATTTTGATGAAACTAAATCAAAAGATCAAAGTAAATCCATGGGCTTGTCTTGTGCCAGCTGCCTTGGCTGTGGGGTTGGCTGCTTGTGGTGGTGGCGATGGCGGCGGCAGAGGCAGCACCGGTGGAGAAGCTTCAACTGTTACTCGTGTAATGCCAACCGGCGCTGCGACAGGTGTGTTGATGAACAGTCCAGTTTCCGGTGTTTCCTACAACGCTTCATCCGGTAAAAAAGGGATTACCAATGATAACGGTCATTTTGATTTTAATTATGGGGATACCGTCGAATTTAAACTGGGTGGTTTGACACTGGGCAAAGTCAAAGGTATGCCGGTGGTGACGCCGATTGATCTGGCCGAGGGCGATGACAACAAGTTGCTCAATCTGCTGGTTTTGTTACAGTCACTCGATTCGGATGGTGATGCGTCCAATGGTATTACCATTACGGAAGAAGCAGCGGCTGCCGTGAATAATACGCTCAGACTCAATAGCGAACCGGAAGCATTCGCACGTTCGTCCGAACTGCAAGGTGTTCTGGAAGCGGCGGGTATTGAGCATGACGCCAAAACGGTTGATGACGCCAGTAAACACTTTATGGTTTCCGGCGTCGCGACACTCAGCACGCAAATCTGGGCGAATTATAGCGATAGCACGGCATCTGTGTTAAGGGTTGCGGCAGACGGTACCGGTGAGTACTTGCAGGGACAGGCATCGCCCGATGATTCCTGTGATGAGAATCGTGTATGTGGTGGACGCACTATCTTTCAGGCCGGTGTCGAGCATGGTTTTGCCAGGGCAGTTGAATTTGATACGCGTGGCTTTAAAGTTGCCGGAGAAACAACGATTGATACCAATCTGAAAGCCGGATTGTCAGATCCAGGCCCAACCCGTCGTATCCGTACGGATGGCCTGGATATGATTAATTCCGATATTGTGACGGTGCAAAGAGAAAGAGAACAGAAAAGCGTATTTAACGAAATGTTCAATATTGCCAAGCCGATTGAACTCAGTGATGAAAACGAAGTGGTCGAAAAAGAAATCAAGGAAACACGCTTTGCTAAAATTGATAATGATCCTAACGGGATAGTCGGTGCATGGGTGTATGATGCGGATGCGATCAAAACCAAGATGCTGGTGTTTTTTGCGAATAACCGATTCTTGTCGATTGATCCGATCGGAGAGGCAACACGTGACAATCAGGCGAACTGCGCCAGACCGGGCGTGGAATTCGCGACATATGACTACAATAAGGGCAGCAATCAACTAAGAATTACCGGCTTTACCTATAATACGGACGGTTGTATTGGGTTCTCCGGAAGCGATGGGGGGCATAGTTTTATCATCGATTCAGATGGCAATACAGCCAAACTTGAGAAGCAGGGTGAAGAACCTGTAACGGTCTATCGTGTTTCCGGGTAAATTTGTAGTTTACTGATTTTTTTTAAAAATGAATCCCCTGGAAATTGAATGATTTCCAGGGAGTCATGCAAGTCTGCTTTTCCAGCGATTGCTGGAGAATTCTATTCTGAACTCCTTATACTTCTGAATATGCCCATTCTGCGTGTCGCACTTAATGTTCCACTCGACACGTTGTTTGATTATGCGGTTGACGAAGCCAATCACAACGATATTGGTCTTCGTGTGTATGTTCCGTTCGGTCCCAAAAAAATGATTGGCGTCATTATGGAAGTCTGTTCAAACACGGCTATTGCACCCGAGAAACTGAAATCCGTATTTTGCATTTTTCGGGATATTCCGTCGTTATCCGGTGAGTTACTCGCGTTATTTTCTTTTTGCAGCGAATACTATCATCATCCGCTAGGCATGGTCGTGATGAACAGTCTTCCCGGAAAGTTGCGCAATAACAAACCGCCAAGCATGAAAGTCGCAGTTAAAGCGGCACGGTTTATGCTGACAGAAACGGGCAGGCGGGTGGATGTGTCGTGTATTCCGGCGCGAAATAAAGTCATGCATCGCTTGTTTTCCATCTTGAACAATAACAAGTCAATCAATGCGCATGAAGCGCGGAAAATTTCACCGCATGCGGCGATTGTATTAAAAGACTGGGTGAAAAAAGGGTGGGTGGATTCTGTATGTGAAACAGATTCCATGACCGATGAGCCGGTAATACCTGAATTGACGCCGGAACAGTCGGTAGCTGTTGATGCAATAACTACAAAATTCAATCAGTTCAATACTTGGGTGCTACATGGTGTAACCGGCAGTGGTAAAACGGAGGTGTATTTGCGCCTGATTGCGCAGGCGTTGTCAGAAGGTAAGCAAACGCTGGTGCTGATTCCGGAAATTAGCCTGACGCCGCAACTGGAATCGGTGTTTCGTAAACGTTTTGTGGCAATTCAAATCGTCAGTCTGCATAGCGGTTTGAATGATACGGAGAGGCTGATTGGCTGGTCTCTGGCGCAGCAGGGGGAAGCTCGCGTTATCTTGGGAACGCGGCTTGCGGTATTTACGCCATTGCCACAGTTGGGGCTGATTATTGTGGATGAAGAGCAAGACAGTTCATTCAAGCAGCAGGATGGATTGCGTTATTCGGCGCGTGATCTGGCAATTTTTCGCGCAAAGCAAAGGCGTATTCCTGTCGTGCTGGGGTCGGCAACACCATCTCTGGAAACTTACCATAGTGTTCTAAACGGCCGCTATCACTGCTTACAGTTAAGAAACCGTGCGGTTAAGAATGCGGTATTGCCGCAAGTTGAGTGCGTCGATATGCGTTCTGAAAAACCCCTGAACGGCTTGTCCAGATCGCTGATCAAGGCAATCGACAATTGCCTGACGCATGGGCAGCAAAGTTTGGTTTTTATCAATAGGCGGGGCTATGCGCCGGTATTGATGTGTCCGGCCTGTGGATGGGCTGCGGTTTGTCAACGATGCTCGAGTCGTTTGGTTGTACATTTGCGCGATAAAAAATTATCCTGCCATCATTGCGGGCATTGGGAATCATTTCCTAACGCATGTCCGCAATGCGGAGAACAGGATATGATGCCGTTTGGCCGTGGCACACAGCGTGTCGAGGAAGCACTGGCAATGCAGTTTCCGTCGGCGCGTATTTTGCGAATTGACCGCGACAGTACGTCGCGCAAGAATGCCTGGCGGACAATTTTGCAGGCAATCCATCGACACGAAGTCGATATCCTGGTTGGAACTCAGTTGCTGGCAAAGGGGCATGATTTTCCAAATTTGACTTTGGTTGGCATTTTGGGTGCGGATACTTCTTTGTATAGTACCGATTTCAGGGCTGGGGAACGTCTTTTTACCCAGTTGATGCAGGTGGCAGGCCGGGCTGGTCGGGCAGAAATCCCTGGACGGGTACTTATTCAGACCGATTTTCCAAACCATCCGCTTTATCAGGCGTTAAAGCAGCATGATTATGATGTGCTGGCGAAAATGATACTGGCTGAAAGAAAAGTTGCGGATTTTCCACCCTATGCCTATCAAGCATTGCTGCGTGCCGAAGCGCATAACCTGCAAACGGTTTTCGATTTTTTGAATGCGGCGCGTAAACGGGTGCAGTCGTCGGCAAGTGTTGAAGTTTTTGATCCGGTATCTGCGAACATGGTACGGCTGAAGGGCATGGAGCGGGCGCATTTACTCGTGCAATCGGGCTCGCGAAAAAAATTGCAGTCTTTTTTAGCGCAATGGTTTCAACAAATAAGTACGCTGACTGCTTATAAAGTGCGGTGGATTCTGGATGTGGATCCTATTGAGTTTTAGGTATGACAAACTATCTTGAATTGGGCCTATTCCAAATGAAGTACAGAATACGGCCCATCCGGCTTTATCCGTGCCACTGCCTGACATGTCCCGTATCAAGATGAATAAAATCAGATTTTGGATAATAGCCAACGCCGCCTGCTTCCAGTGATAGAGCAGCCATATGTAGATTGGAAAGCGTGTGACCAGGCAGGCGAATATCGATCGCTTTGCCAAGCATATGGAGGCTTCGTTTTGCTACCCCACTGCTGCGTGCGTTAAGCTGAGCATTAGTTGCGGGAGAACGATAACCCGAGATCACGTGAAACTCATTTTTAGACGCCATTTTATAATTTAGAAGCTGCAACAAGTTCAGCAGATTGCGGTCTATTTCATATATTTCGCCTGTGCGGTGGTCGCGCAGGATATTCTCAATAGCCATCAAACTTTCCGGTATGTACTGGCCTTCAGCCCAGTAAGTTGTGTGAACACGCTCACCCGTATGGAGATTAAGAAAAGCCAGCTTCCTTTCGTTCATGCTGAGTACGCTTGCCTGGACATGAGGCAGTGCAAGTAATGCGCACGCACCAACGCCTGTTTTCAGGAAATGGCGTCGGTTGATGTTCGGCCTTGAATTTGTACGGGATAGAACATCTTGCTTTGGCGATAAAACACGAGTTGACATGAAACGGGTTAGCATTCTGAGTCCTCCTTTTTGGGTGCGTACACCCTAACATGATTTTTCTTTCCTAACAATGAATTAATGTTGCGATTACCAATGCGCAAAATTCAATGCGCGTTTGTCTCTCTCATAGGTGTCCGGTGAATAATGAATTTTGTCCTGACTATCAACCCACGCCGTCAGGTAAACAATATAAGTAGGCAATGGTTGGGGCAAATTAATTTTTATGGTTTTGCCGGAGTTGATTTGTTCTTTAAGCGATTCGATTGAAGTGTCGTCACGCAAAGAGAATTTGGCGAGTTGCAATGGTTTTTCCAACCGGATGCACCCTGAACTGAATGTGCGTATGTCCTTATCAAAAAGTTCTTTTGAAGGTGTATCGTGCAGATAAATACTGAAACGATTGGGCAGCATGAATTTTATTGTGCCGAGTGCATTCTGATAGCCAGGATCTTGGCGTAGCGCATACGGAAAACCGTTGCCTATTGCCGCCCAGTCGATCGAATCCGGATCGATCGGTTCCGAATTGTAGGCGTAATTGGGATAGACTTTAATATTTAGATTTGAGAAATAATCAGGATTCTTTTGTTGCTTGGGCAGCAGGTCTTTTCGGGCAATGCTGTCTGGAACATTCCAGAACGGATTGACAATCAAATGTGTAATACGGCTACTAAAGCTGGGTGTTGACCGGTAATTACGGCCGACAATAATACGCATGTCGAGTATATATTGATTATTTTCTATGGCGGCTAGTTGATAACCAGCTATATTAACCAGTAGATATCGATTGCCCAGATCACGGGGCAGCCAACGCAGTCGTTCCATGTTGATGCGCAGTTGCTGTATCTTTTCCAGCGGTGTTTTGTTCAATGCGTTTAATGTGTTTTTGCCGATAATGCCATCGGTATTCAAGCCATGCTGTAACTGAAATGCCTTGATTGCATTGACAAGATCGGTATCGTATCGATGACTGTTTTCACTTTCATTCGAAAAACCCGGGTTAAATTCAGTTTTGCCATGTGTGTCGAAAGCCTGAGTGATACGTTTCCTGATAAGTGGAATAACCGGATGGGTGTCGCCGGGGCGTATCAGATGTATTTTTGGGATTTGTTGCCAAGATACCTGTCGTGTAACCAGGTCACGGTATTTTGCCAGCGCGTTCTTGAACAACCAGTAGCTGGGTATCCCGGGCGCTAGGTTTTCCAGAGAATGTTGCAAGTTGCCTGAATCAATCGCTTCTGACAGGAAACTGACGGCATTAAAATACGGTTGGGAAATATGCCAGTCCGGATCAATATTGGCAGCGGTAAACCGTCCGCGATATAGATCGCTGGAAAATTGCAGCAGTGACAAGGTTGTGAAGAATTCTAATTCGTACCCGGAATGTGAAGGGTTTTCTGCTAATTGTGCTAAATGGTGTAACTGATAATCCTCACTATTCAATCCTTCCTCTTCCGCGGTTGCTAAAAAAGCCAATACTGTTTCCAGTTGTGTTCGTTGTGAATCATTCTGTGTCCAGGCTGGCTGGAAATTCCGCGCCATATAAAATTGTTGCAATGCAGTTAATCCGGCTTTACGGGTGACTGATTTATCAAGGTCTTGAGATACAAATTTATCCAGTTCCAGGCGCAATGCATTTGAAGTTGGCGAATCTGCGTTTGATGGTGACGTAGATAGGAGAAAGAGCAACCCTATCAAAAAATGATGAAGCGGTGCCGGTTGTGTCATGTCATGTTTTAGTCTGAATAAGACATAGGGTACCGAGAAAATTTTTCTGCTTTATCGTTGTGATCACTGTGGATGTCCTGTATTTCCAGATTCGTAATTTACGCTAAATCATTTCCTCTGTAAGCGAGTAAATAAACCGTATTTATTGATTTGTTTAGTTTAGGGGCATTCTTGCAATGGAAAAATAGTTGTATTAAGTATGAGTTAAGTGGTGCGATCACCTCACCAGAATGAAGAATGTCTATTATAAGTGTTTTAAGTGAAAAAATTGACGGCGCAGTGTTTTATGTGTTCGGAGATTTTGGAAAATGAATCGAATTTTTTATGAATTGTATCTCTTCAAGATGAGGTAAATAATCGAAATTGAAGACAATACCGAAGGCGGCGATGGAATTCAAGCAGAAATTTCATGATAATAATAGGGTTTTTATAAAGCAATAAAATGCACAATACCACTTTATGAACAGGGGAATATTGCTATAAAAATCATGATTTTCCCTTGTTTGAGGAATTGTGACATGCTAGAATTTCCGTTCGGTTTAGTAACATTTGAGCGTTATCTCTAACTAAGAAAATCTAAGTTGCGGATAATAAAAATATTCGGCCAAGGAAATGTCATTGTCGTCGATTTGAGTATGGTTATTTTTTTACAAGATGAGATTCTGGCGCGCAACTTCCGAACGCTGACTGAACAGACTTGGTGTTCAGGTTTGTAACGCAAGAAGTAGTGCCTGAAATCAAAATTAGTAATAATCATGTGGGGGAAAATATGAGAAGTAAATCAGTAGTAACCCTGGCGGGGGTAGCCGCTCTTGCTTTTTATTCGAGCATGGCGGTGGGGTCTAAATACAACTTTCCCGAACCGCAGAGTGTGATAGCACAAGATATTTATGATCAGCATATCGCGCTCCTGTGGATTTGTTTGGCTATCTTTATTGCCGTGTTTGGAGTGATGTTTTACTCTGTTTTAAAACACCGCAAATCACTTGGCTATAAAGCAGCCAACTTTCATCACAGTACTTCTGTTGAGATAATCTGGACAGTTATTCCATGTCTGATTCTGATTGTGATGGCCTTGCCAGCAACAAAAACTGTTATTGCAATGAAAGACACATCCAGCCCGGATATGACGATCAAGGCAACGGGGTATCAATGGATGTGGGGTTACGATTACCTTCAGGGTGATGGGGAAGGCATCAGCTTTTACAGTAAATTGTCAACGCCTAAAGGGCAAATTGAAAACAGGGAGCCGAAAGGTGAAAACTACCTTTTAGAGGTGGACAATCATATGGTTGTACCGGTTGGCAAAAAAGTACGTATGATTTTAACGGCCAACGATGTTATTCATGCATGGTGGGTGCCCGCATTGGGTGTCAAGCAGGATGCAATTCCTGGATTTATTCGTGATTCCTGGTTTACAGCTGACAAACCGGGCATTTATCGTGGTCAATGTGCGGAGTTATGCGGTAAAGACCATGGTTTCATGCCGATTGTAGTGGAGGTTCTGGAAGAAGAAGCATACGCACAATGGGTTGCTCAAAAATTGGCTGGAACAAATGAAACAGTTAATTTGGCAGCTGTAAGCACTGATTTGGTAGCTGAGGCCGATGAAGCGGCAGCTACGGCAGAAAATTCAGAAAATAATTAAGAGGAGATAACTTATGGCAGCAGTACATGGCGATGTGCATGGTCACGATGATCACCATGACCACCATCCATCAGGCATAATGCGCTGGGTAACAACAACCAACCATAAAGACATTGGTACAATGTACCTGTGGTTCAGTCTGGCGATGTTTTTTACGGGCGGTTTTCTGGCAATGGGTATTCGTGCCGAGCTATTTCAACCGGGTATTCAGATTCTAGAACCTGAATTATTTAACTCATTTACCACTTTGCATGGCTTGATTATGGTGTTTGGCGCCATTATGCCGGCATTCGTAGGTTTTGCTAACTGGCAAGTGCCAATGATGATCGGCGCGCCGGATATGGCATTTGCCCGTATGAATAACTGGAGTTTCTGGTTATTACCTGTGGCGGCATCATTGCTGGTTTCATCGTTCTTCGTTCCTGGCGGTGCAGCTGCTGGGGGATGGACATTCTATCCGCCGCTGTCGACACAAGGTGGCCTGGGTGTTGATATGATGATTTTTGCAGTCCATATTCTGGGTGCTTCATCCATTATGGGCGCGATTAACATTATTACCACTATCCTGAATATGCGTGCACCAGGCATGAAACTAATGGACATGCCTTTGTTCGTTTGGACATGGTTGATTACCGCATATCTTTTGGTTCTGGTAATGCCTGTTTTGGCGGGTACAGTAACCATGTTGCTGACAGATCGTCATTTCGGCACAAGCTTCTTTAATGCAGCGGGTGGTGGTGATCCGGTATTGTTCCAGCATATTTTCTGGTTCTTCGGTCATCCGGAAGTGTATATTATGATTTTGCCTTCCTTCGGTATCGTGTCTGAAGTCATTCCGACATTCTCACGCAAACCGCTGTTTGGTTATTCATCAATGGTTTATGCTACAGCTTCTATTGCGATTTTGTCATGCGTTGTTTGGGCGCATCATATGTTTACCGCAGGCATGCCGACCGTTGCTCAGTTATTCTTTATGTATGCAACAATGCTGATCGCGGTACCAACAGGTGTGAAAGTCTTTAACTGGACGGCTACAATGTGGCGAGGGTCGATGACGTTTGAGACACCAATGCTCTTTGCAATTGGATTTATCTTCCTGTTTGTGATCGGCGGGTTTAGTGGCGTGATTTGCGCGATTGTGCCTATCGATATTCAGGTGCAGGATACCTATTATGTGATCGCTCATTTCCACTATGTATTGGTATCTGGCTCGCTGTTTGCATTGTTTGCCGGTGCGTACTACTGGATTCCAAAATGGACCGGTCGCATGTATGACGAAAAACTGGGTAAAATCCATTTCTGGTTATCCATGATCTTCTTTAACATGGCATTCTTTGTTCAGCATTTCTTGGGCTTAGCAGGTATGCCACGCAGAATCCCAGATTATGCGCTGCAATTTGCTGATTTCAACATGATCTCAAGCCTGGGAGCGTTTGGTTTTGGATTGTCACAGCTTCTGTTTGTGTACATCATGATAAAAACTATTCGCAGTGGCGAGAAATCGCCTGAGAAACCCTGGGATGGTGCAACTACACTGGAGTGGACACATCTGCCTACACCAGCACCCTATCATAGTTTCGAAAAACCACCAGTCTTTAAACCGACTGTTCATTAATGGTCCGATGAGGAACGTATGTCAGATGAAACAGATTTAAAACGTAAGAAACTAAGAACAGCAATGCTTCTGTTAATTACGGTAGTTGCACTCTATATCGGTGTTTTCTTTTTTAAAGATGTATAAAAGACGACAGTATAAGAATGTGATGAAAACAATAAAACAAATAACTTATCATTGCAGTGATTACAGTGCGAATACTTTGAGTCTGTTGATTTCGGTTGTGGCAGTAATTGGATTACGGTAATAATTAGGATGGCGACTAGCAGAAAATTACATGAAAATCTAACAATGATGAAGAAGCTGTTGATCTTCTCGGTTGTTATGTTTGTATTTGGTTATGCGATGGTGCCGTTTTATGAAAAGTTTTGTGAAGTTGCCGGTATTAACAATCTGCTGCAGCCGGACAAGCTGGTCAAGGATATGGAAGTTGATACAGAACGCTGGGTGACCATTGAGTTTGATTCCAATGTAAGAGGTCTGCCTTGGGAGTTCAGGCCATTGCAACGCAGTGTTCGTATCCATCCTGGAGAGCCAGTGGAAGTGATGTACGAAATAAAAAATAATTCGGATCGTGAAATTAACGGACAGGCAATACCGAGTTATAGTCCAAGGTTTTTAGATAAACATCTGCGGAAGTTTGAATGTTTCTGTTTTACAAAACAGGTTTTAAAGCCGAAAGAAGTCAGAGAGATGCCGGTGCAATTTGTAATTGAACCAAGCCTCCCCAAAGAACTTCATACGGTTACCATTTCGTACACTTTTTTTGAGTTACCCGTTGGTACACCTGCTATTAGTGAGAAATAAAGGATGAGCGAGAACAGGCAAGAACAGAAATCGAAAATTGCCACAGCTATCCAGGTAGCTAAGGCAGTTATGTCAGCGTTTATGGGAATACGAAATAAAAGTGATCTTGAGAACGATGCAGCAAATTTAAAACCGTCGCAGTTGATTATAGGTGGACTTATAGGCGCGATGATTTTTGTAGTCAGTATTTTGTTACTGGTTAATACAATTGTTGATTAGAATGAAAATTTATAAGTAAGAGGAGGGTAAGAATGAGTCAGGGATCCGGTTATTATGTACCAACCCCGTCAGCGTATCCGATTATCGGATCGACGGCATTATTGTTTTTAGGGTTTGGTGCTGCTTTAACAATGAATAAAATAGAGCTTGGCTATGGCATGTTGGCCATAGGCTTTGCTATTTTGTTTTATATGTGCTTTCGGTGGTTTGGTACGGTAGCTGCGGAAAGTGAGAGTGGTAAATACGGTTTAGATGTCGATAAATCGTTCCGCTGGGGAATGACATGGTTTATTCTTTCTGAAGTCATGTTTTTCGCAGCATTTTTTGGCGCGCTGTATTATATGCGTGTTTTGTCTATACCATGGTTGGCAGATGAGAGTCATGTTTTAGGGCAGTCTTTCTGGGGTGCTTATGAAGGTGGCTGGCCGTCTACAGGTCCAGGTGAGTTTGAAGAGTACACCGCAATGGGCCCATGGGGCTTGCCTGCGATCAATACATTGATCCTGTTAACTTCGGGTGTAACAATTACCTATGCGCATTGGGCGCTGAAAGAAGGCCGCCGTGATGCATTGAAGAAATGGATGTTGGCAACCATCGCGCTTGGCGTTTTGTTCTTGGGTTTACAGGGCTATGAATATGTGCACGCATACAATGACTTGAACCTGAAACTGAATACTGGTGCATATGGTTCAACATTCTTTATGCTTACCGGCTTTCATGGCTTCCATGTGACGTTGGGTACAATTATGCTGATCGTGATCTATTTCCGTTGTGCTGCAGGACATTTTACTCCAGACAGGCACTTTGGATTTGAGGGTGTAGCGTGGTACTGGCACTTTGTTGACGTTGTATGGTTAGGCCTGTTTATATTTGTTTATTTGCTATAAATAGACAAAACAGATCTTAAATATTGGATTCCTGCTTTTTCATTGATGCTAGATAATTCTTATTTATAATTAAATGTTTAAGTATGGAATCCATTGTTTGCATTAGTAATTGAAAGCACGTACAAATGATCACGATCAGGATAAATGGCCGCAGGTAATGATTGTTAAGGGGTATCGATTTAAGCCGAAGTTATGGGCTTTGGTTGTTACCATCAGCATGGTCGTGGTTTTTATAGAATTAGGCAAGTGGCAGTTATCGCGTGCTGATGAAAGAAATGCGCGGCAAGCGCAACTTGATCAGCTGTCGAATGAGCCCGTAGTTACTGTTCCAGGCAACCCGGTCAAGTTAGAAGATTTCCAATACCGGCAAGTTGATGTACGAGGAAGATATCGGCCTGAGTATACAATTTTTCTGGATAATAAAACCTACAAAGGTCGTGCAGGTTATCATGTACTGACACCGTTACAAATTAACACTAGTGATTGGCATATCATTATTAATCGAGGCTGGGTGGCGACGGGTTACGATCGATCGGTTTTGCCCGAAATAAAGACACAATTAGGTGAAGAAATTATAACGGGAATCGTTGTATCGCCAGAATTGAGAGTACTCGAGTTATCAGGCTCAGTTGATAATGGAAAAGTCTGGGATAACTTTAATCTAGAACGCTATCGTCAAATGACGAAGATTAATCTGCAACCAATGATGCTATTGCAAACAGATCATGCCGATGATGGTCTTATACGAGATTGGGAAAGACCCGATTCAGGCGCCTCAAAAAATATAGGCTATGCAATTCAGTGGTTTTCGCTTGCTGTAACAACAATAATTATTTTTTTAGTATTAAATGTCAAAAGAAGCAACAAAGAAATCCAACAGACTTAAGCTGATCATGATTGGGGTGTTACTGCTTTCACCGGTTGTGATTTCATATACACTTTTTTTTATGGGGTATCGGCCAGGAAGTCTCAATTATGGCGAGCTGATTAATCTACAAAAATTATCGGGATCCGGAGTTTCACAGAAAGACAATACCATATTTAGAGTCAAGGATCTGCACGGAAAATGGGTGATGTTGACAATTGACTCAGGACACTGTGACCAGGCTTGTCAATCAAAATTGTATTATATGCGCCAGGTTCGTACGATGCAGAACAGGGAGATGAACCGGATTGAGCGGTTATGGCTAGTTGATGACAATGTGGCTGTTGAAGACAGATTATGGGATGAATACGACGGTACATTGATTGTCAACGCCCGTGAGAGTGAGCTGCTTGATCAGATTTCGACTAAGGAAAGACAACGGAATCATATCTATCTTGTCGATCCCTATGGAAATTTAATGATGCGTTTTCCCGAGGAACTTGAACCCAGAAAAATGAGTGACGATATCAAGCGGTTACTACAAGTGTCTCATGATGAACACATGTGATTTTTTTTCACACCATAAATTATAATGACATAACTTAGCATAGGAATTGAGAATACAATTCCCCGAGAATGTAGGAGATAAATAGAATGGCAACGAGTGCAGTTTGGCATGAAACAGCATCACGCATAAATCAGTTTTACCGATTAACAAAACCCAGAGTTGTATCACTGATTGTGTTCACTGCAGTTATTGGAATGTTCCTGTCTGTACCAGGTGCAGTGCCTATTGACGCACTGTTTTTTGGTACTTTGGGCATAGCGCTGGTAGCAGGTGCAGCAGCAGCATTAAATTGCCTGGTTGAGCAAAAGATGGATGCTGTCATGGCAAGAACAAAAGGCCGTCCTTTACCGCAAGGCAAGGTGAGTGTTCCGGAAACGTTGTTTTTCCTGACCATTGTAGGTGGCTTCGGATTGTTTATGCTGTATGAATGGGTTAATCCACTGACTATGTGGTTAACACTGGGTACTTTTGTCGGTTATGCGATTATTTACACCATTATATTAAAGCCGCTGACGCCGCAGAATATTGTTATCGGTGGCGCATCAGGCGCGATGCCGCCCGTACTTGGATGGGCGGCGGTAACAGGGGACGTAACGGCCGATGCCTTGCTGTTATTCTTGATTATTTTCGCATGGACGCCACCACACTTCTGGGCGCTGGCGCTGTATCGGAAAAATGAATACGCAGCCATTGGTATGCCGATGTTACCGGTAACACATGGCGATCAGTTTACAAAATTGCATGTATTGTTATATACAGTGATTCTTTGTATTGTCACTGTTTTTCCATACCTCACGCAAATGAGCGGTATGATTTATATTGTCAGTGCAGGGATTTTAAACGCAGTGTTCATGTATTACGCAATAGAAATATATCGAAACTACAGTGATCAACTGGCGCGTAAAGCTTTCCGTTACTCGATTTTGTATTTGGCCTTGTTATTTGTTGCATTATTGCTCGATCATTATTTTTACTTCTAGAATCTATGGCGCATTTTTGGTGGTGTAGATTCTTGATATGTAATAGGTTTTTCAAGTGAAAAGCTTTTTCTTAGAACATCTTGTGGCTGACATTGGGGAAAATGTAGTGATGTAACAAGAGGAATGGTTATGATAGACAAAAGAGTCTATCTTGTTTGTTGTATAGTTGCATTAGTGATTTTATTCATCGACATAAGCATCCCTCTGGGTGTGGCGAATGGTGTTGCCTATATCGTCGTTATTTTATTATCACTTAAGGCAACTCAACAACGCACAACAATTATTCTAGCTTTCCTATGTACAATTTTGATTGTCGTTGGTTTTTATGCATCTCCTGAAGGGGGTGTGCTGTGGCAGGTTATATTTAATCGCATACTTGCTGTGGCGGTCGTTTGGGTTACAGCTTTTCTTGCGTTGAATCAAATCAAAATTGAAAGGCAAATCAGTGAAAACCGGCTGAATGCAGTAGCATCAACTCAAACGATACAATTACAGCAAGCAAAATTGACCGTATTGAAAGCTACCATGCGCACTGTACTGGATATTGTTGGCAATTTCTTAAATAGTTTGCAATTAATCAGGATTGAAATAGAAACAAAAAAGACGCTGACTGATGCTGAATTGAAGCAATTGGACACATTAATTCATGATACGGCATTACAGTTAAGAAAGCTTGGTGAAATAGATTCAGTCAACGAAAAAGAAATGGCAGGCGGTATGATTGGAATAGATTTTGAAAATAAAAAACATCCGAGAGATGCGAGATCGGATCCCTATTCCAATCAGTTTTCAGCCAAAGAGGGTTAGTATGATGCCCAGTCAAGGCTCAGGCGGTAATGTCCTTGCTGCAATATGCAGTTTTCTTATTCCTGGATTAGGTCAGTTGGTCCAAGGGCGGGCATTATCTGCGCTGCTTTTTTTTATCGTTGTCAGTACAAATTACTTTTTTGCAGCACTGATCATTCCGGCAATCGTTGGCGGTGTTATTCATCTTTGGTCAATCCTTGATGCAGCAAAATTCAAGGGAGAAATCTAGTCCCCATCATTGGTTTGTTCCAGTAATACCTTTTGTAGTGCTTGAAATAGCATGCGGTAACTTTTAGAAGGTTTATCTGCGTTTCTTTCTTTGAGGGTATTTCGTGCCAGAACGCGAATGTGTTGTATGTCCGCAATAGGATATGTTCTGGCAAATTCAGTTAACGCGTCAGTGTCTGCTAAGATGCGTTCACGCCAGCGCTCAGTTTGATGGAGTAAGACATTCTGGTTTAACGATCTTTGTTGCCAGGTCTCCAATTTCTCTTGAATGGGCACACTATCAATTTGCCTCATGAGTTTACCGATAAACTGCATCTGACGTTTTCGTGCGCCATATTTGGTTATCAGCCGTGTTTCACGAATAGCGTCGATTAACATTTCCGGTAATTCCAATTCTTCAAGTGCTTTATCGTTAAGCTCGACGAGTTGCTCCCCCATTTTTTGTAAATCATGCATGGTCTTCTTGCGTTGTGTTTTGCTCGGTTTGCTGTCGTATTCCTGCGCTTCATTTGAGTCGTTTTGCATGGCTGTTTGTGTCAGGTAAAAATGTTAATCTGCATCATAGCGTTTCAACACAGGTTTCACCAGTACGGCAATGAAAGAATTTTCAGCAAAAAAACATGTTTGGCATGTGGAGAACCAATATGCCATAGCATGTAGAAACCCGATAAGGTCGGGTTGATTGCCACTGTGACAAAATGGTATGGGGGTGTGGCAGTCGTTTTATCAGCGGTGATGGAAGTAAGCAATCGTGCGCGTGTGACAGATTCATGGTTGGAAGATGATTTCTATGTACAGAAATTGGCCGAAGCTGCTGAACTTGCAATGCAACAAGGAGATTTTACTGTTGCCGGTGAGTTGCTTGACGAGGCGGCTGGAAAAAAGCCTTCTTCGAGCGACCTGCGCCTGATTCAGCTTAAATTGGCAATGCTGACAGTAAGAGATAAATTCGCATTATTGAGTCAAGATGAATTTAGACCGATTAATGAAACCTATACTGTGCTGTATAAAAATTTGAATTTTGATGATCAAATGCGAAATGATGTGATAACTCATATTGGATGGACTGCAGTCCTGCTGGATAAGGCACACCCCGATTACTATTTTGACCGAATTCTTGAAGGCGATCCAAGGCATGTCCATGCATTGGTGTTTAAGACAACATGGTTGCTAACAGAGCGATTTGATTCGATCTCTGCTGGGGAACGGTCTCAGACTGCAAATCACTTTTCCAAACAGCCAGGGAGAGTGAACGGCATCAAATATTTGTTGTGGTTTGGAATATCTCAGCAAGCATTCTTCGGGTGCGGCGGCGGAGTATATCAGGACGGTTATCCGGGAACACGATGTTATCGTCGCATTCAGTTTTACAAAAGTAAAAAATATTAGATGTGAAATTGATGCGCTGATGATGCAAGCGATCCGTTGTGCCGGTCAGAATAATTTTGCATCCCATACAATTCTTTAATGATGCTAATTCGACCCTGTCTATACAAAGCGTTATCGATAAGCTGTTATCATTATATGTTTGGTAATTTAGAAATTTTACGCCAGTTTTTTCAAACAGAACTTTGTACACACTAATTATTCTATGAACGAGATATCCGTATCGAACATGCATACCCATTTTTCATACCCTGTTTCCAAACTTCAGCAAATTGCCCGCGATATTCTGAGTCATGCTAAAAATGGTGGTGCCAGCGCCTGCGAGACGCATGTGTCCGATGGATTTGGTCAAACCGTAACAGTACGCAAAAATGAGGTGGAAACAATTGAATATAATCGCGACAAGGGCTTGTCAGTAACGGTTTATATTGGCCAGAAACGCGGAAATGCAAGTACGTCGGATTTTTCGCCACAGGCGATTCATGATACGGTTGCCGCGGCATTGTCGATTGCGCGGTATACAGCGGAAGACAATTGTTCGGGACTGGCAGATGAAGCGCTTCTGGCACGAACATTCCCTGATCTTGATTTGTACCATCCGTGGGAATTGACTGTGGAAGAAGCCATTGAGCTCGCACGTAATTGCGAAGAAGCGGCTTTTGCTGTAGACAAGCGGATCACCAATTCCGAAGGTGCGAGTATATCGATTGATGAATCACATTTCGTTTATGCAAACAGCCTCGGTTTTATGGGAGGGTATCCGTATTCCCGGCACAGTATCAGCTGTGTGGCGATTGCGGAGCAACAAGAAAGCAAGCAACGCGATTACTGGTATAGCGTGGCGCGGGATCGCGGTGATCTCGAATCAGTTGAATACATCGGCAGGAAAGCCGGGGAGCGTACTGTTGCACGTCTTGGCGCACGCCAAATCGCAACATGCGAAGTACCTGTAATATTTGAAGCGCCGGTAGCCTCCAGCCTGATCGGACATTTTGCTGCGGCGGTCAGTGGCAGCAACCTTTATCGCAAATCTTCTTTTCTGTTGAACAGCGCAGGTCAAAGGATTTTTGCAGAAAATATTAATATTCGTGAATTGCCACACTTACCCAAAGGACTGGCCAGTAGCGTATTTGATGATGAAGGTGTTGCGACTGCTGAGCGTAGTGTGGTTGAAAGCGGTGTGGTTAAGGGTTATTTTCTGAGCAGCTATTCAGCGCGCAAACTCGGTATGCAGACGACAGGAAATGCCGGTGGCGTCCATAATCTGATTATAGATAATGGCAATCCTGTGGATTTTGACGCCATGCTTAAAAAAATGAATAAAGGCTTGCTGGTCACCGAATTGATGGGGCATGGCGTTAATTCGGTAACAGGCGATTATTCACGTGGCGCATCCGGATACTGGGTGGAAAATGGTGAAATCTGTTATCCGGTCGAAGAAATCACTATTGCCGGCAACCTCAAAGAAATGTTTGCGGATATTACAGCCATTGGTAACGACATTGTGGTGCGTGGTTCAAAACAAAGCGGTTCGATTCTCATAGACCATATGACTATCGCGGGCGGATAAGTATTGCGGGTTATGGGTGCCTTGCGGAAATTTGAGCGGGTGATTGGCCGGATATCGGGTGCTTTCGGCTGGCTGGCCGGTTGGCTGTGCATTCTCATGATTGTAATCGTTTTTGTTGACGTTATCGCACGCTATCTATTTGAGTCGGGCTCGATGGCCATGCAGGAAATGGAGTGGCATCTTTTTGCCGCGGTTTTTTTGCTGGGTGCTGCGTATACCATGCGTGAAGACGCCAATGTCCGTGTTGATGTTTTTTATGCAAAAATGTCCAGGCGCAAGAAAGCTGTCGTCGATATTTTTGGTACAGTGTTTTTTGTCATCCCGATGTGCACGTTGATTGTGTACAGTTCTTACGATTTTGTTGCATATGCGTATGAAGTTCGGGAAGTATCTAACGATCCGGGTGGACTGCCCTATCGTTTTGCGTTCAAGGCGCTGCTTCCACTCGGTTATTTTCTGGTTTTGATTCAGGCATTCGCTGTTATTTCACGAAATATCAGAATACTGGGCGGCGATACCGAAATGCTGGCCCATATTACATCAACGCATCAGGAAAAGTTATGATCGCAGTGGTCATGTTTGTTGTCTGTCTGTTGATGCTGACGCTGGGTTATCCTGTTGCATTTACCTTTGGCGGCGTGGCGGTGTTTTTTGGGTTGTATACCCAGGGCCTTGATCTTTTTCTGCTGATCGCCTATCGCATGCACGCCATTATGACCAATGTCACGTTAATGGCGGTGCCGCTCTTTATTTTTATGGGCTTGATTCTGGAGAAATCCGGCATCGCGGAACGAATGCTTGAATCCATGGGATTGTTATTCGGACATGTCCGTGGTGGACTGGCGGTTTCAACTGTTGTTGTGGGCATGCTGCTGGCCGCATCGACCGGAGTGGTCGGTGCTTCGGTTGTGACCATGGGGTTGATCGCCCTGCCCGTGATGTTGAAATATCATTATGATAAACAGCTGGCCAGTGGCGTAATTTGCGCTTCGGGGACATTGGGTCAGATTATTCCACCATCAATCGTGCTCATTATTTTGGGTGATGTTTTGCACCAGCCGGTTGGCGATTTTTATCGTGCGGCGCTGCTGCCGGGGCTGTTGCTGGTCGTGCTCTATATATTTTTTTGTCTGGCCGTTGCCTATTTGAATAAAGATTCTGCACCCCCTTTGCCGCGTAGTACGAAACTTGCCGCTTTGGATTATTGGCGCGCTTTTAAGACGATAGTACCTGCATTGATGCTGGTTGTGGTGGTTTTGGGTACCGTTATTGCAGGTGTTGCCACGCCGACCGAATCAGCAGCAATGGGTGCTGTCGGTGCTATTATTCTTGCATTGCTTGGAGGTAGCCTGCGTTTTTCAATGCTGCATCAGGTTGCAATGGAAACCACGAAAATCAGTGCCATGGTTTTTACCATTCTGGCGGGCGCGACATTTTTCTCGATGGTGTTTACCTATACGGGTGGCGATGAAGCGGTTGAAGCAATTATGGTGCATATCCCGGGCGGTCAATGGGGTTTTGTCGTGCTGATGATGATCATCATTTTCTTGCTGGGGTTTTTCATAGATTTTGTCGAGATTGCCTATATATTCGTTCCTATGATCGCGCCAGTTCTGCTTAAACTGGGTATTGATCCGCTCTGGTTTGGTATTCTAATTGCTTTAAATTTACAGGCTTCCTTTCTGACGCCGCCATTTGGTTTCTCATTGTTTTATTTGCGTGGTGTTGCATCCGAAGCCATCAGCACGATGGAAATTTACCGTGGCGTGATTCCATTTATTTTTTTACAATTGATTGCACTGGTCATTGTGATGCTGTTTCCAGGGATTGTTCGGGTATTCTGATGCAGGTGCTGCAGTTATCAGTGACTTGAGAACTGTTAAGATGGGCCAATGCGTTGAGCAGGGCAGAAATCATGAATAACTCGCTCAGTCCTTCTTTATGTGCTAAGCCGGTCGAATTGACAAACTGAAGGTGTAAACGGTAAGTCAATCAGCGATTGTTTACCATTTTATAAGGTAGACTAATTCTAATTAAACTGATCTCGTGGAATCGCTATGGAAAAGAAAGAGACATCAAATATTTTGGAATCAAACAAATCCACTGATATGCGCAGGCGGTATCGTATTGTCGATGAAGGTGATATCGCGCCGGAATTAACTGAAAATGACATTGAATCGTATGAAGTGAATGAGGCGATCAAAGCGGCGCAAACTTCCAAAGAGACAGAGTTACAAGATATTCTGAGTAACATCAGACCTGGTGATACTGCAGAATTGGCCAGAACGCTTGACGCCGTGATTGGTGGTATGTCACCGGATGACGCCTATCGGCTGCGCAATGAATTAGTAAAAAAAATTCCGTTGATCACCCGGAAAAAAGTGAATTCTGATGAGGAATTGGCGAAAGACTGGCGGGAAGGCGGCTACCCGTATAAGAATTTGATGACGCGCAAGAATTATGAGAGGGACAAATATCAGTTACAAGTCGAGTTATTGAAACTGCAATCCTGGGTCAGAGAGAACAAGAAGCGCGTTGTTATTTTATTTGAAGGGCGTGATGCGGCCGGTAAAGGCGGAACAATCAAACGGTTTATGGAACATTTGAATCCACGGGGCGCACGCGTGGTGGCACTGGAAAAACCATCGGAAATTGAACAAGGCCAGTGGTATTTCCAACGCTATATCCAGCATCTGCCTACAGCCGGTGAAATCGTGTTGTTTGATCGTTCCTGGTATAACCGGGCGGGTGTTGAGTGCGTTATGGGATTTTGCGCTGAAGAGGAATATTTGGAGTTTATGCAGCAGGCTCCTGTGTTTGAGCGTAATTTAGTACGTAGCGGCATCTATCTGATTAAGTTCTGGTTTTCTGTTAGCCGAAAAGAGCAGCGCCGCAGATTTAAGGAACGGGAAACCCATCCTCTAAAACAGTGGAAATTGTCACCGATCGATAAAGCGTCGTTGGATAAATGGGAAGACTATACTCGCGCCAAGGAAGCGATGTTCTATTACACCGATACAGCCGATTCACCCTGGACTGTAATTAAATCCGACTGCAAGAAACGGGCGCGGCTCAACGCCATGCGCTATGTGTTGCACAAATTGCCGTACAAAAATAAAAATCCTGACCATATCGGTTCGCTTGATCCGCTATTGGTCGGGCGTGCACATGTTGTGTATGAAAAAGGCGAGAACAGTCAGCCAATATTGTAAATTCAAACGGTGCTTTCTTGTTTTCTGCTCAAATTCATTTTATAGACCATTTGAGCAATGTGTAAGGTTATTTACAAGACTATCCAACATTCATTTATAAAAAGTGGGTATCGCAAACTGTCGATTAAGAAGTAAGCCAGAATGGCGATTGCATGCGACGAGTAATCCAAATTCTGACTCAAGTTGGACGGTGAGCAGACGATAAGCAATGGATATGTAAGATAGATCAGGGACACACAGGATCAGATATGAAAGAAGTCTTTCTTGGCAGACTACCAATACTGGACAGCAAACAAAATATCGTGGCATTCGAACTGTTATTTCGTTCCAATCAGCAGAATGAAGTGAATGTTACCGACAATCGGGCGGCATCAGCAAATGTCATTATCGATACATACGGACAAATAGGTATTGAAAATGTCATGGGTAAGCGGCGCGCTTTTATTAAAGTCGATGCCCAATTTTTATTGGGTGATTCGATTTTCCTGCTTCCAAAAAACCAAATTGTTTTTGAATTATTAAGAGATGTTGAAATTACCGATGAGATCATGCATCGTTGTTCCGAACTAAAGAGCAAAGGTTATCAGATAGCGATTCCCAATGAGATTCATATGGACGGACAATTTGATCGTCTGATGCCACTGGTTAATGTGGTTAAAGTGAACGTAAGCGCGTTGGAAGATGGTGAGTTAGCTGCATTGGTTAAGAAAATAAAACGGTGGCCAGTATTGTTGCTGGCAGAGAAAGTTGAAAACCGCGATATGGCCAAAAAATGTAAAGACTTGGGTTTCAGCTTGTTGCAAGGCTTTTATTTTGCAAAACCGGAGATTATTTCAGGAAAACGTGTTGATCCATCCAAACTGTCCTTGTTGAAATTGCTTTTGCTTATCGCGAAAGACAGCGATGTTTCAGAAATTGAGAATGAGCTTAAATATCAGCCTGGCTTAAGTTATAACCTGATGCGTATGGTCAATTCAGCTGGTACGGGAGTGTCAAAAACGGTAAATTCAATAAAACGGGCCATCATGATACTGGGCCGCAAACAACTCCAGCGATGGATACAGATATTACTCTATACCGCCAAGCAAAAAGACGGCAGTTCATCGGATGCGTTAGTACATACAGCAGCAATTCGTGGGAAGTTACTCGAATCGATTGCAATAGCAGACAGGCCTCACGACAAGAATCATCAAGACCGTGCGTTTATGGTGGGTGTATTATCATTACTGGATACGTTGCTAGGCATGAAAATGTCCGAACTCGTGGAAACGCTCAGTATTCAGAAAGATATGAGTGAAGCTTTATTGTCGAGACGCGGATACCTGGGACGTCAACTGGCTTTGATAGAAGCGCAAGAAAAAGGTGAATTTGATATGGTTTCAACGATGCTGGCAGAATTGGGTTTCCTCAGTATGCGTGAATTTACGCAGCTGGAACTGGAAGCGCTGGCCTGGGCAAGCCGTATCAGCGAAATGGTTAATTCGTCCGGTTAACCGCCGTCAAGTCTAAATTACTACATGGCCGTACTAACATTTGGAAATTTCCATATCTTGCAGCGCTTTTAATTCAATTGCTGTAAAGCCCGCCTTCTGTCTCGCTTCATGATGAAAAGGGCCCGACAGCTGGCCGGTATAATATCGCTTTAGCAATTCGCGGAATGTTTGATCGGAACTCAATCCGCGTTTTTCGCAGAAATATTTAAACCAGTGCGATCCGATTTTTACATGTCCGATTTCGTCCCGTAAAATAATCTCCAGAATCGCGACGGTTTTTATGTCATCAGCACTGCGTAAACGCTTAATAATGCCCGGTGTAACATCCAGGCCTCTGGCTTCCAGAACGCGCGGGACCAGTGCCATACGGACCATTGGATCGAAAGCTGTTTTTTTGGCCATTTCCCATAAACCGTTGTGAGCCGGAAGATCGCCATAATCGTGACCAAGCGCATTCAGCCGTTTGCGTAATAATTGAAAATGATGCGCTTCCTCTTCGGCGACATGTATCCAATCGCTGTAAAATTTATTGGGGAGGTAACGAAAACGATACACCGCATCCCAGGCAAGATTAATGGCATTGAATTCGATATGTGTCACCGCATGTATGAGTGCCACAAGCCCGGCTTTTGTGCCTAAACCGCGCTTCGGTACGTTACCAGGCATAACCAGTTTAGGCCTTGCGGGGCGCCCCGGTTCATCAATAGGTTCAGGTATGTTTGTTGATTCGATCGATAAAGAGCCTTCCCGCCATGCTTGAACGGTTTGCTGTGTCAGGCGCAGTTTTTCTTCGATCTCGCTGGTTTTCAAACAGCGGTTGGCTGCTTCGTGCAGGGATTCCATAAGGATTGGTCATAAACGGATGTATTGTAAGCCGGTATTGTCGCTCTTTTTTTGTTCAGGGAAAAGTTATCCTTGAATCAGTGTTCCAGATGACAAATTTTTTTATCCTCAGAAAAGTTGTATCGGTATGAAGCCGTCAATTCAACTCAAAACGAAATGCTTGATTGCCAGGTCGTTTCGGAGAATTGCGGAGCGGGCTTTAACGCGTTATTGTTTCATCAAATACTGTTTGAATTTTCCCGGTGTCATGGGTCTCGCATAATGATATCCCTGTCCCAAAACGCAATGCTCCGATGCAAGAAAATCATGTTGTTTTTTTGTTTCAACGCCTTCGGCTATCACTTCGAGCCCTAGAATGTTACCCAGGCCAAGAATTGCTCTGGCAATTGCGATATCATTGGCATCATTAGGAATATCTCTGACAAAAGACTTGTCCAGTTTTATCTTGGTTACGGGCAGGCGTTTCAGATAGCTTAATGACGAATAACCTGTGCCGAAATCATCAATGGCAATGCCAAATCCCAATTCACGCAATTTATTCAGTGTGTTAATTGCACCCTCGCTTTCTTTCATAATAAAACTTTCGGTGATTTCAAATACAATTTTTTCCGGCGAACACTCAGAACTTTCCAGAATGTGATGAACCTGGGTTATAAAATTGTCTGAAATTAATTGCTTGCCCGATACATTTATCGATAATATGCCCGGGTCAATATCCGCATTCTGCCAGTCCCACATTTGCCGGCAAGCGCTTAGCATAACCCATTCGCCAATGACATGAATTAAGTCGCTGTCTTCGGCGATGGAAATAAACTTATTTGGAGGCACCCAGCCCAGATTGTGATGTTTCCAACGCAGCAATGCTTCTGCGCCTACATGCGTTTTTGTGTGAATGTCAATGATCGGTTGATAATAAAGCTGAAGCTTGTTTTTATGCAATGCCTGGTGCAAATCGGTATACAGCAGCATCCGTTCTTGCATTCTATTAGACATTTCCTGTGTATAAAAATGAAAGTGGTTGCGGCCGGCTTCTTTGGAACGATACATTGCCAGATCGGCATGTTTGAGTAGCGTATCGACAGTCTCGCCATCATCCGGGAAAAGCGCCAAACCTATACTGGCGGAGATAAATGTTGATCCATCGGGTAATAATTTAAATGGTTTTGCAATTGTTGTCAGGATTTTCTCCGCAATCAGCCGAACTTTATCTTCATTGATTTGGTCTTCGATCAGAATTGTAAATTCGTCGCCACTGTGTCTGGAAACGGTATCACTGGACCGCATAATAGTGTTCAAACGGGCTGCGACCTGACAGAGCAATTCATCGCCCACTGGGTGTCCATGTGAATCATTGATATGTTTGAAGTTATCGAGATCGATGAAGAGTATCGCTAATTGGGTGTTGTTTCTTCTTGCTTTTGCAATGGCATGTTCGAGACGTTCGGTAAACAGAGTGCGGTTCGGCAGTTTGGTCAGCGCGTCATAATGCGCCAGGTAGTTAATTTTTTCATTATAATGCTTTTGTTCGCTCATGTCGTACATGACAGCGATGTAATGGTCTGCTTTGCTGTTGTCCTTTTTTAAGGCAGAAATGCTCAGCCAGATGGGCACGAGATGGCCGGTTTTGTGTCTGTCCCAGACTTCCCCGTGCCAGGAACCTTTTTCGTTAATGTCATGCCACATGGCGGCATAGAATGCTTTGTCGTGGATATGAGATTTGAACATACTTGTATGTTTGCCGATCACTTCTTTTGCAGTGTAGCCAAGAATATCTTCAAAAGCGGTGTTTACTTTGATAATTCGGGCATTTCCGTCGGTAATAATAATGCCGTCTAATACATTGGTAAATACACTTGCGGCAAGCCGCAGCTCATCCTCCGCTTTTTTCTGTTCAGTGATATCTTGAATGAGTGAAATAAAATAATGCGGGGTATTCGCGCCTCTGTTTACCAGCGCTTTATTTAGATTAACATGAATTATCTGGCCGTTTTTGTGCAGATAACGTTTTGCCACAGCAATACTATCGAGTTCGCCATTGAGCATCTGATGTTGTTGCTGCTGGTGCTCTGCCAGATCGTCCGGATGTATAACCGTTCTGATATCGAGTTGCAGCAGTTCGTCTTTGGTATAGCCCAGAATCTTGCATAATGCTGGATTGACTTCAAGTATGGCATTGTCAGTTGATTGCAGGGTAATTCCGATGGGTGCATACAGCATGGCTTTGCGAAAAATATCTTCGCTTTTGCGTTGAGCGGCTTCGGCGATATGTTGAGCACTGATGTCGTTAAACAATAATATTGCGCCAGCGATTTCGTTTTGTGCTGTGCGGTATGGCATTACGTGTAATAGAAAAACTTTATTTGTATCTGGATGGCTAAGTATCGTTTCAATACGGGCGCCTTCTCGTATTGCTTTCCGGACTTTTGAATTTAAACCCGGTATTTCCAATAGCCACTGGATGCTGTTCAACGAACAGCCTTCAATCACGTTTTCAAATGCAATAACCATTTTGCAAGCGGTGTTTGCCTGGGTGATGTGTAATTGCCTGTCTACAACGATCATTGGGTAATCCAGGCTTTGCTTGACGTTGACAAGATCGGTGGTGATTTTTTCCAGTTCCGTTGTTTTAACCTGAAGTTCTTCATTTACGGTTAGCAATTCCTCGTTGGTCGATTGCAATTCTTCGTTGAGGGTTTGCAATTCCTCATTGGTTGATTGCAATTCTTCATTCGATGAATTTAATTCTTCATTCAGTGACTGAAGTTCTTCATTAGAAGTTTCAAGTTCCTCGATAACGCTATTAAGGTGAGCGCGAGAATTGGCAATTTCTTCCTCAAGCTCTTTGATAATGAGAGTGTCACGTTCAACTGTTTTTTCAGAAACGGGTTTGTCGGTTAAGCTCTGATTAACAGTCTGTGTGAGAAATGATATCAGTAGCGGTGATTCCCGGGTGTCTTCAAGTGGGCGGATGACAGGAATTACCTGATGAGGTTTGTGGTTAATTTCAATCGGTCTGGCTATGCCTTCTGTCGGTTTGGACTCGCGACGGCAGCGATATATAAGCGCCCGCAATTCTGCGCGTAAAGCTGGGATAACCATGTTAAATAAATACATTCCCGCTGTGCCGCTGGGAAAATTCAAATAGGGCTTGAGATCACCATAAAAGTTGAGGATATTGTTAGTTTCATCAATGATTACAGAGGGTGGTGCATAGAATTGCGTTAACTCAACGAGCGCGCGATTGCTGATGTAGTCAGTGCTTGCGGCCGTATCATTGTGTAATTTTTTTCGTTTGGGTTGCGATATTGAAGTGACTTGGGTTTGAGGCAGCATATAGTGCGTTGAACCCGGTTGCCTGCTGTAAATACATGCCTTTTTATTGACTAATTTGAATAAATCTTTGTGTGAGTCAATGCCCTCTGACTTTCCTAAAAAAAGGTAACCGTCAGGATTCAGCGCATAGTGAAATGCTCTCAACATCTTTTTTTGTGCGTCCGGATTCAGATAGATCATCAAATTCCGGCAACTGATGAGATCCAGGCGTCCAAAAGGCGGATCCACGATTACATTTTGATGGGCAAAAACAATTTGATTGCGGACATTTTTCAAAATGCGACGATGTTCACCCTCATTTTCCGTATAGGTTTCCAAAAAATGTTTCGGTACTGTTTCAAGTGCGTTATTTGAGTATAGCGCTGTACGCGCTTTTTCTATTGCCGCTTCGTCCAGATCGGATGCGAAAATCAGATACTGCAGATCTGACCTTTTTTGCGTGCGTAAGGCTTCCTCAAGTAGCAATGCGATACTGTAGACTTCCTCTCCTGAAGCGCAACCAGGTACCCAGCATCGGATAATTTTATGGTGAGCCTGTTTGCGGACGATGTCTTCAATGATTTTTTCGAGAGTAGTAAAGGATAATTGGTCACGAAAGAAAAATGTAACGCTGATAAACATACTGCGAACCATTAACCGGGATTCTTCCTGATGGTTTCTGAGGTGTTCTATGTACGCCTTGAGCGAATGAATACCTAAAATACTCATGCGGCGTGCAATTCGCCGTTTTACTGTACTTTCTTTATAGGCATCAAGTTTGAAAGCGGTAAATTTCTTGACCAAACTATAGATCTGACTGTAATCATCGAGTTTCTGATCACTTTTACTGGTGTTGAAAAATTCCACGGGATGTTTCAGTAGGCGCATCAGTGCAGGTCCAATTTCGGTGCAACTCAGAATTAAATCATTATGTCCCGTATTAATAGCTGCTTTTGGCATGCTGTCATATTTTGCGGTTTCCGGGTCCTGAGTAATCGTAATGCCGTCTGATGCCTTGATAGCAGTTATGCCAGATGCACCGTCTGTGCCTGTGCCTGACAAAATTATGCCAATGGCATGTTCTTTGAGTTCGTCTGCGAGTGAACAGAAAAAACGATTTATAGAAGGTTTGGGTCCAATCGTATGTTGTGGCTTAGTAAGTATCAATTGGCCTTTTTCGAGTACGACATCGTTATTGGGTGGCGTAATATAGATAAAGCCAGGTTCCGGTTTTTGTTTTTTCTCGAGATTTCTGACCTGAAGCGGAGTTAGCGGTGCCAGCAAATTGATCAGCATGCTGACATGACTTGGAGAAACATGCTGAGCGATAACATAAGATAGGCAGTCAGATTCGGGTAATGAGCCTATTAAATCGCGCAATGCTTCAAGTCCACCAGCGGATGCACCTATTCCGACCAGTCTGACGGAGTGCGAACGGACCTTATTGCTCTTTGATGTCATTTTCACTAAATTGCCTCCTACCCCAGAAGTTTTTGCTGTTATCTGTAATGCTAGTGCGGCTATCCATCTGATATTGTGCTAAACGCTTGTTAAGAAACTGATTTGACGAGCGTTTGGCTATTTATACAAGTACAAAAATAGTGTTTCCAATCTGTCGATTGGTATGTATGCACATTACAACGCGTAATTTTCAGGCGTATTTGTACAATAATGCGGATAACCGTGCAATTTTAGGCATAGTTAGTTTTCGTCAATAAATCTTTGTTTTTCGACTTAGTGAATAATAGATATAGATAAAAAGTATATGGTATTCAGTTGCTTTTCATTGCGCTCAAAATACACTTTTCAAATATTTGACCATTTCTCAATTAATTGATTATGGATTGAATACAGCGCTAAAAATGACTGCATAATTTGTTGTAATCAAAAGTACTAATCGTAATAATCAGTAGTGTTTTAAATTCCTGAGCACGGTAAAGGGTGTCTTGGTTGAATTAAGTTGAGTTAATCTTGATTGAATTAAAATTCCTAAGAAATTGCATATCCATGTTATTTGATTGGGCGATCAAAAAATTGGCGTACAACAACAGTTATAAATCCACTATTCCACCATAGGATGTGATCAGATTTATAGTTAAAATTGCCATAGATTACTTCTATTTATGTCATAAATGCAAATATAATTGTGAGCGTTAAATATTGAAATCCCCTAGATAACAATATTTACAAGTTTGCCCGGCACCACAATAATCTTCCTGATTGTTGCGCCTTCGATGAATTTTTGTACCTGTTCATTTTCTAGCGCAGTCTGTTCGATGGTTTTCCGGTCCGCATCCTTGGCGGCATTAATTTGTCCGCGTAGTTTTCCGTTGACCTGCACAACAAGCTTGATTTGATCCTGTACCAGTGCTGACTGGTCGGCCTGTGGCCAGGGTTGGTCGAGCAATTCAGTGCCCGGACGAAGTTCGCGCCATAATGCATGGCAGATATGCGGTACGATGGGAGAGAGCAGCAGTACAATGTTTTCCATTGCTTCCTGCAACAGGTTACGGGCAGCAGGATCGGTTTCATGTACTTTTGCCAGATTGTTCATTAATTCCATGACGGCAGCGATTGCCGTGTTGAAGGTGTGGCGCCGCTCAAGATCATCGGTGAATTTTGCGACGGTGTGGTGTAACTGGAAACGCAGGGTTTTAAGGTCTGCAGGCAGATTCCGATGCATGGCAGGGTCAACCGTAACGATACCTTGCTCGACATGTGTGTATACCTGTTTCCACAAGCGCCTGAGAAAACGATAGGCGCCGTCAACACCCGTGTCAGACCATTCCAGTGTTTGCGTCGGCGGACTAGCGAACATCATGAACAAGCGAGCGGTGTCCGCACCGTATTCCTCAACCAGTTTTTGCGGGTCGACACCGTTATTTTTGGATTTTGACATGGTGCCGATACCATCGGATTCGACAGGTTGCCGGTCTGTAAGCAATATTGCGCCACACCGCTTGCCGTCTTCGTCAAACTGTATATCGACTTCAGTTGGATTGTAATAGGTAATGCGCCCGCTGCCGGTCTTGCGGTAAAAAATTTCGTTCAGAACCATGCCTTGCGTGAGGAGGTTCGTGAATGGTTCGTCTGTATCCAGCAGACCGGTGTCGCGCATGACCTTGCTCCAGAAACGCGAATACAGCAGATGCAAAATGGCGTGTTCAATACCCCCGATATACTGGTCGACCGGCAGCCAGTAATTCGCGCGTTCATCGGTCATTGCCTGATTCTGCTCAGGACAGGCATAACGCGCGTAATACCATGAGGAATCAACAAAGGTATCCATCGTGTCCGTTTCCCGCCGGGCGGCATTGCCACATTGCGGGCAAGTACATTCGTAGAAAGACGATGTCTTGCCCAGTGGATTTCCAGTGCCATCGGGCACCAGATCCTGTGGCAGAATAACAGGTAACTGATCGTCCGGTACCGGTACAATACCGCAAGACTCACAGTGGATCAACGGGATAGGACAACCCCAGTACCGCTGACGCGAGATTCCCCAGTCACGCAGGCGGTACTGAACGCGTTTGTTGCCGAGCCCCTTTTTCTGTAAAGCCGCGGCAATTGCATCTATTGCGTCCTGAAATTCGAGATCGGAGAACTCTCCTGAATCGAAAGTGATGCCATGATCAATATACGCCTCATTCAAAGGGTGTTGCAGGTCCTCGTGAAGCGGTTTGATCACAGCTTTGATCTGCAGTGCATATTGTTTGGCAAATTCGAAATCACGTTCGTCATGGGCTGGTACCGCCATGACTGCGCCTTCTCCGTAGCCCATTAAAACATAGTTGGCAATCCAAATCGGCAAGCGCTTTCCATTGAGTGGATGGATTACGAACAGGCCGGTGTCCATACCTTTCTTTTCCTGAGTAGCCAGATCGGCTTCTTTAGTCGCACCGAGTTTGCATTCCTGAATAAAATTATGCAGCGTCAGATTATCCTTGGCGGCGTGCAATGCAATCGGGTGCTCTGCGGCGACCGCAACATAAGTCGCACCCATCAGTGTATCCGCACGCGTGGTGAACACTTTCAGGTTTTGTGGTGTGCCGGATTCCTTGTCGGCAGGGAATGTAATATCGACACCGTAGCTTTTTCCAATCCAGTTCGCCTGCATGGTTTTGACGCGTTCAGGCCAGCCCGGCAACGTGTCGAGCGCTTCCAGCAACTCGTCGGCGTATGCAGTAATTCTCAGGTAATACATTGGAATTTCACGTTTTTCGACCGGTGCGCCGGTGCGCCAGCCACACCCGTCAATAACCTGTTCATTGGCCAGAACGGTCTGGTCGATCGGGTCCCAGTTGACGGTGCCGGTGGTCTGATAGGCAATCCCCTTTTCCAGCATGCGCAGAAAAAGCCATTGGTTCCAACGGTAATAATCCGGATCACATGTTGCCAGTTCGCGATCCCAGTCTATGGCCAGCCCGAGACTTTTCAGTTGTTTGCGCATATACGCGATATTGTCGTAAGTCCATTTAGCCGGGGAAACATTATTTTGCATCGCTGCATTTTCAGCCGGCAGGCCAAAAGCATCCCAGCCCATCGGTTGCAGGACGTTATAACCCTGCATGCGACGATAGCGCGACAAAACATCACCGATTGTGTAATTGCGAACATGCCCCATATGCAGTTTTCCCGACGGGTAAGGGAACATGGACAGACAATAATATTTTGATCTGTTTGTGGCTTCTACCGCTTTGAATTGGGCGGCCTCTTCCCAATAGTGTTGCGCTTTTTTTTCGATTTCCTGGGGATGATATTTTTCTTGCATGGACGTTGACTTTTTTTACTTTTAAAATCGATCATTATACCGTGAAGTGTAAAGGTAAGAACATGTGGCGCGTTATAATAATTGCCATTACTAATGTTTTTCGTAATTCGTATTTCAACCAGGCGGGGGATCAATGAAACGATTATTTGAGTATAAAACTTGCATATTATTGATAGTGTTCTGTGGTTTGAGCGGCTGTTCTGCTATTTCGGCCAAACCGGAAGCACAGTCCGTAGTCATCTTAAAAGAAGCACCGGATGCCGAACGGTGCCGTTTTCTCGGTGAAGTGGCGGGATCGCAGGGTAACTGGTTTACCGGTGCGTATACTTCAGATAAAAACTTGCTGATGGGCGCCAGAAATGATTTGAGAAACGAAACCGCTGAACTCGGTGGTAATACTGTGTATATTCAGCATGTCAGCAACTCGGGTAGATATGAGGCTTCAGGCAATGCCAATACAACGATTATCGGCAATGCGTATGACTGTAATTAAAATCGTTGTGCTCGACAATTGATTTGACGTGTCATGTTTAATTGTGTGTCGTTGTTGAAACGATAGGATTATTGTCGGTACCTGAATTGTCATTGGTAATTTCATTGTCTGTTTCGATATCAGCGATTGCAAATTTGTGAGCTCCCAATGAGGCGGTGAGTTTTAGAAAATAAAATACTAAAAAGTGGAGTCAGTCGAGAACGAATGACAATAGGTGTTTTTATCGGTCAAAGCCTCGATTCGTAATCGCCATCAAAAAACTGCTCATGGTCCGGATTTTTCATGCGTGTGATCTTTAGAAGCGCCCGTTGATATTGAGGAATCATCATCTGGATTCTGGTGTCCGGCTTGCATGTTTTGCCGGAATTTTGCTTTGCCATCGGTGTCCTGGATATAGCTGTCTTCAGAGCTATCTTCTGTTTCATTTGGATGGCGGTTTATTGTTTTCAAAGCGGATTACATCGATATCTTGAGCAAACTGGGAATGTTTCAGTTCAATTTTGTCAGCAACAAACCGGTTATCTTCGATTAGATGACCGATAATCTGTATACGCTGATTCTGCTGCGGATTCTCATGCGTTACACCGGTAATTTCACGCCCTGTCTAATGTTAATGTTTTGGTTGTTTACTCTGAGTGTCTGTTCATCTGTTGCATGAACATAGCCTTCCAGAACAATATGCTCAACATTCCCCAGAACATGCCCCGTTGGATCGATTTGTATTGCCTGTGCATGAATATGCGCACCGTCCCAGTAGCCCTTGATTGAAATCTCCATGCCTTCGGACAGATCGGTCGGCTGAGACTGCGGATCAAATTCAACGCGGGTACCATCAACGATCAGTTCACCGGGATTAATCTGTGTAATTCGCCCGTTAATGTCGATATGTGTTATCGGACCAACAGCGGCATGCATAATTGTAATATGTTTGGCGGTTAACGCCTTGCCAAAGCCCTCGGCGCGAACTACGACAATCTGGCCTGTTGCTAATTCCATTAAGGTTGAAGGCGATCCATCCATCGTAAATGGCGTGTCGGCGGTGTAATGTATTTCAGTTCCATTCACACAAATGCTGGCAAAACCGGTAATGATTCCAATGATGCCGGTGCCGCCAATTCCACCGCTCTGGGCCATTTTTCCATGGGAATCAACGATGTTGTTGATATTACCCGGACTGTCGTTGTCGATGCCTGTGCCACTGATTCCGGACTGCATCGATGCAAGTGGATTGAGTGGGGAGCTTCCTGTATCGCACATATACTTCCCTTGTGCGACTAGAGGTACAACCAGGATCAGAGTAATAACAGCGTGATTTACGGTCCGGGATAATGCGTTCAGTAATTTCGTGTGCACATAGATATGTTGCTGTCTTGTTACGGTATTTTGAGTGGTGGCAATAATGCCATTATTCGGTGACTTGGTTGTTTTTGCCATCAGTATTTTTGGGTTCAACAGGTACGCTGTAAAAATAAATACCCATTGTCATACGATGCCGTATATCTTTTGTCTGCGTGTCCTCTTTCTCAAGTTCCATGGCTTTTTTATTAATCGCCAGAAGTGCATGCATACCCATAAGCTCGGATTGTTCTGCGAGTATCCTGACCGATTCAGTACTTAAAGCATCATAATGTACACTTCGTTCTAGGAAAGGCAGTTTTTCACCAATCAAATTCGATGCGGCAGCGGCGAAATGATCATGCAGGTTATGACCAAAGTAATATGCTTTTTCGTCAAAACCTTTCGCCGGAACAAATGCTTCTACATTCAGGCAAACACGACGTTGATCATCAATATGAACGACGTCCAGCCGTAGCCATTCATCCAGTACAACACGCGAGCGAATATCTTTACTGATGCTGGCAACGAGTCCTTCAAAAGAAATTTTTCCATTGTCTCGCATAAAACGCGGTAAAGGCTTTGGTGCGTTGTTTTCATCGAGATAATCTGGATCGCTAGTCCACTGGCTGACGAGCCGGGCACCCATTGATACTGTTTCTGGAACAATCTCGGCATTTGTATTGACAGCGGGACGCAATCGTTTGATGTCCTTGCGGTGTATGCCGGTAAGCAGGCTTAAGTGACTGTCCGTTGTGGGTTTATCGTTCATGCGAAATTCTTTGTCTCCTACTTCCACATATATTTTCTTCAAAATATCTGTCAGGTAGATATATGTCACGCCTTTGGCCAGCATGAGCTTTATCAAGGGGCGTAGTACTTTACACAAGGCAGAAATGAGTGCTGGAGAAACAGTGGTTACACCGGAATTCTTTTCGGAGGAGGGTGTTCGCATTAATGTTAAGTTGAAAGAGTAAAAGTTAAAAGATAAAAGGATAATTTTAATATACGTGGGAAATATTTACAAATATTGATGCTGATTGGTGTTTTTCGCACATTATATAGTTTTTTCAAGGAATTCTTGATATGAGTATTTTGAATCCTTTTGATATTGTACTGATGAGATAATTGATGTTGTATTTGCACGGAGCATCTGAATCACATTCATAACAATCTCAATAAGTTTTTAACAGCCTGCTAAAATAACCATAGACAGGATGATTAAGAGGAAGTGGCATATGTGTACTGATTGGCTGTAACTGTTGAGATGTCTGAATATATTCGATTCTTGTCGAAAAAGGTGCTCGACCAGATGCCGTTGACGGTAGCTGAAATCACTGGAAGTATTGAGCGTCTGATACTTGAACGCAATCAGGGTCGAGTTTGGAATGCACCCAAAGTTGTGATTACGCCGCCTGACGGAAGATATATGATGGCGACATTGGCGGCCGCAGATGACCCACAGATTTTGGCAGTAAAAACATTGCTGCTGAATCCAAGAAATACCCTTCGTGGTCTGAAAAGTATTTATGCTTTGGTGACATTACTCGATAGTGACACCGGCTTGCCGCTGGCGCTATTGGATGGCGGTTGGGTGACAGCGGTTCGAACAGCCGGTTTGAGCGCTGTAGCGGCGAAAAGACTGGCCAGAGAAGATGCAACGGTTGCAGCATTTGTTGGGTGTGGCGTACAGGCGCGTAGTCACTTAAAAGCTTTTGCTGATCTGTTCGCGTTAAAGGAAGTGCGTGTTTTGGGGCGTGGTGCTGAAAATAGAACTGCGTTCTGCAAAAGCGTAACGGAAATGGGGTTAACCGCAACTGCGTGTGAAACAGCCCGGGAAGCGTTGTGTGACGCAGATTTGATTGTAACTTCGGTAACAATTTCGCCTGAGTTGGTGCCTTTTTTAAATGCGCGATGGTTAAAGCCAGGTGCTTTTGTTACCATGACTGATCTGGCAGCCCCCTGGCTTGCAGATGGTATGACGATCTTTGACCGCATTGTTATTGATGATCTGGAACAGGAAGCGCAGATGTCTAAACCTTTGGTTTGTCCAGATCTGGTTTCGGGTGATTTAGCAGATCTGGTCAGTGAAAAGATTCTGGGACGCACGAATGCGACCGAGCGTACCGCATTTATCTTCCGTGGTCTGGCATTAGGTGATTTGGCGCTTTCAGCGTTAGCGTATTGGCGTGCCTGTAAGATGTCGCAGGGCATATTGATTGAAATTTAACCGGTCAATGAAAAACGATCTGCGTTGTCTTGCTGCGTTAGAAGCAGACTCAAGCCACTAATTTATTAAGTACGATTCCATTTATTGACTGTTTTTGTCGTGTATTGGCTGCTTCGGGAACGTTTTTTAACATCCTGCTAATGTTTAAATCAGAATTTGGAAGTTGTTGTAAAAGTGTACCAATTTCATCGCCTGTTCCAGGAATCTGTTACGTGAAGCGCAAATTGATTTATAATTTGCAGTTTATAAGAAGAAAAATTCTGTTTTATTCATAAAAAAGTTTTTGTTTGCAAGCTTGTTGGCAAGATAAGGGAGATCATCAATGCATATAGGCATACCCGCAGAGATTCGCGGGGGAGAAACACGTGTAGCAGCTACACCGGAGACCATTAAAAAATATACTGCAAAAGGTGTACACGTTGTATCTGTGCAATCAGGTGCGGGTGTAAAGGCAAGTATACCTGATTCGGAATTTGAAGCCGCAGGTGCAAAAATCGTTGCGGATGCGCAGTCGTTGTATAGCCAGGCGGAAATTGTGCTCAAGGTACGTGGACCGGAAGCGGATGAGTTAGCCATGATGCGTAACGATTCAGTGCTACTGGGTCTTTTGGCGCCGCATCAATCAAATGGAATCGAAGCGCTCGCCAAGCATGGCTTAACCGCGTTTGCAATGGAAAAATTGCCTCGGATTACGCGTGCCCAGAATATGGATGTGTTGTCATCGCAGGCAAATATTGCCGGCTACAAAGCGGTGATTATGGCGGCTGATGTTTATCAACGTTTTTTCCCGATGTTGATGACTGCGGCGGGAACAGTTAAAGCCGCGCGCGTGCTGATTCTTGGTGCCGGTGTGGCGGGGTTGCAGGCGATCGCTACCGCAAAAAGACTGGGTGCTGTTGTCGAAGCTTTTGATGTGCGTCCGGCTGTAAAAGAACAGGTTGAAAGTTTGGGTGCTAAATTTGTCGAAGTGCCGCTGAGTGATGAAGAAAAAGCCAGTGCAGAAACGGCGGGTGGTTACGCCACAGAAATGTCGGAAGATTATAAACGACGTCAGGGAGAACTGGTTCATGAGCGGGCTGCAGCTGCAGATATAATTATTACCACTGCATTAATTCCAGGGCGTCCGGCGCCTGTCCTGATAAAAGAAGAAACCGTAAAAGCGATGAAACCCGGTTCTGTTATAGTGGACTTGGCCGTTGAGGCTGGCGGTAACTGTCCGTTATCCGAACTGGACAAAACAGTTGTCAAACATGGTGTTCACTTGGTTGGCATTGCTAATTTCCCTGGTTTGGTTGCGGCTGATTCCAGCACGTTATACGCGCGTAATTTAATGAATTTTCTGAATCTGATTGTCGATGTTGAAAACGGAACGTTAAACATTAACCGCGAGGACGAAATTGTAGCCGGAACACTGGTTTGTAGTGATGGCAGTGTCTCGATTCAGGCATAGTTTTGATGGAAGTACGAAATACTGCTGTTATTTTTTCTTCTACCTTAAGGCATATAGTTAACGAATTTAAAAGGAGTGAATATGATAGGTGATATCGATCCACTTATTATCAATCTAACAATTTTTGTACTGGCAATTTTTGTCGGCTACCATGTGGTGTGGAATGTTACGCCTGCCCTGCATACACCGCTGATGTCTGTTACCAATGCAATTTCAAGTATTATTATTGTGGGTGCTATGCTGGCTGCGGGCCCTGCGGATATGGATTGGGGCGTCTGGTTAGGCGCAATTGCCGTAACCCTTGCGGCAGTAAATGTATTTGGCGGGTTTCTGGTCAGTCAACGGATGCTGGAAATGTTCAAGAAAAAAGATAAAAAAGGAAGTGCGTAAATGTCAGCAAATATGGTAGCACTCGCATATTTGGTTGCCTCAGTGTTTTTTATACTGGCGCTAAAAGGCCTAAGTTCTCCGGAATCTGCGCGTCGTGGAAACTTGTTTGGTATCGTCGGTATGATAATTGCTGTTGCTACCACAATGACCCTGACCGAGAACTGGATGTTGATTGTTGGCTGTATAGCCATCGGCGGTACAATAGGTACGATTATTGCAAAACGGGTACAGATGACAGCAATGCCGGAGCTGGTGGCTTTTATGCATTCACTGGTGGGGCTGGCGGCAGTGTTTATTGCAATTGCAGCGATTAATAATCCTGTTTCGTTTGGCTTGCCGGAAGTATTGCCTGCGGGTAGTAAGCTGGAATTGTTCCTGGGAACTTTTATTGGCGCCATGACATGGTCTGGATCGGTAATCGCATTTCTTAAATTATCGGGCCGTATGAGTGGCACCCCAATTGTCTTCACTGGTCAACATATGCTTAATTTGTTACTTGCAATTGTGATGATCGGTTTTGGATTGTGGTTCTTCTTCAGTGAAACAACAAACTGGACCGCGTTTATCGTTATGACGGCGATCGCTTTTCTGCTGGGTTTTCTGATTATCATACCTATCGGCGGTGCTGATATGCCTGTTGTAATTTCAATGCTCAATTCGTATTCCGGCTGGGCTGCTGCAGGTATCGGTTTTTCTTTGGGAAATCCAATGCTCATTATTGCAGGCTCACTGGTGGGCAGTTCAGGTGCGATTCTCTCGTATATCATGTGTAAAGCGATGAACCGCCCATTTTTATCGGTCATTTTAGGCGGTTTTGGGAGTGATGGTGGTGCGGCAGTTGTTGATAGTGGCGAGCAAAAAACCTATCGCAGTGGCAGTGCAGAGGATGCGGCATTCTTGATGGGTAACGCAGACAGTGTGATTATTATTCCGGGTTATGGTTTGGCTGTTGCCAGAGCGCAGCATGCTGTTAAGGAATTGGCTGAAATGTTGCAAGAGAAAGGTGTCAATGTGCGATTTGCCATACACCCTGTCGCAGGGCGTATGCCCGGACATATGAATGTGTTACTGGCAGAGGCGGAAATACCCTACGAGCAGGTTCTAGAAATGGATGAAATTAACAGCGATTTTTCGAATACTGATGTGGTGCTGGTACTCGGAGCTAATGACGTGGTTAATCCTGCAGCTAATGTTCCCGGCAGTCCTATTTACGGTATGCCTATTCTTGAGGCCCATAAGGCGCGCACTGTTATGGTCGTTAAACGGAGTATGGGTGTGGGTTATGCGGGTCTGGATAATGATCTGTTTTATATGGATAAAACGATGATGATTTTTGGCGACGCTAAAAAAGTCGTAGAAAGTATGGTCAAGGCGGTTTGATAACCATTACACATTTTATTCAATCGAAAGCGACAGTATTTATGTTCTAAATACTGTCGCGCAGTATCTTTTTAAGCTGTTTACTGAATCAATTTCTCGTTCTGAGGGATGTCATTTAGAGTATCTAATGGACAAGGTTTGCCAATACCGAATCCTTGAGCATAGTCAATTCCGATTTCGCGTAATTTGGCGATAGTTTCTTCCGTTTCGACCAGTTCAGCAATTGTTATAATATTCAATTTACGTGCAATTTGGTGTATTCCTTTTATGCGCACGAGATCTTCATCATCATAGAGCATGTTGCAAACAATGCCGCCGTCAATTTTCAGAAAATCTATTTTAAGTTTTTTCAATAAATTTATTGAAGCTGCACTCTGGCCAAAGCTACATAATGTAACAAGACAATCCAATTCCCGGACTTTGTCTGAGAAATAGATTGTTTCATCAAGTTTGCTTTTGGCATCGAGTTCTTCAATCTCAAAACATAACAGATTTGCAGGTATTTTAGATTGCTGTATCTTTTCTTGAATGAAATTGATAAATGTTTTATCGCATAGTGTATCCTTGGCGACATTCAAGCAAAAAATAGGCTTGTTATCCTTGGAATGTGATGCCAGCCATTTGATGATATGATTTACAACCCATCGATCAAGTTGTGGCATCATCTTGAACTGATCAACCAAAGGCAGGAAAGAACCGGGAGGCATAAGATTGCTTTCTTCCTCGGCCATACGAATCAGAATTTCATAGCGGACTGCAGATTGGGCATCTGAATTAAGGGGAATTATTTTCTGACAATACAGATTGAATTCTCCATCTTTAATGGCCTGAGCAATTCGATCTGCCGTAATTCCGGCTTTGGAGGATTCATTAACCGTGTTATTCACGGCATTTGCATTGTCGCGATCTGTTTCCGGTTTCGTTGTCAGATCATTCTGGTTTTTTCTTGGCGAAACGATACGTTTTTTATCTTGTGCGTTCGGGGTGTGCAGCGTATAAAAACCTATCGTTTTACCTTTACTATCCAGATGAGGAATATACTGTTCGTTGAAGATATAAGGAAACCCTTTTGTGGATTTCAGGATACGTTCTTCATAGATCGTTTTTCCAGACAGAATGTCTTCTAAGTTATTTTTAATACTGGAAGAAAATTCTTCGTTTGCGAATTCTTCCAAGAGTAAGCCATCAATTTGATCGGGTTTTAATCCAAACCACCTGCGGAAGATTCGGTTGTGATAGCGACAGCGTTGGTCAACGTTGAAGTAAGCCAGCAAAACAGGGAAATTTTCATCAACAATCTGTGATTTTACCTTGGCTTCAGCAGTTGTTTTTTCGGCCCAAAGTCTATGTTTGATTTCATTCGCCAATCTTTCTTTGTTGGCGGTTAACTGAGAAGAGTAATTATGAATTTCCTTTTCTGCATGTACAAATTGTCCAAACATCACCAGAATGGCAATAAAAAGAAAAATCCATAGTATAGCAACCCAGAATAGAGCAATATCATTAAAATAGAGATTGATGATGACCAGAATGGTTGCCATAAACAAGGCACCGCTGGCAGCAATAAATGGTTTGATTGTGTTTAGCATATTATAGTCAGTATTTATGATGTTATAGATGCTGTGAATAACAGCAAAAATATAATTACTGACTAACGGCATAAAAGGGCAATGGTTTTATAGTTGTCCAGAATTTCCAGAGATCATTACGCTTTATGACGAAATCGCAGGAGAAATTTTCATTGATTGTGGAAATCCTGAGCGTATTAATCTGATTATTTTTCAGCGCAGTATATAATGGTGAGAACCACTCTTTTTCCAGTGCCTTTAAATTTTCACGCCATTCGAATGCAAGGTTATACATATCGCTGGTCTGTAAAGTATTGAGTATAACGAGCTGATCTTCCGACCTGTTATCTCTTAACCAATTTTCAACGTTTTCTGGCAGCAAGTTACTGGAAGTATTGCTGATGTTGGCCAAGCTTCGCGAAAAAGGTTCATCACTCCATATGTGGGTGTAAGCTGAATGAGTGGACTGGGGAAGATGGCCGCCTCCCCAGAACCAAATACTGTTTATTGCAATCTGGTTACGGGCAATACGTACCTGATTGAGCGGGTGATCATACAATAACATTTGTATTTCATTAAAAATCCTATGCCATTTCACACTGTCTTTTCCTGTTGGCAGAAGGGTGTTAATGTTTTTGCAAGCTGCTGAATTCAATGCATGCGTGAGTATTTCGGGCGTATTGGTTAGTCGTATGTACCATCGATATGGATGAAAAGGTAAAAATGTTATATCGTCATTTCTTAGGTGCTGATTTATAACACCGGTAAACTGTATTGCTTCTTCTTGGGTAAGTTCAAAAGCATGACTGTCGGCTAACATGATATGATTTTGCTCGACGCGTAGGTGAACTGGGTCTGCACGTAACCAGTAATCGTATTTTGATGCGGCATCATGGTTGCTCCTGTCGGTTTGCGACATGATTGGGGCAATAGGCCAGTCAAGCTGTTTTTCTATATTGAACGCTTGGCAGAGCCATGCGTTATAGTCAGATGCAGGATGGGTAGTTGCCTTGGATTTGGATAAAAGTTTCTCTAAAGAAGATAAGGGCAGATCTTGGTAAATTTCTGGAAATGTGGTGTCTGACCAAAACAGCGAAGGTATAAAGAGATGCAAATTCATGGGATGTTAAATACGTTGAAATGAATGTATGGCTACTATTATGAATTATAATAAATAAACAAGTTGTTCACGCCGACAGAGAAGTTATTAAATTATAGATTACAGTATTGTCTATACTACAGGGTGTTTATTATAAAAACACAAGTAAAAGAAACATAGTTTATGGTTCAAGGGTTTATCAGTGTACTGGTAATCTGGATCACGATTTTTGCAATGGCTTATCTTTACTTTGATACCCAACTGGAGCCGAGAGTTTCTATTGCACAAAGTGATTTGGAAAGCGGTGAGGTGGTTATTTCAAGATCATGGGACGGGCATTATTATGTACCCGGCTCAATAAATGGATACCCAGTCAAATTTCTTGTCGATACAGGCGCAAGTGTAGTATCAGTTGGCGCGGAACTTGCGCGACAGGCAAGCTTGCCAAAAGGCAGGCCGGCGAGTTTTACTACAGCCGGTGGTGTTGTTCATGGAGAAATGGTGTTCGATCAGATTGTTGAAGCTGGTGGTATCGTGATTAACGGTTTGCATGTATCGGTTGGTTTGCACGGTGATATGGCGCTGCTCGGACAGAACTTCTTGCGTAAAATTGATGTTATTCAATCCAATGACACCATGACATTGCGTGTCAGAACGGAGTAGTTAAGAACTTCATGGTGTAGTTTGTAAGAATCTGGTGAATGAAATTCGTAAAATGGTGTGCCGGTTTATCCCATGCAGCAGTTAGTTGAATGCAAGCACCATATAGGGTGTTACCGTAGCGAGCGGTATGACCTTTTGGATGGAGTAATGGTATAACTGTCATGAACAATTATTTCTGGAGATACGATGTATCAGCATATAAAAATACCCGATGGTGGTGAAAGAATACAAGTCAATCAGGATCTAACGCTAAAGGTGCCGGATAATCCGATTATTCCTTACATTGAAGGAGATGGTATCGGCATAGATATTACGCCAGTAATGCAGGCAGTTGTTAATGCAGCTGTTGCCAATGCATATAACAATCAACGTAGAATAGCATGGATGGAGATATATGCCGGTGAGAAGTCAACCCAAGTCTACGGTCGGGATGTTTGGCTTCCTGATGAAACATTGGAAGCGGCGAAAGAATTTGTGGTTTCTATCAAAGGGCCATTGACCACACCCGTCGGAGGAGGAATTCGATCAATTAATGTGGCTTTGCGGCAGCAACTGGATCTTTATGTTTGTTTGCGGCCTGTGCGATATTTCAAGGGTGTGCCAAGTCCGCTCAAAAACCCGGAAAAAACCGATATGGTGATATTTCGCGAGAACTCAGAGGATATCTATGCCGGCGTCGAATGGGAGGCTGAATCGCCGGAATCAAGGAAAGTCATTGATTTTCTGATAAAAGAAATGGGTGTTAATAAAATTCGCTTTCCGGATACTTCGGGTATCGGTATCAAGCCGATTTCAAAGGAAGGCACTGAGCGGCTTGTCAGAAAGGCAATTCAGTACGCAATAGATAATAAGCAAAAGTCTGTGACCCTGGTGCACAAGGGTAACATTATGAAATTTACCGAAGGGGCATTTAAAAACTGGGGATATGCGCTTGCAGCAAAGGAGTTCGGTGCGGAACTTCTGGATGGTGGTCCATGGATGAAGCTTCCCGAAGAGAATGGCGGCGTTATTATCAAAGATGTCATTGCCGATGCGTTTTTACAGCAAATTTTGTTGCGCCCCGAAGAATATGATGTGGTGACAACAATGAATCTGAATGGGGACTATATTTCAGATGCGTTAGCTGCACAGGTTGGGGGCATCGGCATTGCACCAGGGGCAAATTTGAGTGATTCAGTGGCAATTTTTGAAGCGACACACGGGACTGCACCGAAATATGCAGGTAAGGACCAAGTTAATCCGGGTTCAATTATTCTGTCTGCGGAAATGATGTTGCGGCATATGGGATGGATTGAAGCGGCGGATATGATAATTCGGGCTATGGAGAGTACAATCCAAGACAAAATCGTGACGTATGACTTTGCACGTTTGATGCCGGGTGCGCAGAAGGTATCTTGCTCAAGCTTCGGCGAAGCGTTGATAGAGCGTTTGAAATAAGCGTTTAGGCAATACGATAAATTCCCCCTATACCGATAAAAGAATCAATGAAGGGGGAATATCTTCAAATTAACGTTTTAATCTAGGGTCTGACTAAGTCTTCTAGTCTACGTAACCTGCGCCAGTACTCTTTAAAAACGTACAGTTATAATTATAGTTATGTTGATTGAGATTGGATATTTGCAGCTTGTTTGCCTTTAGGTCCTTGAGTAACGTCAAAACTTACTTTCTGACCTTCTTTTAGCGTTTTAAAGCCAGACATGTTGATTGCTGAAAAGTGAGCAAACAAATCTTCACTCCCATCGTCGGGAGTAATAAAGCCAAAACCTTTAGAATCATTAAACCATTTTACTGTACCTGTTGCCATTTCTACTTCCTATAATTTAAGAAACTGGGCCGGAAACCCTAATACTATTTGAATTTCAAGGCCGCAAACGGCTAAAACTGGTACCGCAGTGAACTTGAAGCCAAACGCCACCTAAAGTTTTACGCAAAACCGGTGTTAAAGTCAAGCGGTTACAGAATTTTTATAAATTTTCTCAGGATAATTGGCTTAAGGCACTTGAAAAAATTGTCGTAATCGTCAACTATGTTAATAGCATGTATTAAAGAGATATTGGCTGTTTGACTTTTACTGATTAAAATTGTACGGGTGCTTGTTGTGACGGAAAGGAATCTGGAAACCGTTATACTAACAAAGGATGAGAGTGAACTGAAAGTTCCTCCAATGTATAAGATATTATTATTAAATGATGATTTCACACCTATGGATTTTGTGGTTGAGGTGCTAAGAATTTTTTTCTCAATGGATCAGGAGCAGGCAACTCAAATAATGTTAAAGGTTCATACTGAAGGTTCGGCTGTTTGCGGCGTGTATCCCAGCGATATTGCCAGTACCAAGGTAAATCAGGTTATTGAATTTGCACGAAGTAATCAACATCCGTTAAGATGTGTGATGGAGGAAAATTGAGATGATTGCTCCAGATTTGGAAGTGAGCTTGCATATGGCTTTTGTCGAATCGAGGCAGAAACGCCATGAATTTATTACGGTGGAGCACTTATTGCTGGCCATGATTGATAATGCCAGTGCAGCCGAGGTTTTAAACGCGTGTCTGGTCGATCTGGAAGACTTGCGTACTATTTTGTTGGATCATATTTCCCGTCATACGCCCATTATCAACAGCGATTCAGAAGTGGATACGCAGCCTACCCTAGGCTTTCAGCGCGTCATTCAAAGGGCTATACTTCATGTCCAGTCTTCGGGAAAAAAAGAGGTGACGGGCGCAAATGTGCTTGTTGCAATATTTGGCGAGAAGGACTCGCATGCGGTTTATTTTTTGCAGCAAAGAGGGGTAAGCCGGCTGGATGTGGTGAATTTTATATCGCATAATATTCGTAAAACACCTCCAGGAAATGAGAACAAGGCGATTGGCGAGAGTGAGCAGGAACAGGTGCAACAACAGGAGCAAGGCCCGGCGGGTAACAACATATTGGAGAACTATACGGTTAATCTGAATATGCTCGCGCTAACCAATAAAATTGATCCTTTGGTTGGCCGTGATCAGGAAATTGAACGCGTTATTCAAACCTTATGTCGTAGACGCAAAAATAACCCACTGCTGGTCGGTGAAGCAGGTGTCGGTAAAACGGCCATTGCAGAAGGACTTGCCAAACGCATTGTAGAAGGAAATGTCCCTGAACTGCTTTTAAATCATCAAGTCTACGCGTTGGATATGGGCGCATTATTGGCGGGCACCAAATATCGTGGCGATTTTGAACAACGGTTAAAAGCGGTGATCAAGCAATTGATTGATAATCATGAAACCGTCCTCTTTGTGGATGAAATTCATACGTTGATCGGCGCGGGCGCGGCTTCCGGTGGTGTACTGGATGCATCCAATCTGTTGAAACCAGTTTTGAATACCGGTCAGCTGCGGTGTATCGGTGCCACGACATATACGGAATACCGCGGTATTTTTGAGAAAGATCATGCCTTATCCAGGCGTTTTCAACAAATCGACATACAAGAACCGACTGTGAGTGAGACGATAGCGATTTTGCGCGGTTTGAAGTCGCGATACGAATCGCATCATAATGTCAAATATACTGCCAGTGCATTAAGTTCGGCTGCTGAGCTGTCAGAACGCTACATTAATGACAGGCATTTGCCGGATAAGGCGATTGATGTCATCGATGAAGCCGGTGCTGCGCAGCGGATAATGCCCAAGTCAAAGAAACGAAAGATCATTGGCAAATCAGAGATCGAAAATGTGATTGCCAAAATCGCGCGTATTCCGCCCCAGAACATATCCAGTAACGACCGCAATCGTTTGAAAACGCTGGAGCGCGATATGAAATCGGTCGTGTTTGGGCAGGACAAGGCGATCAATTCCTTGTGCGCAGCGATCAAGATGGCCAGAAGCGGGCTTGGTAATCCACGAAAACCCGTCGGCTCATTTCTGTTTTCTGGCCCTACCGGAGTTGGAAAGACGGAAGTTGCGCGACAGCTTGCATATGCGCTGGGTATCCAGTTGCATCGATTTGACATGTCTGAATATATGGAAAGGCATGCTGTGTCGCGCTTGATTGGTGCGCCGCCGGGCTATGTGGGATTCGATCAGGGCGGCCTGTTAACAGAGACAGTGGTCAAACATCCCTATGCAGTGCTGTTGCTTGATGAAATTGAAAAAGCCCATACGGATATCTTTAATATTCTGCTGCAAGTTCTGGATTACGGGACATTGACAGATAATAATGGCCGTAAGGCAGATTTCCGTAATGTCATTATTATCATGACGACAAATGCAGGTGCCGAATCACTCACAAAATCGACGATTGGATTTACCACGTCGGCCCAGGCGGGTGATGAAATGGCTGATATCAAGCGGATGTTTTCACCGGAATTCAGAAATCGGCTGGATGCAATCATCTCATTCTCATCGTTGAATGAAGACGTCATCTTACAGGTCACCGATAAATTCCTGATGCAACTTGAAGCGCAATTGCAAGAGAAAAAAGTCGAAGCCACTTTTACCGACAATTTGCGTAAGTTTCTTGCAAAAAATGGTTTTGACCCGCTTATGGGCGCGCGGCCGATGGAGCGCCTTATTCAGGATACCATACGCAGCGCGCTGGCTGACGAACTGTTGTTCGGTCGTTTGGTCAACGGCGGGAAAGTCACTGTAGATATCGATCTGAATGATACTGTAATGCTTTCTTTTGAGGAAGAAACGGTTCCGGCTTAATCATCTTCAGCAGTTTCAAGGCTGCAACGGCAACAGGTGCCGTAACTATGGTATTTTTCAGGAAACTAAAAACAGTGTGGCTGTTGAAACAATATTTGGACAGCGCCGCACTGTTTTTTCTTGCGGGTATCCTGTTTTTTCCGGTCGTGCCGGTTAATGCGCAACCACAAACGCCAATCTATCAATGGCGGCTCGCGATGTCCTGGCCTGAAGGAACCCCCATGTTGCATAATGCCGCAGCGCGTTTTGCGCGGAACGTGGAAAACATGTCCGGCGGGCGCTTTACAATTACTGTCGATTCCCCTGGGCGGCATAAAGCGCCGTTGTCTATTCTGGATATGGTGCGATCCGGTGCATACGAGATGGGCCATAGCGCATCGTATTATTACAAAGGCAAGGATCCTGCGACCACATTCTTTACCACCACGCCTTTCGGCATGAATCCAACTGAAATGAATGCCTGGTACTACTACGGTGGCGGACTTGAATTGCTGAACAAGGTTTATGCGCGTCATAATGTTGTGGCATTTCCGGCAGGTAATACGCATATTCAAATGGGCGGATGGTTCAGAAAAGAAATCAAATCCGTTCAGGACCTGAAAGGATTAAAAATACGTATGCCGGGACATGCGGGTGAAGTTGTCGGCAAAGCAGGAATGAATCCCGTGAGTATTCCACCCGGCGAGCTGTATACTGCACTGGAGCGGGGCACGATCGACGCCGTCGAATGGGTCGGGCCTGCCAATGATATTAAAATGGGTTTTCATGAAATTGCGCCTTATTACTATACAGGCTGGCATGAGCCCGGTGCGGAAGTTCATCTCTTCGTCAACAAGCCTAAATTTGACGCTTTGCCGGATGACCTGAAGGCAATTATCGCTATCGCTGCCAAGGAGGTTTCGTTCGATATGCTGTCTGAATCTTTTTTCCGTAATGCAATTGCGTGGGAAGAGATGAAAAACCAGAGTGATATCAAAATTCGTACATTGCCTGAAGATGTCCTCGATCTGTTTAAAAAAGCAAATGAAGAACTCTTGGACGAAGTAGCCGCAAAATCACAACTCGCAATGGAAGTTATTGCGAGTCAACGTGCTTTTCTTGAGAGAGCAAAAGACTGGTCAAAAATTACCGATGAAGATTACCTGCGGCTGAGATAATTTTCAACGCCAGCGTGATTTTCAGTTTTCTTTCCATTAGCGCCTCTCCGGGGCGAATCCATGAAACATTTTTGTGAGTGTTGATCTTATATACTGTGTACAGTGGTAATAATGGTAATATATGCAGTTTCTCAGTTTCTTAAATTATATAAAGTGATAAAGGTCTGATAACACCATGTTTTCGCAGAGTCATACGATAGAGAACGTTGATCCGGATTTATGGCAAGCCATGAAAGGCGAGATGCAACGGCAGGAAGAATATATTGAATTAATCGCATCAGAGAACTATGCCAGTCCGGCGGTGATGCAGGCACAAGGTTCCGTGCTGACCAACAAATATGCCGAAGGGTATCCAAGAAAACGATACTACGGTGGTTGCAATTATGTGGATGCCGTCGAGCAGTTGGCGATAGACCGGCTTAAGGCATTGTTCAACGCTGAATATGTCAATGTTCAACCGCATTCCGGTTCACAGGCCAATGCGGCTGTTTATCTTTGCGCGCTTAAACCAGGCGATACTTTGCTCGGGATGTCGCTTGCGCACGGCGGGCATTTAACGCATGGCGCGACGGTGAATATGAGCGGTAAGATTTTTAATTCCGTGTCGTACGGATTGCGTCCGGATACCGAGGAACTTGATTACGATCAGGTTGAACAATTGGCGCATGAACATAAGCCAAAAATGATCGTGGCCGGTGCTTCCGCTTATGCCCGCGTGATCGACTGGAAGCGCTTTCGTAAAATCGCCGATTCAGTGGGCGCTTATCTGTTTGTCGACATGGCGCATTATGCGGGTCTGATTGCTGCCGGTTATTATCCGAATCCGGTTGGTATTGCCGATTTTGTCACCAGCACCACGCATAAAACACTGCGCGGGCCGCGTGGTGGCATCATCATGGCCAACCCCGAGCATGAAAAAGCGCTTAATTCAGCGATTTTTCCGCAGACCCAGGGTGGCCCGCTCATGCATGTGATCGCGGCAAAAGCGGTTGCGTTCAAGGAAGCCTCAACAAAGGAATTCAAGAAATATCAGGAACAGGTCATCGAAAACGCGCGCGTCATGGCAAAAATACTGCAAATGCGCGGTTTGCGTATCGTGTCCGGCAAGACGGACTGTCACATGTTTCTTGTCGATCTGCAAGCAATTAACCTCACCGGAAAGGAAGCCGAAGCGGTGCTCGAACACGCGCATATTACGGTGAATAAAAACGCCATTCCGAACGATCCGCAAAAACCGTTTGTTACCAGCGGTATCCGTATCGGTTCGCCAGCGATGACTACCCGTGGATTCAAGGAACTGGAAGCCGAACAGCTGGCAAACATGATTGCCGATGTACTCGAGGCGCCGAATGATGCCGCCGTTATTTCACGGGTAGCCGGAGAAGCAAAAGCACTCTGCGCAAAATTCCCGGTTTATAGAAAATGAGTTGAACTGACTGTTGCAAACGCTGAGCGCAGTATGATCACTTACGCGAGCACTCGATCATGAAATGTCCTTTTTGTAATGCGGACGATACCAATGTCATCGATTCTCGCGTAAGTGAAGAAGGGAACCGTATCCGCCGCAGGCGGCGTTGTCCGGCCTGCGACAAACGGTTTACCACCTACGAAACTGTTGAATTGCGTTTGCCCCAGGTGGTCAAGCATGACGGCACGCGCGCCGAATTTGATCGCAACAAATTGCTGACCGGGTTCAAACGCGCGCTGCATAAACGCCCGGTGCCTACCGATTATGTCGACGCCGCGATTGACCGCATCATACAAAAATTCCTGGGTCTCGGTGAACGCGAAGTGACTTCCAGAAGTATAGGTGAGAGCGTCATGGAAGAACTCTACAAGCTCGACAAGGTTGCCTATATCCGGTTTGCGTCAGTGTATAAAAGTTTCCAGGATGTCGATGATTTCCGCGATGCAATCCGCGAGGTGAATGAGGTCGATGAAACCAGAGAAGATGAAACAGACGGAGAAGCAAACTCGCCCGGAAAGTAGTCTGTACAAGTCGCATCACTTAAAGGGCGCTTATGTTTAAGCCCATAGACCATGTCATGATGTCGCAAGCTCTGCAACTGGCTGAAAAAGGGCTTAATACGACGTCACCAAACCCGCGCGTCGGCTGCGTCATTACACAGGATGACCGAATAGTCGGCAGCGGCTGGCATGAAAAAGCGGGCCAGGCGCATGCGGAAATCAATGCATTGTCAATGGCCGGTGATCAAGCGCATGGCGCAACCGCCTATGTCACGCTTGAGCCATGCAGTCATCATGGCCGCACGCCGCCTTGTGTCGATGCATTAATCAAGGCTGGCATCGCCCGCGTCGTAATTGCCATGGAAGATCCCAATCCACTGGTGCTGGGTAATGGTATTAAAGCCCTGAGACAAGCCGGAATCGACGTTCAGACAGGATTGCTGCACGAACAGGCGCAGGCACTCAACATCGGTTTCGTAACACGCATACAGCATGGCCGACCGTGGGTGCGGCTGAAAATCGCCGCAAGCCTGGACGGCAAAACTGCATTGAACAACGGGCTGAGTCAGTGGATCACCAGCGAGCCCGCGCGCAAGGACGGCCATCGCTGGCGCGCGCGTTCATGCGCGATGATGACGGGTATCAATACTGTTCTCGCTGATAATGCGCGTCTGACCGTGCGCCATATTCCGACATCCCGGCAGCCTAAAAAAATCATCATCGATAACCGCCTGCAGATTCCACTCGATGCCAATGTGCTGCAGGGCGAAGAAACATTTGTTTTTACCGCCGCTGCTGCAAACACCGAGAAGATTAGCGCACTGGAAAAAATGGGTGTGCGAGTACTGGTTTGCGGAAAGGCGGATAAAGTCGATCTGATCGCCATGATGGCAACATTGGCTGAACAGGAACTCAATGAAATACTCGTCGAAGCCGGCAGCGGGCTGAATGGCGCTCTGCTTCAGACCGGGCTTGTGGATGAACTCATTATTTATATGGCGCCCAGTCTTCTGGGGAGTGACGCAAAAGCCATGCTTCAGTTACCTGAATTGACCCGTCTCGATCAGAAAATTGCGCTCAGGATAGTAGATGTACGCATGATCGGGCAGGATATCCGGGTGATTGCACGGCTTTGATGCATATGTTATGAACCGGGCGTCTGGCTTTTAAGCAAGGTTCGGCTCATGCATAATACAGGTTGATAACAAAAAAGGCCTGTCATGAGTTGGAAGCAATCGTTGGTTGACCTGATGTTGAGTTCGGGCAGTGTGATATTGCCGGAGGATTGGAAGCGTAAGGCCATAACGCGACTACAAGACTTTAACCCATACTGTGTTATAGCGACCAATCAAGACCTTCTACGCGCAGCGCGGCTGGCTTGGGTCAAAGCCGCGCTGGAAATGCTGGATACGGTCAAAGAAAGTGCGCAGTCCAGCGGCATGGCGTTTGATCAGAAAAATGGCATTCTGCGTTTTGAGGCGATAGCGCGCCAAAGCCTGATCAAAATTCGATCCGATGCGCTTGACCGGTGCACACATCCCGGTGACAGTCCGATTGATCATCACCTGGAAACAACCATCAATGGCGCGTCCGAATTCATTTCGCCGGGCGAGAATCGTTCATTGGTTCAACCATTAACCCTGGGCTTTGACCAAACGATTGCAGCGATAACCGGATGGCCGGTGCATGAAATACCCGCCATGTTCAAACAGATTGCGCGAGATGGCCTTCCTACGGTGGATCAAGGTGAGCAACGGAGGCCTTTTGGCGAATTGGTCTTTGCCGCTTTTGCAGAAATCCTTAAAAATCCGGATCAATATCCCGAAGCAGGAGCGGCGTTTACCATCGCCATGCAGAATGCTGCGCGCAAGCTGTCTGATGAAATACTGGCTATTGTCCGGGGCATCGATGAAAAAGTGGATGCATTGATCGAACAAACCCAGAAATCAAATCCCGCCGTCAGCGAGAAAGCTCTCGTTGCCAGATATCGCGAACAATGCATCGTCGCATGGTCGCAGCCGATATACAAAATCGACAAACAATTTACACCATTGACGCTGTTGTTGGACCGCGGCGATGATACTCAGGGTGATCGATACCAGCCGCAAGACAGGACGTATTATGACCTGCGAGAGATATTGAACGCTGTCGATCCGGATCAAACACGGGTCATCGTCGTTACCGGAGGGCCGGGCAGCGGCAAAAGCACGTTGCTGCGCCGTCTGGAACTTGATCTGGCCAGACAAGCATTGGATGAGAATGGTGATGCTGAGGATTCGGTGCCGCTGACTTTGTTTCGTCCGTTAAACGCTTTCGGACAGGATGGCAGGATTCCTGAACCCTATGACTGGCTTGCAGCGCACTGGACACGGGTAACCGATGGTTTGCTGGATTTCAAAACCCTGTTTCAGAAACCGTTAATCCTGTTGCTCGATGGCTTGAACGAAATGCCGCGCGCAGGATTGATGGCCTGGAAAAATTTTTTAAACGATCTGGTGCAGCATCATCAGAACGTGTGCGTTATTTTCAGTTGTCGCACGCGCGATTACGGCAGCCAGCTCACCACCAAGGAATTGCCGCGCGTGCCGCAGGTCGAAATCACGCCGTTAGACGATACGCAGGTAGAGAAGTTTCTGCAGGTGTATAGTCCGGACACTGCGGCGCATTTGTGGGATCAACTCAAGGGTTCCGAACAGCTTGATTTATACCGTTCCCCGTATTATCTCAAGTTGTTGATCGATCAGACCAGCGATGGTCAAATACCCGAAGGCCGCGCGGCATTATTTACCGGTTTTGTGCGCGCCATGCTCGCGCGTGAAATGGACAACACTCGTTTGCGCAATGCGGATTGGCTGTTGACGCAACGCGATCTGAAACATATCGGAAAATGGCGCGATGCTTATGAATTGCCTGGCCGTGGCGTCTTGTTTAACGCACTGGCGGATTTTGCGTTTCAATTGCAAACCCAGCGCAGCGATGGCGACACGGAAAACACCGGCAACAAAATGCAGGTGCGCATCGATATTGACGATGCGCTCGACTGCTTGTCAACGCATGTAAAAGAAGAATCGCAGCGTGAATATTTGCTTGATGCCGCCGTCGATCTGCAAATTCTGGATATGCCGGGTGACGATGTGTTGTTCGTGCACCAATTGTTGCAGGAGTATTTTGCCGCGCGGCATCTGGCAGCGCATTTAAATACTGCGCAAAAGGCGAACGATGCGAATCAAAGCGCAGAATTAGTCAAATTGGCCGCAGCAGCCTGGCTTGAGGCCGATATTTTGCCGACTGTACAAGAGGAACTTGCAATCTTGCCGCGCTCGGGTACTTTGTCTGATCTGCCGACAACCGGCTGGGAAGAAACGTTCATGCTCACGGCGGCGATGACCGATGCACCCGATGGTTTTCTGCATACGCTGGCGCAGATCAATCTGCCGCTCGCGTGGCGCTGTGCGGCGCAGCCCGATGTAAAAGTTTCAGATGAGTTGCGCCGCGATGTGCAACAACGATTGGTCGCGCGCAGCCGTGATCCGGCAACCGATTTGCGTGCACGCATTCACGCGGGCGATGCGCTCGGCCGACTGGGCGATCCGCGGTTTGAACCGCGGCAGGGCAAGCATAACCGTTATGTGTTGCCGCCGATGGTTGAAATCGAAGGCGGAATCTACAGCATCGGCAGCGATAAAGGTATCGCAGACAATGAATCGCCGCGGCATGACGTCGAGCTTGAGCCGTTTGCATTGGGTCAGTTTCCGGTGACTAACGCGGAATTCAAATGCTTTATCGATGCGGGGGGGTACGACGATGAACGCTGGTGGGATACGTTAGAGGCGCAGCGCTGGCGGCGCGGCGAAGGTACAGGTGAAGCAGGCCGGGAAAACTTACGCAACGTTCGCGATCAGCTTAAAAACGATGCGACATTGTTTTCGAAAGCTGTTGAGGAACTAGCCTAGACTGAGGAACTGGTCCAGCGATGGAACAGTTATTTTGAAATGACCGATGAAGCGTTTGAAGCAATGCTAGGGGATCAGTGGCCGGATCAGCGTTTTATACAGCCCTATAACTGGAATGATCAGAAATTTAATGTCCCAAACCAGCCGGTTGTCGGGATTTGCTGGTTTGAGGCACGCGCGTACTGTGCCTGGTTGAGCGCGCAGACGGGACAACATTACCGGCTGCCGAGCGAAGCGGAATGGGAAGCTGTCGCTGGCGGCAAAGCGGGCAGGCGCTATCCTTGGGGCGATGCATTCGATGCGACAATGTGCAATACGATTGAAACCCGGCTGCGGCGCGTGACGCCAGTGGGTGTTTTTCCAGCCAGCGACACGCCGTCGTCGGTATCAGAAGCCAGTATTGCGGATTTGCTGGGTAATGTCTGGGAATGGACCGGCAGTCATTATCAGGCTTATCCGTACCGGGCCGGTGATGGCCGGGAAGCGGTCGACGGTGATTCCCGGCGCGTGTTGCGCGGCGGCTCGTGGTTCTACAGCGGCAGGTCCTGCCGTTCTGCCATCCGTAGTCACCTTGATCCGTCTCTTCGCTACGACAGCGACGGCTTTCGTCTTGCCCGAGGTCACTGAGCTCAGTCAGGCAGGTCAGGCCAGGTCTGCCGGCAGCCACCATTTGGCAGCCGCGCGACGGAGCGCGCGGGGGACAAATGGGGGGTGGCGGCAATGCGCAGCAAAAAACGCGATTTGAGAAGGGGTTTTTGGGTTTGGAATTCCGATCTGTTCATCGATGAATTGACCGTCGATTAAGCTGCGGCTTGTTTTTTCTCGTACACAAACTTGCCTTCGCCCTTGACGATGTTGCGCACGAACGATTCGAACATCAGCAGCGTCCATAGCGGCGCGCTGTAGTCGCGTTTGCCGGACTGGTGATGGTCGACGAGTTCTTCAAGATAGTCGCGGTTGAAAATGCCGGTTTCGGCGAGTACCGGGCCTAAAACGGCGTCGCGCACGCGCTGGCGCAACGGGCCGCGGAACCAGTCGGCGGTCGGTATCGAGAATCCCATTTTGTTGCGGTAGAGGATGTTGTCGGACAGATGCGGCTCGAGCGCTTTTTTGAAAATATACTTGCCTTCGCCATTCTTGAGTTTAATCGAGGCGGGCAGGGTGGAAATCCATTCGACGAACTCATGGTCAAGCAGCGGCACCCGGACTTCGAGCGCGTGCGCCATGCTGGCGCGGTCGACTTTGGTGAGGATGTCGCCGACCAGATAGGTCTTCATGTCGAGATACTGCACGCGCGACAGCGGATCGTCTGTGGGGCATTGTTCTGCGTAGGCGCGCAGCACATTGACCGCCTGGTATGCCTGCAGGTCTTTTTTAAACGATGGCGCAAACAGGCGCCGGCGCATGGCGTCGCTCAGGATCGAGACGCTGTGAAAATAGCCTTCGACGGAATCGCGCGCGAGCGCTTCGAATGTAGCCTTGGCGCGAAAGACGCGCGGCGCCCAGTCGGCCTTGGGATAAACAAGACCGAGAAAACCGAATAGCGGTTTACGGACGGATAACGGCAGCGAGGCGCGCATTTTTTCTTCGAGCATATACCAGCGATAACGCCTGTAGCCGGCGAAATTCTCATCGCCGCCATCGCCCGAGAGCGCTACGGTGACGCGTTCGCGCGCGAGTTCGCAAACGCGGTAGGTCGGCAGTGCTGAACTGTCGGCATACGGTTCGTCGTACAGCAAGGCCAGTTTGTCGATGAGGTCGAAATCGTCGTGTTCGACCTGTTTGACATGGTGGTTGGTGTGGTAGCGGTCGGCGACTTCCTGCGCGTAGCGCGATTCGTTGAATGCGGGATCGCCGAACGAGATCGAACAGGTATTGACGGGTTCATTCATAATGCCGCTCATCATCGCGACTACCGCGCTTGAATCGACGCCGCCGGACAGGAACGCACCGAGCGGCACTTCCGTCATCAGGTGGATATCGACGGATTCGCGCAGCTTGGCGATCAACGTTTCCTGAACTTCGGATTCGTCGATTGTGTCCCGCCGGTTAAACGGCACGTCCCAGTATTGCTGCGGCTGCACATCTGTTTGTCCCCGTTGCACTTTCAGCATAAAGCCCGGCGACAGTTTGCTCGCCTGTTTGAAGATTGTTTTCGGCTCCGGAATATAACCGTAGGCAAAATAGTCTTCCACGGCGCAGGGGTCCATTTCCCGGCTTAATTCCGGGTGCGCGATAATTCCCTTGAGTTCGGATGAAAAAACAAACTGGCCGTTATCCAGCAGCGCATAGTACAGCGGTTTGATGCCGAGGCGGTCGCGTGCAAGAAACAATACTTCCTGGTTTCTGTCCCACAGGCCGAACGCAAACATGCCGCGGAAATGGTTGACGCATTGTTCGCCCCATTCTTCCCAGGCGTGCACAATGACTTCGGTATCGCAATGTGTTTTAAACTGATGTCCGGCTTCGATCAGCCGTTTCGCAAGAATCTGATAGTTATAGATCTCGCCATTGAAGACCACAACAACGCTGCCATCTTCGTTAAAAAGCGGTTGCTGACCGCTGGCGACATCCATAATCGACAAGCGGCGATGGCCGAGTCCCAGGCCCGGTTCGGTATACAATTCACCCTCGTCGGGTCCGCGATGAAGCTGGGTCTGGTTCATTCGTTCAAGCAGCGACCGGTCAATTTCATTTTTACTGCGGGTATCAAGCAGGCCCACAATTCCGCACATAGTTTTTTCTCACTTTTGATTTGATGTTTTGAACAGGTTTGTTTTTATCTTGAAATCCGTAAAAAAAACCAGACAGCAATATGAAATGTTATTCTACGCAAGATTTTTTATACGCTCCAGAACATTTCTCGATGAATGGGTGCTTGCGCGTCTAAACAAATCATTTGTCGTTGCAGTATATAATTAATCGTTTTTTTATTACGGTTGAAATAAAACCAAGAATTGGGTGTAATCAGGCAATGAATTATATTGATGTTTTTAATGGCGATGCCGACGGCATCTGTTCGCTGGTTCAGATACGCAACGCAAATCCACAAAATACACGGTTAATAACCGGCGTCAAGCGCGATATCGATTTGCTCAAACGTTTAGATGCGAGCCCGGATGATCATATTACCGTACTCGATATTTCGTATGAAAAAAACAGCGCTGACGTACAGCGATTGCTGGATCAGGGTGCGGTGATCGAATACTTTGATCATCATAAAAGCGGTGCGATGGCAAACCACCCGCGGTTGAAAACGGTAATTAATGATCAGTCGTCGACCGTGTGCACGGGATTGCTGGTCGATCAACATATTGGCGGACAATTTCGTGCATGGGCGCTGGTCGCGGCATTTGGCGACAATCTGAATGACGTGGCCATGGCGCTGGGCAAGGAATCCGGGTTCGATCAGGAATCGTTGGGTCTGCTGCAGCGGTTGGGCGTTTATATCAACTACAACAGTTACGGCGAGAGCCTGTCCGACCTGTTTTTTCATCCGGATGCGCTTTTTCAACATCTGCAACCATACGCCACGCCATTTGATTTCATGCAGGACAACAAAACGATTTTCAGTACCCTGGAGACGGGCTATAAGGAAGACATGGCAATGGCGGAAGCAAGCACCTATCTGTACCAAACTGACGAATCCGCTGCAATTTTGTTTCAGAATGCACAATGGGCGCGTCGCGTCAGCGGCGTGTATATCAACGATCTGGCCAATCGGTATCCCGCGCGGGCGCATGCCCTTATCACCGAAAATGCCGATGGCACCCTTAGAATCAGCATTCGTTCACCGCTTGAACGAAAAGGACTGCATGCTGACGAATTGGCAAGCCAATTTGTTTCCGGTGGCGGAAGAAAGGGAGCGGCCGGAATCAATGCGCTGCCTGCAGATGAATTCAACCGGTTTATCGATACGTTTAAGGCGTTTTTTCAATAAAAAGAATCGGCAGGCTTTTACTCATGGCAATGGGTTTAAGCGGCGGTAGCATCAAACATCGGGCAGCAGCAGATTCTGAAATGGGTGATAATTTTTCCAGCGATAGGTTTTAAAATCTCGCGTGTCGGTGGAGAGAATTTGACCGTGCCCTAATTCTTCTGCGAGCAGAACTAAAGGTGTATCGGTTAAATCCATTGGCAAATCTTCATATTGTTTGATTAATTGGCGAATTCTGATTAGATGTGAAGTTTGCAGATCAAAAACCTCGATATAACCCGTTTCTAAAACCGAAATAAATCTTAATTGACTGGACACACCCAGGCGCTTACCCAATAAATAACTGGTTTCAGTAACAACAGGCCAAGTCGTTATCAAGACTTCTTCGAGCTTCTGCATTTGTTCAACAGCCATTGAATGAAATCGATCTTTAGCGTTAAAAAATGCAAGCCAGAATCCGGTATCACTCAATTAGCATTAATAATGCTTTTCTAAGCTGCCTGTGCGGCAGCGAACCAAAAGCATGCGCGTTGAAGGTGGCCAGTATTTTTCTAAGCTGCCTGTGCGGCAGCGAACATTTTTAACGCAGCCGCAGCCGCAGCGATTCATTTCTAAGCTGCCTGTGCGGCAGCGAACGTTTGGTTTGTGCCATATAATGTCCTGTCTCATTTCTAAGCTGCCTGTGCGGCAGCGAACGACGTGATTATTTCAGCCGCGCCGGGGTCTATTTTCTAAGCTGCCTGTGCGGCAGCGAACCTGGAACCGCCGAAAAATCAGAACTTGCCGAATTTCTAAGCTGCCTGTGCGGCAGCGAACGATGTTGGGTACTCCGTACTAACTACGTACTGTTTCTAAGCTGCCTGTGCGGCAGCGAACATCAAAAAGCGGGGCAATCGGTCCGCGGAATTTTTCTAAGCTGCCTGTGCGGCAGCGAACGCTGTAATCATCTGCGCGCCTACCGATTGACTTTTCTAAGCTGCCTGTGCGGCAGCGAACCTTCGGTATGAATACCGCCGCATTCTATACACTTTCTAAGCTGCCTGTGCGGCAGCGAACACCGCTCGGTCGTTTTGGCGAATCCGCAAGTTTTTCTAAGCTGCCTGTGCGGCAGCGAACATCAGTTGGTGTGCTGCCTACAACACCGGTGTTTTCTAAGCTGCCTGTGCGGCAGCGAACCTACCAAGTATTCATCATCGCTGGCTTCATTTTTTCTAAGCTGCCTGTGCGGCAGCGAACCCGGCGTCGGGCAGCTTATCAGACGCATTGCATTTCTAAGCTGCCTGTGCGGCAGCGAACAGCGGAACAACGGCCAACTACCTCAGCATACTTTTCTAAGCTGCCTGTGCGGCAGCGAACATTGGCGCAGGTATGAATTGCGGCCAATTGGTTTTCTAAGCTGCCTGTGCGGCAGCGAACTGAGGCTGGCATTATTGAAGTCTGCGATAGTCTTTCTAAGCTGCCTGTGCGGCAGCGAACTTAGCAGCGGTTCAGCGGAACGGCCGGGCACTTTTCTAAGCTGCCTGTGCGGCAGCGAACCAGGGTCCGACGTGCTAACCGTAACTGTGTATTTTCTAAGCTGCCTGTGCGGCAGCGAACACAAACGGCGCTGCGCCGTATAACTACATTGTTTTCTAAGCTGCCTGTGCGGCAGCGAACCGTCCGGTGCACCACGTAAACCTGTCGCTGGTTTTCTAAGCTGCCTGTGCGGCAGCGAACACCAATAAGTGATTAACCCAGGTTACGACGCATTTCTAAGCTGCCTGTGCGGCAGCGAACGTCCTTGCCGGTTCGCCTGCTCATCTTTGAGCTTTCTAAGCTGCCTGTGCGGCAGCGAACAGAGGGTCGAGGTATTCCTCAATTTGAGGATTTTTCTAAGCTGCCTGTGCGGCAGCGAACAAGCCAGCGGCATTGGCGGCCTGCTTGGGTTATTTCTAAGCTGCCTGTGCGGCAGCGAACGTGCCGGTTTGTGAGTAGTCCTTTGCTTTTTATTTCTAAGCTGCCTGTGCGGCAGCGAACTTACCAAAGGTCTCAGTGACAGGATTGTCAATTTTCTAAGCTGCCTGTGCGGCAGCGAACAACAATTCAATTGTCCGAAAGCGGAAAAAATATTTCTAAGCTGCCTGTGCGGCAGCGAACAGTACGGTTGGCACTACGGCGGTGGTTCATCTTTTCTAAGCTGCCTGTGCGGCAGCGAACGGTAGGACAATGCGCCAGGGATGTAATTCGACTTTCTAAGCTGCCTGTGCGGCAGCGAACAAAATAAAATATGGAAAATACAATTGCTGTATTTTCTAAGCTGCCTGTGCGGCAGCGAACACACGTCTCGGTCCCGTATATCAGCGCATACCTTTCTAAGCTGCCTGTGCGGCAGCGAACTAGCATCGCTGCCAAAGCTTTTTTTATGGGATTTTCTAAGCTGCCTGTGCGGCAGCGAACGGAAACTGAACGCTCTTTGAAAAGCGCATTTATTTCTAAGCTGCCTGTGCGGCAGCGAACATTTGCTGAATAGCCTGACCGCTATTAACAAATTTCTAAGCTGCCTGTGCGGCAGCGAACTGACCCATATACGTTAGTACATTAGTCCAAGCTTTCTAAGCTGCCTGTGCGGCAGCGAACCTGATCACCGAGCAGCTCAATGATCAACTCAATTTCTAAGCTGCCTGTGCGGCAGCGAACATACCCTTCGGTACTGTTAGACTACCTTCTGATTTCTAAGCTGCCTGTGCGGCAGCGAACAGACAACCCATCCATCGTTAACATATGGCCAGTTTCTAAGCTGCCTGTGCGGCAGCGAACATCGTGCCTGGTTGCAGATAGCTCTAATAACTTTTCTAAGCTGCCTGTGCGGCAGCGAACCTTGCAACGGGTGCCGATGCACGACGATATAATTTCTAAGCTGCCTGTGCGGCAGCGAACAATCTCGATAACTTCAGGCGGCGCGCCCGATATTTCTAAGCTGCCTGTGCGGCAGCGAACTTCGGCTAAACACTACGTGAATGCTCGTTTACTTTCTAAGCTGCCTGTGCGGCAGCGAACGATACCAGTAATCACCTGCGCTGGAAATCATTTTTCTAAGCTGCCTGTGCGGCAGCGAACGCGAATTGAATTCATGGAATCCTTATTGTGAATTTCTAAGCTGCCTGTGCGGCAGCGAACTGGTAAACGATACAAGAATGATCCGTTTTATTTTTCTAAGCTGCCTGTGCGGCAGCGAACTGTTGTTTCTGCGATTGACTGCTGCTCTGACATTTCTAAGCTGCCTGTGCGGCAGCGAACCCATTGAGCGGCTTGGCAATATCATCGTCGACTTTCTAAGCTGCCTGTGCGGCAGCGAACATTATTGCTGCGATTTATGGGCGATATGCTCTTTTCTAAGCTGCCTGTGCGGCAGCGAACCTTTTATATACGGATGATTAGCATCAACCGTTTTTCTAAGCTGCCTGTGCGGCAGCGAACGTTTTTCTTCATTGTCCGGCTGTGCGATTTTTTTTCTAAGCTGCCTGTGCGGCAGCGAACCCAGTTCTTCTTTGTTTCCAAGCCCTTCGTCTTTTCTAAGCTGCCTGTGCGGCAGCGAACGTTACTCGATGCTACCCTGACAAAGCTGGCTATTTCTAAGCTGCCTGTGCGGCAGCGAACGCGTAATGATCAGCTCGTCATTGCCGCTTACATTTCTAAGCTGCCTGTGCGGCAGCGAACATGGAGCGGGCAGGGCGGTTGAGCCGGTTGAATTTCTAAGCTGCCTGTGCGGCAGCGAACAACCAGTATCAAGCATGTCGCAGCATGCTATTTTTCTAAGCTGCCTGTGCGGCAGCGAACAATGCGCAACCGGAGGATCAGGCGCATCATCATTTCTAAGCTGCCTGTGCGGCAGCGAACGTACCGTACCAAAATCTGGTTGGACTTGAAGATTTCTAAGCTGCCTGTGCGGCAGCGAACTCCACGCTGGAGAGCAATGGATATCATCAACTTTTCTAAGCTGCCTGTGCGGCAGCGAACCCAGTAGGCAAAGATGGGCATTACAGAATTGATTTCTAAGCTGCCTGTGCGGCAGCGAACCAACAACCGGATCGATAACCGTATCAGGAGCTTTTCTAAGCTGCCTGTGCGGCAGCGAACAATAAGGGGACAATCATGAAAAGCAAAGATCATTTCTAAGCTGCCTGTGCGGCAGCGAACTATAGCCAACGCATCGTTGTATTCATTTGTGATTTCTAAGCTGCCTGTGCGGCAGCGAACAGCGGATGCTCGACCGGTATGCGCTGATATACTTTCTAAGCTGCCTGTGCGGCAGCGAACCGGGGCTTCTTCCAGGTCTGTCATGTGCCGCTTTTCTAAGCTGCCTGTGCGGCAGCGAACATATGGAATAAGTATAGAGAAGAATTTAGAAATTTCTAAGCTGCCTGTGCGGCAGCGAACTAATATATTGTGCCAGTTAAATTTACACAAATTTTCTAAGCTGCCTGTGCGGCAGCGAACATGACGGCTGGACATATACGGTTGACTGGGGTTTTCTAAGCTGCCTGTGCGGCAGCGAACAGGATCAGGGTTGCTCGCCTGGCTTTTCGCCATTTCTAAGCTGCCTGTGCGGCAGCGAACTATGGAATCCTGCGGTAGTTTCTGCGCTTGAATTTCTAAGCTGCCTGTGCGGCAGCGAACCAACAAGCTTTTTGATTACAGGACCAACCAAATTTCTAAGCTGCCTGTGCGGCAGCGAACCGAAGTATAACACTCAGAAAACGATAAACAACAATTGCTTAACATGAAAACAGCGGAAATACCCAAAATTTCTCCGCTATCAACAAGTAACTGATTTTATATATTTTGTTAAAGAGCAGAAGAAAATGGGTATAAATGTCACAAATAATCCGACAGCAGTTCCTGGCACCACGCCGGGACTGATGTTTGATTTAATTCAAGGCATCCGCTGCGTATCGCGCCTATTTGCTGAAACGGATTATCCGCACAAGAATTATCCAGGATGTATGCATGATCACATAACGGTAAAACCTGTTTGACCAATTGCAATACCCTGGGAATCCGTGTTTTAACTTTTTCATCCGGCACAGTGTGACCGCCTTCGCTCATGCGTTGCGCAATACGCGCAAGATTGAGCTGTATCTGTTCAAGGTGAATAAAAACCAGCACAATTTCATAACCCAATGCTTTTGCATTGGCAACAAAATCGATTTTAGAGGGATGAGAAAAAACGGTTTCAAAACAGAATGTGCGCCCGTCCTGTAAAAGCCGCAAGCGAATGGCTTCGGCAATTTTAGCCGCTTCATAGCTGTGTTGTTCGGGTTGTTCGGGATGCAATTGCTTTGCCAGAATATCTGCATTCACAAACGGTATACCGAGCGGTTCAAGTTGCAACTGGTAAAAGGTGGTTTTCCCTGCGCCGTTGCCACCCGTAAGCAGCCAGAGTTGTTTTTCTTTTTTCAAGCGGTTTTTTCGTTCAAGGGGATAAACTGACCGTTTGTAAACCGGCCGGTTGTGATTTTGTTTTGCCGATCGATACGATCCAGATAACCGGGATGTTCCGATGAAGCCTGATAGCGGTGTGCGGCGGTTGTAACACGTTTGGGCAATGTTCCGTTTTTCCGCTGTTTTTCCAGTGACTCAAAAACCACACTCGGATCGACCGGCGCGCCATAAACGGGTTCCACTTTTATTCTTGAAAGCCCCGATTTGACGGATAACACCACATCGGGGTCAAGCGTATCTGCTACAGAGCGTCCAAGCTCCGCCCAAAACTCTATCTGCTCGGCCGTGCTTCGATGAAAACGTCCGGCCGTCAGCTCTGCTGCTTTCATCAATTCTTCTTGCAACCGAATGGGGGATGCGGATTTTGCCATAACCAACCTTACACTTTATATAAACATAACAATATTGTAGCAGTTTGCTACAAATGATTTGTAATAGTTTAAATTGTGACCGCCAGACTGTTTGCGTTACAGAAAAGTCAGTCTCAACCCTAAAACTCGGGAACGGTTGCTGTGGTACTTAAACCATACGTCGTAAACAATCCGTCATTACTACTTTCCACTTCACTTTTTTTGATCCATAGGCAAAACGTGTTGCCGCTGCTCAAACTTTTTAGCCGAATAAACGGAGTAGCGATGGTTTGGTGAGGCATTTGGCTGTAACTCATTAACGTTTTTCCGCATTCCGCTCCTGCTTCAGGCTTGACACTTAATTCAACTTTACAATTCAACGCAGCTTCGTAATCCATGTTATGCCGTTTAGCATAGCGTCGCGCCAAGCGCTCCTTGCTTGTTTTGGGTTGTTTACGCTGATAAATGGCATAGCAATTAATCTTGCCCGGCACCGGGCGGATACTGGTGCAATGCACATAGTCGCTCAAACGAGCGAGCCATTTGTTTGCGTCAAACCGGGTTAGCATAGCTTCATCCGGCGCAAACAACCGCAGCTTGCTGCCCAGGGCACCGAAATTTTCACCCATTTTGTATTCGGGAAACGATAAGCCGATTGGAGCCTGTTTCTGCTCGTTCTGTATTTCAACTAGGCCGAGGTGAATTTGGTGGAAGGTTTTGGATAAAAGGAAGTATTGGTCGATATCGGCATTTCGTATTAGAGTTATTTCCTGGTAGAACTTCATGATCTAATCCTTGCCGCTTTGTCCAAAAACCCCGCCGCGCACCAATACAGCCATGACATAATGTTTCTCTATGTCAGTAAGCGCTTCTCCCAATGCATAGCGGTCGAATAGGGTATAGAAATCAGCTTTGTCTTTAGGGGTACGGAATGCTTTGCCCAGATTTGTAACTGCACCATAAGGTTCGATTGCAATTGGCCCGATTCCGGTTTCCAAGTTATCGCAACCAGGATACCAAGTATCGATTGTGCGTAAAGCATTACCTATTTTTTGCGAGTGCATCGCAGCTACACCATTGACTTCATAAAGGATTTTGCTTTTATTGCCCTTTCCTTTGTCCAAAACCAACTCTTCGCTGGGATAAACTTCTTGTGCTGTACCGATCAATGCATAAGCTTCAATGCTGATAAGCAAATAGGGCAAGCGTCCGCATAATGCCTCGGCGATTTTATTTGCGAGTGCCTGTAAATCCGAATTACTGGAATCAAAGTGATTTAGCGCAAAATCTTTAGCGCTAAAGATGAATGTCTGACCGTCTCCGGTATCGACAATCACTTCGATTTTTTCCGCGCCTACCCGGTTGCGCCATAAATACCGCCCATTAGCAATGTTAGTGGCATAGCGCCTAGCCAGCTCATTAAATCTTTCATGTTCGATGTAGGTTTGCGCAACTTTTGGATAAGATTCATTAAACTTAGGGCCGTTACTGGCTGAGGGCTTTTCTACTCCACCAAGAATCTTTAGCGTGAAATAGAGCTTCAATGTATCTTGATTTTCACCTAATGCACAAGCATCGACAGTTTGCAAATTAGGTTTTTCCACTTCAGCATTCAGTTTTAATGGATCACTCTGCATTGCTGGCTTTAATCGATTGGAAATCGTGCCGCGCACGGATTTTTCATTCAATTTTAATGCAATCGCTTTCTCCTTCTGAAAGCGTTCATTCCATGTTGTGCCATACAGATAGCCATCCGAAGATACTAGTTTCTTTTCAAAAGCCAATACGGTTGCGTCGTTTTTAACAGCCATGTTCAGTCTCCATAGGTTGATGATAAGGTTTGGCAAAGATATAAATTTTGTTCAGGTACAACACGGTATTGCCAAAGCATGTCGTCCAGTTTGGTAACGCGATAAGGCATCTTGAATTCACCCAATGTGATTACGCTTTCGGCAAAACGATGCGGTGTATCGCGGTCACGTTGATTTCTGGCTATGCCAAGCTCGGAAATGCCTTGAAAGCCGACGGCAATTGGCACTAGCCAACCCGGTATTTTGCGTTGACTGCTCCAGGTAACTTTGCCGTTCTCGTCTTGAGTACTGCGATGCATCACTTTTAGATGATCGAGTAATGCATCCAGAGCATCTTTGTTTTCTTCCTGCATAGTTTTCCGCATCAAATCGCGGCGTTCGACCAGTACATGCCCCGGCATCAAGCGATTGAGCAATTTTTTCGTTTCGTACTCGTCATCTTCATCCACCGGCAGGATTTCAACTGGTTTGACGGCCAATACGTCACCACTAGCCCATTTCATACGCTGTAGCTCGGTATCAATTAAATTTTTAAAACGATCATGATCATCGCTGTCCAGTCCGTGAAATTCAACCAGTAACGAGATTTCCAGATGACAGCGCGCTTCTTCGACGAAAGACGGGCGACTGCCGTCTTTATCCAATGGATTAGCCGTGCCGACAATCGAATGTACGAAATCGCCTCGCCCTTTGTAAGTTTGCAAATTGAATCGATGACAACTCACTGCGGCACCGATCAACTCCACCGCATTCAAGCCTTGCAAGCGAAGATGTCGCTGCAAGGCATGCACCGCACCCAGCCAGGCTGTCATTGCCGGAAAGCCAATGGTATACGGGCTGCTCATGGCATTGGCATTGTGGACTTTAAGATGCGGTATTAATAAAAAACGCCTCATGTTCATTTGAAAAACTCCTGGTCGCTATCCAGTGCTTCCGATATGAGTTTTTTCACTTCAAGCAACTCGTAGTCACTCAGTTTCACTTGAGTGTCTTTGTGCAGATACTCATAGCTACTTAACAGCCATCTGGCAAATGCTGCTTCAACCTCCTTCAGCCAATCGTCATGATTCTGCCGCTGTTCCAGCTTGGCATCATCCAGCCATATTCGCTGAGCAAGTGGTAGATTCTCATAATGCTCAGCCTCTGACCAGCCTGGGCCTGTCGTTCGAATCTGAAAAGCGCGTTGCATGACCTGGTCAATCAAAAATTTAAGCGTGTTGTGAATACCGTCTCGAATTGGTTTGTTATTGATGCTGCTTTTGATGAGACGATCCAGAGTCTGAAAACTCTCCTGAAACTGCCGTGGCCGCAGACTATTCCTGAAAAAGTTACTTGTGGGGAGTCGAATCTGGCGTTGATGCAAAGTAGGTGGAATGCTTGGCAGTAAATAAGCAATTCCTTTGTTTCTGACATTCAAATAACTTACATTACCCATCTTGGTGAATTCATTGTGACTGAATCCAACTTCAGTTAAGTTGTATATTTCATCGTATCCATCGGGTTCAAATTTGTTATTTTTCCTTAAATTACGCACGTGCTGCCCTTCAATCCAACGATCAAATGATTCAATCCTATTTTTTGCCTCAAACATCAACATTGATGCAGTAACAACTGATAGCAGGTGATAGCTATTTTTTTTCTCATCTACAGGAAAAAAGACTTGGCGAATCATTTCATGTGTGGATGGTGTCGCTTCCTTGCCATAATAAACTTCAAGACATTTAGCTTTCATCAAGGAAAAATCGATATTCAAAGAATTTAGAAACTTAATTAATTCAGGATTCTCTTCTTCAAATAATTTGATTACTGTTTTTCCATTTTTTAATCTCTTTTCAAGAAAAACATACAACTCAAATATGATTGTGTTTGTGGCGGCATTTCCAGAAACATCGACCCTTACACGGGAACGCACATTTCCAGTTTTCACATATCCATCTTTTATTTCTGATCCATAAAAAAGCAGGCTGCTCGAATCGCTTATTTTCGGATTGGTAAACTTGGCAGGATGAGTGGTCACGTAGGGTTTGGCCTTATTACAAGCATCAATAAACCAATTAGCTATCTCATATTTATCATTAGCTTCTGGCTGAAATTTAGCCTTGGCTTTCAGAACAGCTTCATCAAATTTATGTTTTTCATTAACAATTTTGTCATCATCAGAGCTATTGGTAGATTTTTCGATTAATAAATCAAGTTTCTTCTTTTTTTCTCTGGTCTCTTGAGTTATTTTCTTTTCCAAATAATCCATTTTCAGATTTTCCAGAAACTCTTTTGCTAATAAATTAATTTCGTTCATAATTTCTCACCATTATTGATTCTGAAACAAACCCAGCTGATCCGAATAAAACCATTCTCGATCATTGTTATCTCGTTTGGGAAACGTAATTTCTCCGTAGCGCTCCGATTTTTTTGTGATTAACTGCTCAATGTCATTATCGAATTGATTTTCGGTATCAATTTGTTCAAGCAATGCTTGCCGGTAATCTCTTTCCAGCCACAATCTGCCAAGCATTGTTTCCGTCATTGCATCGGCTCTGGCAATGTTATTACTTGATTGACGAGAAATGAATTCGCCGCGTTCGTCCTTTTCACAAAACACCGCTTTACCGTCTCGCCAAACCAGATATAAATTCATGTCCGGTTCGCTCTCACGAAACCGGTTCAGTTGTTGCGGTACCGCAGTTAACCACCAGCATTCGCTAAGCCACGCTTGCAAGCATTGCGGGCCTTTCTGGTCATATCGCGTTAATACCAGATGCATTGCCTGGTGTTCCAGATCGGCCAAGCGTTGGTTGGGCTGTATGGATTCCGGTTGCTGGATGCGGGGAACGGCATTGACTACATGGTTTAAAGCAGTTTCATCGATCAACTGGCAAAGGTCATGCGTTGTCAGCCGTAGCGTTTTCGCCGTTTCGTAACCGGGGCGGCAATAAACCGGTCTGTCATCCTGGCGCAATGCATTCAGGTTGTATTGCATCACAGCGATATTGGCTTGCTCGACGCCGCCTTGCCGGTGCCGCTGCACGCGTCCGGCTAATTGAATGATGGAGCGAAAGGAAGACGGCTCGATGATTGCCCAATCGAAATCGTGGTCCCGTCCAACTTCTTCGACCGGCGTAGCTACCAAGATAAACATGACATGCTTGGCATGTGTATTATCAAGGTGATGCCGGATAACTGGATCTTTTAATCCTTCCGGTATTTCGCCGAGTTTCTCCTTGCGTTTTAATACCTTATCCAGGTGCTTTTCCTGTTCATGACGCAAAAGCAAAACCTGTCGGCTGTGATAAGCCATAATCCTGGGTACGCAACTTTCTTCCCATTCGGCTTCCAACAAATATTGGGTTAAAGCAACGCAAGGTGAAATATTCGCTGTGCGAATGACGCCAAAGGACACTTTCTTGCCGGTTACCGCATCAACCGTATGATGACCGCCATGAAGGCGACAAATAGTCTGGCAGATTTTTTCAAAATAGCGCTGTTGCCGGGACAATTCATCATTTTTTTTCACGAGCAAATCGTCGCAACGCACGATGAAAGCTTTACGCTTAACCACTTGTTGCTGCAAATTGGCTACCCGTTTGTCGATAAATTGCCGATGCAGGCTTTGATACTGGTTGCAACGGTTATCTGCATCACTCTGATCGACTCGCTCCACGCGGGCAGTAAATTCATCAACCCACGCACAGGCAATTACGGAGCTTGCTTGTTTAAAATGGCTATGCAATTTCCAACCGGCTTGATAGGCATTAAAAAAACCTTCCGCCAATGCCGGGGGAATAGTGGCCGAAGAAATCATTACTTTCCGTCCGAGCATACCGGCGAGATGAACCAGGCGGCCGATGGCAACTAAATCGGCACCGTCAAAATCATCGACCTCATCAATCACTAAATCCGATGATAACAACCGCAGGCAGGGCAGAATATACTTCCCGCCACGCAAAGTCTCGGTGGCAGCAATGATATGATCGATGGTGCAGGTCAATACAGGTTTATATAGAAACGCTTTGTGTTTCTCAGCGAGCTTCGGTTGTTTTTTGGGGAACAGCACATCCAGAAATTCTGCGGTAGGCGCATCACCGTAATCCAACTCTTCTTCTAACAGTTGTTCCAGCGATTCCGCGCCTAACTCCTCAAAAGCCGGTTTTTGCTCATGCGTTTTTTGTGCCTGCTCGCGCAGTTCTTTTATTGCTGCCGAACCGATTAAAACAGCCAGTTCGTCATTTTTCAAACCAATACGGTAGCGGTATTCGTCTCCGGTTTGCAACGTCAATGTTCGCAAACCCAACGCCAAAATGTAGCGCAAGCTTTCACCTTCACCGGACAAGACGCGCATAATCTTGGCGTTGGCAATAGTTTTGCCGCATCCGGTACTAGCCATGTTCACGATAAACCAGCCATAGTCTTTTTCCTGAAAAGCTTTGTGTTGGGTCTTGAATTGCTTGATGTTGTCAACAGCTTTATCCTGCCACTCAAATCCGGCAGGGCTTTTTTGTTTTAGGGCTTTAATATCATAGGCGGATTCCATTTCCGATGAAAAACGCGATAGAGTCTGACTGATTCTTAGCGCGTGTTCACAGACGCCTACCAGATGTTCGTCAAGTTTTTGTTTGTAATTACGTTTTTCATCGGTATTGGCGAACAATGCTACAGAGCTTTGCCAAGCATTATCCGCCGGGCAGGAAGAGTAATAATGATCGCCCAGCATCAAGCACAAGCGCGCATGATGCAATAGCAACCGGTAGCCGCCATTGTCGAGTAATTGCTGAATTTGCGGCTGCGCCTGTAATAAACGGTTTGACCATTTTTTCAAGTATTTGAGCCATTGTGAAGACTGAGAAAGTAAGCCATCGGGGAATTCAAAACAATCGACCACACGTTTTTTATACTCCGTTTCGTCGAATTTATTTTGATAACCCCATACTGCTGCGATACTTTTCATCAAAGCGTTTAATGTGTTTTTTTCTTCACCCTGACGTAAGTTACGTTCCGTTTTATCCAGAAGCTGCGGCAAACGGTGATGTGAAACTACCAACCAGGCAACCAATTGCGCCAGCGGCGGCAAATCTGCTAAGGGCTTGATGACATTTTGTATAACAATGGTTTTTAATCCCTGTTCATCCAATTCACCCGATTGCAATAGGCTTAACCAAGCCTCATCGCCATTACCTGCATGTCGTACCAAAGCATTTAATAACAAACAAGAAATCCATTCGTGACGTAAGGGATCGCCTTTGGCGGTTCCGGATTTGAGCTTGGCTTGAAACAAAGCTGTTGCCTTGCCCCAATCGTGTAACAAAGCAGAGACAGCTATTAACGCCTTGATAGCAGGCAAATAAGTCCAGTTATTCTCCCATTGCTTGTTTAGCAGGTTCTTGGCTGTGGAATTCACCGGCACAATCCCTTCCCGATTAAATTTGTTCCGATTCCCCACAATCCACACCAGCTCGCTCCGGTTCCGCGATCTGATCCAATGGCAGGAAACGGCGGTGTTCTTGGTGGCGGTTTTGCGCAGCAGGGTTTTGACAACGATCAATCCTTCTTCCGTGATCACGGTTTGCCAGGTATTGTCGCCGATACGGTTGGCGAAAGCATCCAATACCCGCCGGGTGCGATTGAGCGCTTTTTTCTGGCATTGACTGACGAAAGTGACCATCATGATTGATGCCCCTCACCGCGGCCATCTCCAAGCGGGAGAGGGGGATTGTTTTGTAGGGCTTGTTGCTTGACCTGGTCGAACATTAAATCCATCGCCTTATGCTCGGTAAATTTCTGCAGGATTTGCTGGCGGAATTCCTGTTCGGTCATTTTTTCCTTGGCGCAGATAAATGCCCAAGGCAGGACGATGGCGTCTTTGATCAAATCGGCCACGTCGAACACCAATGCACCGCGGCGGGTCTTGCCGTGCATTACAGCAAAACCATGCGGTATTCCCAGTACCCAGAGCGTACTTGCAGCCAGACCGTAGGCCAGGTAATTGCCGTGATTCAGAAAGGCATTCGCACTGTCGGCACCATCGTAATTGCGAGCAAAGTCTTTTTGCTCGGTACGGCTGACAGCGGTTTTGTAAAGGTTTTTGGTGAGCTGTGCTTCAATTAAAAGCAGCTCGGTAACGTTTTTCGCTTGTTCTACCTTGCTTGAATAGCCTGAAAACGCTTGTTGGATATCAAGGTCGTCAACAAAGAAGCCTTCATTTTTCAAATCTCTGTCTTTACTCCATACTTTTTGCAGATATTCGATGCGAGAAAACTGGAAATGCCTGGCAACCTTTAAACGCTGCGCTTCATCGAACCAGAACGATAACCATCCCTGAACATATTCTGTGGGACGGTATTCACTTTGAGGCGTGAGCCATTCTATTTCAGTGCCTGCCAGCAACGGTGTGCCACCGCCACCGCTGAAACCAACCAGGACGCCTGCCGAAGCCAGCATGCGCACTGCGGCTTGAGTAATTGATGTGCCTGTTCCGAGTAGTATAACCGTGGTATTGGCAATCGGGATATTCCAATAGCGGTTTTCTTCCTTATCTTCCGTCAAATAGAGAACCCGCCCGTCTTTCTGCATAACGCGGCATTTTTCAAGATAGTAGATATTGGCTCGCTTGGAATGCAATATTGCTTTCAGGTCGGTTAATTGTTCCATTATTTAAAGCCTTTTATCTCGATTCGGAAATAATTCTGTCTATGAGTTGATTTGGATTCGCCATTTCACCTCCACCTCAATCCGTTCCCACGGATTATGACTTTTTTTCAACCCTGTTATCAAAGCTGACAATATTTCGCCGCGATCCACTAACTGCGAAATTGCCACGTTGTCATCTCTGGGAACATAGCCGAGTTTGAGGCCTTGCCAGTCGATGCGTATGGCGCGTTTGTCGTGGGAATTATCCGGTTCCCGTATCAGTATGAGTCGCTGGTTTGCCTTAAGAAGCCGCCATACTGTTTTGCTCTGGTGCGGGTGACCAATCGAACTTCGCCTGTGTGATGGCAGGAAGGGCCAGCCCACCCAGTAAAGCAGTAATTGATTTTAAAAATGTGCGCCGTGACATGATTTCCCCTTTTCAAAAATACATGGTTTTATTATCCATTGTCACAGGCTCAAAAACCGATACTGTCCCGCTATTTTTTTCCATCTGTATAAATTTTTTGCATTTCGTTCAGATTTTTTATGATGATTTGGCGCAGCGATGCCGGGGAAATGACCTCGACTGCTGAACCGTGTTTGAGGATGTCCATGATCAGCTCGGTTTCGTTGGCGTAGGGAATGTGCAGTTCATAGCGGCCATCCGGGAGGAATGTTTCTTGCTGTTGCGGGTGCCATTGTTCGTCGGCAACCCAGCGGGCGCGTTCGACGGTGAAGCGCAGCACTGCGGTCTGGCTGGCCTTACCGGCGAAAATGCCGTAGCTGGTCGCAAAATGTTCGTCCAATTCGGCTTCGCTGATGTCTCGTGCAGCGACTTCAACTGGCGTAGCCTTCTTGATGCATTCGAGTGCAAAGCTTCTTAGCGCTCCGCGTTTATGGCACCAGGCATCAAGATACCAGTTGTCGCGATAATGCGTGAGACGCTGTGGTGATACGGTACGGTTTGTTTGTTCGCCGTTGCCGCGACTGAAATAGGCAATTTCGAGTTGTTGGCGTTGCAGCAAAGCACTGGCAACGTGTTGAAAATGCAAAACGGTTTTATTCCGCCCCATCATGCTCAAGATGCGGACACGGCTGGCGATTTCCCAGTTGTTCAGGCTTTGCGCCGCGAGAATTTTCTCGAGTTTGTCCTTGATCGGCTGGAGTTGGACGCCCAGCAGACCCGGCTGGATATGCTCCAGCAGATGCTGTGCGGTGAGCAATGCATACAGTTCATCAGCGTCGAACCAGACGCCGGGCAGTTCGAATGCACAGCCACCCCGGATTTCGTAATAATAGCCGTTTCGCTCACGGTTATATTCCAGCGGTGCATTGAACGTATTCCGCAATGTTTCAATGGTGCGTAATATCGTGGCGCGGGAGCATTCGAGGCGTTCTTCAAGCACTTTACGCGCTACTGGCAGGCGGCGCGAGGCCAGGATGCGATGCAGTTGATAAATCCGCTGAAAACTATTCATTGTGTGAATTGCTTCCGTTGTGAAATGATCGGTTCTGCCTGTGGGTAAACGGGTTGCGATTCGGTATTCTGGCAGTCTTTCCGGGATGATCAATCTATCATTGATGTAATTGCTTTGTCCAGCAACTGAATGACCTGAATGCAGTAGAGATTATTTCAGTTTTCTGTTTGGATCCTGTCTCAGAATTTATACATATTGGGGAAAAATTTTGTGGCTGAAAATCGTTTTTAAACAGATCGAAATAATGACCTGTTACTTTTGATTTGACCGGTTCAGTCTCGTGATATTGTTGCCGATAACAAAATCAAAAATCACTTTTACGTTTAATACTAGTACTGATATAGATTTTTTATCCGAAAATGCCCACACTACGTTTTAAAATAAACATTTCAAAAAAAACCGATAAACCGATTCGTAACAAAATTTCGCAGCAAAATTTTAGGCATACATTAAAAAAGTATTTTCACAAGTTGTTCAATAGTGATTCACTTCCTTATATCATGGCGCCGTTGCTCTTTTTTGCAATGATGTATCTGGAATGGTTGTATCTGTTTCTGCTATAGCCAAGCGTCGTTGCGACATTTGGAGAACAGAGCTGGCAAGGCGGTGCAGTTCAGCAGAGTGATTGAACAAGGCCGAAGAATTATCGCGCTTCGTGGTTGATTGCCTTCTCCCTGTGGGAGAAGGCTTTAATGATGATAATTCTGTTGCAGGAGTTATTAGTCTGTCCGTTTAACCGGAAACTACAGTTGCTTCAATCTCGGCAAAAGTTTTTGCTACTTCGGTAAGTGGGATGGCTTGTCCCAATTGTTTCTCGATTTGTGTCAGCGAGAAAATGCCGCAGATATTCACGCCGCCATCACTGTTTCGATCCATGACCAGCGTGTGCTGACGTCCGGCATCGCGCAGACTGGCGATGACATGTCCTACCTTTGCACGCTGAACTTCATCAATCGAAATTGCTTCCAGGTTGTTCAATGGCGTCATGATGTCTGAAACCATGATTTCACTGTGTTTGATGTGCCGGTCCTGATTAAAGCGCATTGGTTTTTCGCCAAGAATGTCGGTGGCGGTGATGACGCCTTGCAGCATGTGGTCGCCGTTGAGCACGAATAACGAACGAACGCCGCGCTGTTTCATATAGTCGTTGGCCCATTCGATACTGGCTTGCGGTTCGATAGTTGCCACATGGCTATGGCGCAAATCGGTCATAATGTCGAAAGCGGGCGATTCAAGGGTGACGCGTTTGGCGGGTGCTGACTTGAAAACTCGGACTGCGCCAGACAAGCGTTGTGCCGGAAGCACATGATAATCGGTCATGATAATCCTCCTTTGTCAATGAATAACTGAGACCATCAATAAGATAAAACCAGAGTGCATTAATCATTTTCAAGCTTCATTTCGCACTCTACGCCGATAGAAATAAGGGGTCAATCTTTTTTGATTTAAATCAAGACAAATTCGAAAAAGTACTGATTTGCGACTTTCTGGCATCAAATGGTGAACGCAGTCGTCAAAACCAGGAGGGTTAATACGACCATAAATCAGTCAGTTAGACTTCATGTGAGTGATGATGTCTTTGGTTTCCGGTCTTATGCCTCTCCACAGATAAAACGATTCAGCCGCCTGTTCGACCAGCATGCCGATGCCGTCGGCCAGGTGCTTTGCACCCTGTTGTGAAGCATATTTTAGAAATCGTGTGGGATCGGCGCTGTACATCATGTCATAGGCAAGCGCGCCGGCTGCAAAAATTCCAGAGGGCAATTCAGGCAGTGCATTGTTAAGACTGGCCGATGTTGCGTTGATGATAATGTCAAAACTTTGACCGGAAAATTGATTGTAATCGCCGCCGGCGATTAGGCCATACTGGGTAAACTGGTTTTTTAAGTCCAGAGCTTTTTGCGGCGTACGGTTTGTAATGGCGAGGATGGCGGGTTTTTGTTGCAGCAGCGGCAATATGACACCGCGCGCAGCGCCGCCGGCGCCCATCAGCAGGATACGTTTTCCGGTAACCGTGACGTTTAGGTTAACGGTGATGTCTCGAACCAGTCCCGCGCCGTCAGTGTTGTCTCCCAGAATCCCGTTGTTTTCGAATTTGAGCGTATTGACCGCCTGGGCAATGTCGGCGCGTTCCGTCAGCTGTGTTGCGAGCTGGTAGGCTTCCAGTTTGAACGGTACGGTGACATTCATACCTTTGCCGCCTTGCCGAAAAAAATCGTTCACCGTTGCCTCAAAGCCATCCAATGACGCCAGAATTGCTTCGTATTGCAGATCTTGCCGGGTTTGTTCGGCGAATGCGGTGTGTATCAGCGGTGATTTGCTGTGCGCGATGGGGTTGCCGACGACGGCGTAACGGTCTGTCATTGTTGATAAAGAAGTTCGTTTATTGGCTGACCAGGGTATCTGAACGTGCGAAAACCCAGGTGCGGGTAATATGCAGAATATCCGTATCCCGGCTGATGTCCGGTGGGAACGGCGCAAAACCGTTTTTACCCGCGAGCCTGACTATGCGGATGGCGGCGTCGTCGAGAATTTTGAAGCCGGATGACCGGTTAATGCCAATGGATTCAAGACTGCCGTCGGCGCGAATGCCAACAGTCAACTGCAGGTTTCCATAAATTTTTTCTCTTTTGGCATCTTCCGGATAATTCAGGTTGCCAATACGCTCCACTTTGAGGCGCCAGTCTTCAACATAACGTGCAAAGCGGTATTCAGTGGTGCGCGCACCGACAAATCTGCGTTTAGGCCGTTTCTGATAGGCATCATGATCCTCTGCAATTTGTGCTTTCAGGCGCGCAATATCCAGGCTGCGCTGGAGTAAATCGGTTGAATTCAGGTCCGGTGTTGAGATTTGTTTCTCGGGTTGGTTCTGATTTGTGTCAGTCTGTTGAATACTTTCTTCACTTTGCAAAGCTGTCATTAGTTTTTGCGTTTCCTGTTCCAGTTGCTTGACCTTTTCTTCCGCTGCAATGGTATCCCTGACGGGTTTACTTTTTGGTATTAACGGGAAAGGTGTCTTGGCGCGACGGTCTTCGTCGATATTACCGCCGCCATCAAGATTTGCTTGCGCGAGTAACTGGGTGTCGGTTGGCGCCAGTTTGGTTTTACTGTTGATCAGCACAACTTCCAGTGATGTGGCGATTTTGTCGAAATCGGGTGTCGGGAATTTAAATGTTACGCCAAATAAAATGGTGAGATGCAGTATTAACGAAAACAGCATGGCGTTTACCAGACGGCGCGTTTGCTTGCGCTCAAAGCTGACCACCGATAATTCGTTGTGTATAGCGACTGACAAAGATTGAAACCTTGAAGGTGAATTTAAATCTGCACTATTTTAGGCAACAACTCAAAACTTGTCACATAAATTAACCAAAATCATACATGCTATTGGATACGATACTCATGATTCCAGCTTTTCGACAAATTTTGCGCGCAAGGTGCGATCCAGCAAGTCGATATTCTGGATTTCCAGTTTTACATAGGAATCCGGTGTCATGTTGGGCAGGGAAGGTATCCGCATTATCAACGGCATATGATCAAACTTGACGAGATTTTCTTTAATCACCAGTGCATTGATGGTCTGTATGTTTTCTTGTATTAACCAACGCAGACACCAATAGTGTTCCATTGAACGCTGGAAATCACCGTAAATGCTATGTGCATTTTCAAAATCCCGCATTGCGATTAGCAAATTTTCGCTGTCACGGGTATAAGGTGGCGCTTCTCCATTGATCATTGCGATGAGTTGCCACTGGTTGATTAAGTCTACATAACGGCGCATCGGTGAGCTGATCCATGCGTATTGTGCAACACCAAGCCCCTGATGCGGCGCCGGGGAAGTACTCATTTTTACCTTGCCGTTACTTTGATTGCGATAAATACCGGCGATCCCGGCTTCAGCAAGCTGCCTGCCCCATTCTGTGTTGGCGTAAATCATCAGCTCGGACACAACTTTGTCTATGGGCGAACCGCGCCTGCGTTCCTTAATGGTGACGTGGTCATTCTCGACATCGAAGCTGTAATCAGTTTTGTCATTATTGGAATCGTTGGCTTTGCCGCGTAATGCTTCCATTTTGCAGGCAAAATGCCATAAAATGCGCAACTCCGCTATAAATGGATGATTTGAATCATCTTGTGTCAGGGTATTTTCATTAAAATATGTTTCCAGTGTTTCATGACGCAGATTTTTCGCAATTTTTATTTTTTCGATACGGCTCTCAATGCGGGTGACGGTATAGTCATCCGCGACATCCAGATACAGTGAAACTGCTGGACAGATTCTATTCTCACTTAATGTGTAATGCTGAATGGCGGTGTCAGGCAACATGGTTATTTTCCTGCCGGGCACATAAACTGTTGACAAACGTTCGGATACAGTTTTGTCCAAGGGCGAATCCGGTTGTATGCCCAATGCGGGCGCTGCGATATGAATGCCGATACGGAAGCTGCCCAGTTTCAACGGTGTAATCGAGAAAGCGTCGTCGATTTCTGTGGTGGAAGCGTCATCGATACTGTAAGCGGAAACTTCGGCAACCGGCAAATCGTTCCAGTCATTTAAATCCTGTTGCTTATCCGCATCACTAAACCCGGTTCCGTTGGGAAAATGTTCCCAGAGAAATTGATTGAAATGATAGTCATGTGACGATGGGATTGCCCCGCATTTTTCGAGTAGTCCGGGTGGCGACAATTTCATTAGCGCGCATGCTTCTTCCAGCGCCTTCCACTCGATTGTGTTTTTATCGGGGTTGTACAGCAAATTGGTGATAATGGGATTGAATTCTTCCGGAAGGGTGGTGTTACTCAGTTGCTCGATATATCGCGCTTTAACTTCAGCCTGAGCGCGTTTTCTTTCCTGACTGGCAATAGCCGCCTTGAGCGCATCCGGCGGTGCGGCTTTGTATCGGCCTTTGCCTTTTTTGTAAAAATACATCGGCGCATTGTGCAGCAAGATCAATGTCGCTGCGGCCTCTACCGGATCAGGGTTGTGCCCGAAATATTCTGTTGCCAGAACGTCGCTTTCAAATTCGGTGTCTTGTACACAGCATTCCCAGAGAAAATCGGGATCCAGTTCATCCGCGATCTCATGGGCTTTCTCCATAAACTCGATCAATGCTGGCGTTTCAAATCGGAGCAGCACAGACGACGCCTTTATTTTTGAGCGTTTTCCATGTGCCGCCTCTACTTGTAATGAAGTGGTATTGTCAGCCAGGATTGTCCCGACCTTGAAACTACCGGATTCTTCATAAAAAACATTCATAAAATTAGATGATTTTTATAAATTAACTTGGATAGATAATTGTTCAAGAAGTTGCTTTACATTAAGCATGTTCAAAGCAGGGTAATAAATTTGAGTATTGCATTTGTTTTGAGAATCTGATGAAACCCTTTTATACTGATTATATACGAGTGAAATGAATTGGCATGGAAAAGACAACAAAACAATTTGTTATTTTCTGACGGTTGCTCATTGTAATGAATAAATCGGTGGAGGGGGTATGGATTTATATCGAGTAAGCTTGATATTGTTCTGTATTGCAGTGTTGTTGACCGGGTGCGCACAGCAGACCTTGCAGTCAACGCAGTCAGGCGATAACTTTTTACCACACACCCGAGAATGGGAGCAAGAAACCGGCGTTCCTTTGTTAAGCGGAATGGGAGCGTACCATCATGCGATTTCGACGCGGAATCCGGGTGCGCAACGTTATTTTAATCAGGCGCTTGTTTTGAGCTTTGCATATAACCATGCGGAATCCGTGCGTGCGTTTCACGCAGCGCAGAAACTCGACGACCGCTGTGCAATGTGTTATTGGGGAGAAGCGTTGGCATTGGGGCCGAATATCAATGTTACCCATCATGGCAAAGTTGTAATGGCAGATGAGGCGCGTGTGCAGGCTTTTGCCGCGATTCAAAAGGCGGTTGCGCTCAAACACCATGCCAGCGAAAAAGAAGGGGATTATATTGATGCGCTGGCGACGCGGTATAACGGTGATCTGTCGACGACACGCGATCAACTCGATCAAGCCTACATGGAAGCCATGCGCGATCTTTCCCGGAAATATCCGGTTGATGATGATGCGGCGAGCTTATACGCGGAGTCCATGATGAATTTAATGCCTTGGGATTACTGGCTCGACCCGGATACACCCAAGGCGCTGACCGCTGAATTGATCAAGGTTCTTGAAAATGTGCTCGAACGGTCGTCACGGCATCCACTCGGTATTCATCTTTATATTCATGCAGTTGAATCGTCATCGAATCCAGGCAGGGCTGAGCAGGCGGCGGATGTATTACTGGATCTGGTTCCGGGCGCTGGCCATCTCGTTCATATGCCTTCGCATACATATTGGCGCGTTGGGCGCTATAGCGATGCCGCAAAGGCGAATATGAAAGCTGCTGCCGTTGATGAGGCGTATATTGCAGCGTGCAATGCTGGCGGCTTCTATCCTGCGGCATATTATCCGCATAATCTTCATTTCTTGTGGGCGGCGTACAGCATGGAGGGGCGCAGCCGGGATGCATTTGAAACAGCGCACAAAGTGGCTGAAAGTATATCGGAAGAACTGGTTGATGAATTTCCGGTAGTCGAGTTTTATAAAACAATTCCTTTGCTTTCATTGACAGGTTTTGGTAAATGGCATGAGATTCTTGCCGAACCACAGCCGCCTGCCCATCGGGTTTTGTCCACTGCGATCTGGCATTACGCGCGTGCATTGGCCAATATTCGACTTGGCCGCATCGATGCCGCGCGTACAGAACATGCCAGACTGATTGAATTGAAAACGAATGCCAGCATTACTGCGCTGGATGCAATGGACTATCCAGCAAGCAGGCTATTGCAGATTGCCGATTTCTTGGTTGCGGGCGAGCAGTTCATGGCGCAGGGCAAGCAATTGCAGGCAATTTCTGCATTTGAGCATGCTGTCGCCATCCAGGACGGTTTGCCATATATGGAGCCGCCGTATTGGTATTATTCAACGCGTCATACATTGGGTAAAGCGCTGCTCACATCGGGAGACTTTGCGCGTGCAGAAGCGGTCTATCAGGAAAATTTAAAGAATTATCCAAAAAACGGCTGGGGTTTGTACGGGTTGATGCAAAGTCTCAATGCGCAGGGCAAGTCATCGGATGAGGTAATGAAAGCGTTTGAAAACGCATGGCGGCATGCCGATGTTGCGCTCACGGCTTCACAATTTTAAGTGGACTGATTGTGTTGCCGGTTCAATAAACTATATGACATTGATTTTGAATTAATCTAGAATTAAGGGATTAAATTGTCTACTGTCTGGATGAAGATTTGAAACCCGAAACAAACTGTCTATTAAACTTGATCTTTATGTTTAAGGAGTTGCTGGATACTGTGTTTGAGCTCCGAGTCCGGTAATGTATCGGCGAAACGGCTGAGGCTTGCGATGCCTCGGTGGCTGATTCCGGGTTTTCTGGATTTAAGCGCTTCTTTCTGACGCAATGCGGTATGATCGAGACAATCAGGTTTTTGAACCATAATTTTGATTGATGATACTTTCCATCCCTTATTTTGCATCTTAAGCAAGAGAGAAGGTGAAATATGCTTAAGTTTGGTGGCAACGGATGCGTTTTCGGCCAGCAGTGTTAGCTGTCCGTTTGAAAATGGGCCGAGTTTGTAATGTTTGCTTAAATGAGCGGGAATAATGGATGCCGCTGCGAACATTCGTTCCATTTTTTTGATTTGGCCGGCGCGATTAAATAAGTCCGCGTGTTCGGGATTTTTACCCAGGGCGCGCAGATATGTCTTTATATTTTGAGAGGTCATGGATTTTTAAAAAATTTCCATTGTTCACACTATGAATATTATTTTGATTTCCAGTCAATCGGTTCAGGCAAAGAAACTGGTATTGACTAAGGTACATCTTACAGTACTGGCTGGTGTATTTCTAATTTCCGTGCTGTTATTGGCGCTTGGTTTGAATTTTGTCTCATTGCGCTATGCGGATCGAATAGAATCGCCGGTATTAAAGGCCCTGCTTGTCAGTCCGCAGGAAGAAAGGCATCAGAAAATGCAATCGCATTTGCATGATGATCTAAATGTTATGGCGATTAAACTGGGTAAGATGCAGGCACAGTTGTTGCGCCTGGATGCGTTGGGTGCTCAGCTGCTCGAATCCTCCGGTGTGGAACCCGAAGGTTTTATGCTGGAACAGTCGCCGGGTCAGGGCGGCGCTTATGCCGATTTGCACACGGAATCCATTTCATTTGGCGAGTTCGATAGAAAACTGCATGAATTGTCCGATATGCTCGAAGAACGCTCTGACAGACTGGGTGCGCTGGAATCATTCATACGAGTCGAGAAATTGTCAAAAAGAGTATTGCCCACCGTAATGCCGGTTGATACCGATTGGTATTCATCCGGATTCGGGGTTAGGATCGATCCGTTTACGGGGAGACGCGCTTTTCATGAAGGCGTCGATTTTGCTGCAAAAAGGGGTACACCCATCCGTGCAGCGGCCGGTGGCGTAGTTGTTTATTCCGATAGGCATTCCGAGTATGGTAAGATGGTCGAAATAGATCACGGTGATGACATGATTAGCCGCTATGCCCATGCTTCAAAATTGCATGTTGAAGTGGGTCAGATTGTCACTCAAGGGCAGAAGATTGCAGAAGTAGGCAGTACCGGGCGTTCAACGGGGCCGCATTTGCATTTCGAGATCAGACATAAAGACGTGCCGCAAAATCCATCCCGATTTCTCAAAAAACCGGGTTGATATTTTGAAGCTGAAGCGAAATTAAACGCCCGCTACCCGACAAAGCACACTGTGTATGTTGATGAAAATGTTGATGTGCTCAAAGTCGAGCGAGTTGCTTGGATTTGTGTAGCGTATGTGTATGCGTTGTTTTTTCTAAAGAAGAGTGAGGCATCGTGTCTCGCTCTTTGTTTTTCCGGATATTAATTTTTATTACAGATTGTTATGTTAGGAAATCTACTTAAAAAGGTTTTTGGTAGCCGTAACGACCGTATTGTTAAGCAGTACTCCAAAACGGTTGATGTGATCAATTCACTTGAAGAGGAAATTGAAAAACTGTCGGATGCGCAATTGCGCGCCAAAACCGAAGAATTTAAACAACGTATCAATGACGGAGAGACACTGGATGAGATTTTGCCCGAGGCGTTTGCGGTAGTACGCGAAACGGGTAAGCGAGTGCTGAAAATGCGCCATTTTGACGTGCAATTGATTGGCGGTATGGTGTTGCATGATGGAAAAATTTCGGAAATGCGCACGGGTGAAGGTAAAACGCTCGTAGCGACGCTGCCGGCATATTTAAATGCACTGTCCGGTCACGGTGTTCATGTCGTGACGGTCAATGATTATCTGGCCAAACGCGATGCAGGCTGGATGGGCAAGATCTATGAATTTCTGGGTATGAGTGTCGGCGTCATTTATGGGCATATGCCGCATGACGAGAAAAAGAAGGCTTATGCCGCGGATATTACCTATGGCACTAATAACGAGTATGGTTTCGATTATTTGCGTGACAATATGGTTACGCATCAGGCTGAACGTGTTCAGCGTCACCTCAATTTCGCCATCGTGGATGAGGTCGATTCCATTCTGATTGATGAGGCGCGCACGCCGTTGATTATTTCCGGTCAGGCCGAAGGCGACACAGAAATCTATATACGTATCAACAAGCTGATTCCGAAATTAATCCGTCAGGAAACAGAAGACGGGCAGGGCGATTATAGTGTTGATGAAAAAGCGCATCAGGTGACATTGAGTGAAGAAGGCTTTGAGCATGCTGAAAAGCTGCTGGCAGAAGCCGGACTGCTTAAATCGGGTTCGAGTCTGTACGACCCGGCAAATGTCAGTTTGATACATCACTTGACAGCCGGTCTGCGCGCACATGCGCTGTATTTTCTGGACCAGCATTATGTGTTGCAGAATGGTGAAGTCGTAATTGTCGATGAGTTCACCGGGCGTTTGATGGCTGGCAGACGCTGGTCGGATGGGTTGCACCAGGCTGTTGAGGCAAAAGAAGGTGTGACCATTCAGAAGGAAAACCAGACACTGGCGTCGATTACGTTCCAGAATTATTTTCGCATGTATCATAAATTAGCGGGTATGACTGGAACCGCGGATACCGAAGCCGCCGAATTTCAGCAAATCTACGGTCTCGAGACTGTGATTATTCCAACGCATCGGGCAATGGTGCGGGATGATCGCATGGATCTGGTTTTTCGTACCATGGATGAAAAGTATACTGCTGTGATCGAAGGAATACGAGAATGTTATGACAGTGGACAGCCTGTACTGGTTGGTACAACATCCATTGAAAATAACATTTTGCTGTCCAAATTGCTGGATCGTGCAAAATTACCGCATCAGGTGCTGAACGCAAAGCAGCATGCCAGTGAAGCCAATATCATTGTTCAGGCCGGACGTCCAAAAATGATTACCATTGCGACCAATATGGCAGGGCGGGGGACGGATATTGTTTTAGGGGGGAATCCCGAGCCGGAAATTGAAAGTATACGAAATGACGAAAAACTGAGCGATGCCGAGAAAGAAAAGCGGATTAAGGATGTCTATGATAAATGGCAGGTGGTGCATGATGATGTGCTGCAAAAAGGCGGATTACATATTATCGCTACTGAGCGGCATGAGTCGCGCCGGGTTGACAATCAGTTAAGAGGCCGCTCAGGCAGACAAGGCGACCCAGGGTCAAGCCGGTTTTATTTGTCGCTTGAAGATCCTTTGTTGCGTATTTTTGCCTCTGATCGTGTTGCGAGTATCATGAATCGTCTCAAAATGCCCGAAGGTGAAGCGATTGAGCATCCCTGGGTTACGCGGGCGATCGAAAATGCGCAGCGCAAGGTAGAGGCGCGAAATTTTGATATCCGTAAACAGTTGTTGGATTACGATGATGTGGCCAACGATCAGCGTAGCGTTATTTATCAACAGCGCAATGAATTGCTGGAAACAGAACATGATATTACGGAAACCATTACTGCTGTCCGTGAAAGTGTGCTGACCGGCTTGTTCAGTCTGCATATCCCGCTGCAAAGCGTCGAGGAACAATGGGATGTGCCGGGACTGGAAAAAGCGCTGGCGTCCGAGTATCAATTGCATTTGCCAATACAGAAATGGCTGGATGAAGAAACGGACTTGCATGATGAAATATTGTGCGACCGGATTATTGATATTGCAGCACAACATTATCAGGGCAAGGTCGATCAGATCGGCGCGGGAATTATGCAGCAATATGAACGCGCGTTAATGTTGCAAATTATTGATGCGCACTGGCGTGAACATCTTGCCGCATTGGACCATTTGCGACACGGAATACATTTGCGTGGCTACGCACAAAAAAATCCTAAACAGGAGTATAAACGCGAAGCATTCGAACTGTTTACCAATATGCTTGAAGAAATCAAGGCTGAAGTAACTAGAATACTGATGACTGTTCAGATTAAAAACGAACAGCAAGTTGAAGCGGTCACCGAAACAATGAAGTCACCCGAGAAAGTTGAGTATCATCATGATGTTGCCGCAGATAGTGTGGGTGGTGACCAGGGTTCGGATGATAAAATACAGCCTTTTGTACGTGAGGGCGATAAAGTCGGGCGCAATCAACCGTGTCCTTGTGGTTCGGGCAAAAAATACAAGCATTGTCACGGCAAGATTAAGTAGTCATTTTCCATATCTGAATTTTGAATCGGTTGGATCCAAATTTGGGAGAAAGTTTTTTACTATTTCCCTATCATGCTTATGGTATAATTCCCAATTTATTTAACAGGCTGTCCTGAAAAACAAATTGCCTTGAATGAATCTGGAAAGAGAGGGCCGAAGCCCCTTTTCAGCAGGCCTTTAGTTAAGTACAAAACCAAAGATCATGAAATGTCTTGAGACAGTTTTAATAAATAATAAATAGTTGGGATGTCTGAGAAATGCATTTTTTTAAGATTCAATGTTTAGATATCTGAAGAAAAGTGCCGGGTAGGAATTTTTGTTAACGGTTTTGCATATACAATAAACTGATATTGCATGAAAAAATTAATTGATGGAATTTTAAAATATGGCAGATAGTTTCAGCATTAATAGTGAAATGAGTGGAAGAAGAAAGTTCTTGGTTGCTGCGACATCTGTAGCAGGAGGGGTAGCGTGTGTGGGAGTCGCAACGCCTTTTGTTAAAAGCATGATGCCGAGTGAACGTGCCAAAGCAGCGGGAGCACCGGTTGAGGTTGATATTTCCAGACTTGAACCAGGAATGTTGATGATGGTTGAATGGCGTGGGCGTGTAGTCTGGATTCTCGATCGTACACCGCAAATGTTGGATACGCTTGAGAAACTTGAACCACAGTTGGCAGATCCGAATTCAGATAAAGATCAGCAACCGGAGTACGCCAAGAACAGAACCCGATCAATCAAGCCTGCAATTTTGGTTGTGGAAGGTATTTGTACGCATTTGGGTTGTTCTCCGGTCTTCAGGAAAGATATTGCGCCGGAAGACCTGGGACCTGATTGGCTGGGCGGTTTCTTTTGTCCGTGTCATGGTTCGAAATTCGATTTGGCAGGCCGCGTATATAAGAGCGTTCCTGCACCAACGAATATGGTGGTTCCACCACATGTGTATTTAAGTGATAACGTCCTTTTAATCGGGGCAGAAAGCAAGGAATCTGCATAAATGAACGAACAAAAAAATTCTTTTCTTGGGTGGATCGATAAACGATTTCCAATGACAGTGACATGGAGAGCACATCTCTCTGAATATTATGCGCCAAAGAATTTTAATTTCTGGTATTTCTTTGGCTCATTGGCATTGTTGGTATTGGTCAACCAGTTGATTACTGGTATTTTCCTGACCATGAGTTACAAGCCTGACTCGAGTCTGGCATTTGCATCAGTCGAATATATCATGCGTGATGTTGAATATGGCTGGTTAATCCGCTATATGCACTCTACTGGAGCATCAATGTTCTTTGTGGTCGTTTATCTGCATATGTTCCGTGGCATGATCTACGGCTCATACCGGAAACCACGCGAATTGTTATGGCTGATTGGTATGGCTATTTTCTTCGTGTTAATGAGTCTCGCATTTACCGGTTATATTTTGCCATGGGGACAAATGTCTTACTGGGGTGCGCAGGTGATCGTGAGCATGTTTGAAGCCATCCCGGTTATTGGCGAAACATTGCATAACTGGATTCTGGGCGACTTTATGCTGTCGGATGCGGCGCTCAATCGTTTCTTTGCATATCATGTGGTGACCTTGCCCGTGCTCATTGTTGTATTGGTATTTGTACATGTCATCGCATTGCATGAAGTGGGTTCAAACAACCCTGATGGTATCGAAATCAAGGAAAACAAAAACCCTGAAACCAAAATCCCTGTCGATGGTATTCCATTCCATCCGTACTACACCGTGAAAGATATTTTCGGTGTTATTGGTTTTCTGATTGTGTTTTGTGGCATTATCTTTTTTGCACCGGAGATGGGTGGTTATTTTCTGGAATATAATAACTTCATCCCGGCAAATACATTGCAAACACCCGATCATATTGCACCAGTCTGGTATTTCACACCTTATTACTCAATGTTACGTGCGGTAACTGTCAATTTCCTGGGAATTGAAGCGAAGTTGTGGGGTGTGATTTTGATGGTTGCAGGTGTTGCCGTTTTCTGCTTCCTGCCATGGCTGGATAGAAGCCCAGTTAAGTCAATCCGTTACAAAGGACCAATTTTTAAGACATTTTTGACATTGTTTGTTATCAGTTTCTTCGTATTGGGCTGGCTGGGTACACAACCGCCAACTCCTTTTTATACGTTGTTAGCGCAAATCTTTTCGGTTATTTATTTTGCTTTCTTTGTTCTGATGCCAATATATAGCAAAATAGATAAGACAAAACCTGAGCCTAAAAGAGTAACCAAATGAATAAAATAAAAATATTTTTACTTGTCCTGTGTATGGTTCCGATGGCCCTATTTGCTGCAGAGCCTGGAATGCCATTAGATAAAGCGCCAATTGATTCCAGTGATAATGAATCGTTGCAGCGTGGTGCTGAAACATTTGTAAACTACTGTCTGACTTGTCATGGCGCCAGTTTCATGCGGTACAATCGTCATCGCGATATTGGGCTAGATAACGAAGCCGAGGTACTCAAGAAATTGATACTGACAGGGCAGAAAGCTGGTGATCTGATGTTGACAGCCATGCGTAAAAAAGAAGGGGAAGAATGGTTTGGTGTTGCCCCACCTGATCTATCTGTTATAGCCAGATCGAATGGTGCTGATTGGTTATATACCTATCTGCGTGCATTTTATCGCGATGATACGACAGTGCCTGGTTGGAATAATTTAGTCTTTGATCGAGCAGCAATGCCGCATGTGTTCTATGAACTTCAAGGCGAACAAAAGCTTGTAGTGCAAACCATCGGCGGAAAAGAAGTGAAAAGCCTGGAATTGGTTAAACCAGGAACAATGACAGTATCGGAATATGATAAATATGTTGCTGATTTAGTGAATTATCTGGTTTACCTGGGAGAACCAATCGCAAATGAACGCAAGCGCTTGGGAATGTTGGTAATGATTTTCCTGTTTGGTATGCTGGGTTTAACTTACCTGTTGTATAAAGAATATTGGAAAGACATTCATTGATTGAAAAGTTTTTCATAACTAAGAAAGTTTAGAGAATAATAGCTATGATGACTTTGTATTCAACGATCACATGCCCATATAGCCATCGTTGCAGAATCGTTTTGCACGAAAAGGATATGGACTTTGAAGTCATTGATGTTGATCCAAATAACAAGCCTGAAGACTTGGCAGTCATGAGTCCATACGGAAAAGCACCGATCCTGGTCGAACGGGATCTGGTGCTTTACGAATCAAATATTATTAATGAATATATTGATGATCGTTTTCCGCATCCTCAGCTCATGCCTGCCGATCCTGTGATGCGCGCGCGCGCCAGATTATTGCTGTATCGTTTTGAGCAGGAATTGTTTTGTTATATCGATTTGATTGAAAGTAATGATGCCAAAGCTGCGGAAAAAGCACGCACTTCTGTTGCTGAAAACTTAACAATGATTGCACCGATATTTGAGAAACAAAAATTCATGTTGGGTGACGAGTTCTCTATGCTGGATGTTGCTATCGCGCCGTTGTTATGGCGACTTGAGCATTATGGGATTAAATTACCCAAACAGGCTGCGCCTTTATTAAAATACTCGGAACGATTATTCAGTAGACCTCTCTTTATCGATGCGTTGTCTGCATCTGAGAAGGTCATGCGAAAATGAAACTTCCATCAACAAAGCCATACCTGGTTCGTTCGATCTATGAATGGTGCAACGAGTGCGGGTATACGCCATTACTATCGGTCAAGGCTACGCTGGAAATGAACTTTCCAGCGGATATTATTAAAAATGATGAAATCATTTTTAATATTGGTCTCGGTGCAGTACACAATCTTGTTATCGGTAATGATATAATCAGCTTCTCGGCAAGGTTTAATGGTGTTGCAAGAGAAATAATTTTTCCTACGGATGCCGTTAAAGGTATTTTCGCAAGAGAAGTTAATCAAGGCATAGCATTTCCCGAAGTTCAACTTGAAGCTGAACAAACGAAAGCAAGAACCATCGACGAAACGCTAGATAAGCAACTGAAGCCTGAGAAAAAAACGATTGGAAAAAAAGGCAATACCAAATTGCGCATAGTAAAGTAAACCTAAACCCTCAGTACAGTTTCAAGTAAGCCGGCATAGCTCAGATGGTAGAGCAGCTGATTTGTAATCAGAAGGTCCCGAGTTCGATTCTTGGTGTCGGCACCATAAAATCAATGGCTTGCAATCCATCCGCAAACCATTTTCGTTTCTGGGGTTACACGGGGGTTACATTGCAACAATATAGTAACCCTTACTGAGACCACTTTTTCCTTCTTTCCAAGCGGTCAAATTAGATATTTTGTACCTGACTTGTGCTGACGGGATACATTCATTGAGAATGGTGCTTTACCAGCAAACGAATAGCAGCTTTCGACCCTTATGAGTCACTCTCCCAATTTAGCAAAATGACAGCATAGCAAGAATAAGCGGTCGATTCTGTTGCAGCAATTCGATCTATTGCTGAACCTTTGAAAAATTGATGGTAATGTACAAACCCATGTCAACCTCATGCATTATTTCTCGGACTAGCGCAATAAAACTGGTTAACTATTGGATAAAAGTTAAGGAGTTTTAGTGTGTCACACTGTGCAAGCTCCAACAAAGGTGTGTGATGCGTCTTTCGCTATTGTAAAACTTCTTACATCACCTATCCTAACTTAACCCCTATTAATCCTTTCTGCTGCATGCCAATTATTTCCTAGCGACGTTTTTCTCAGAAACTCTATTACGACCTCAAATAGCCTTTTTGAACATATGTATCAGTTAAAATCTGTATCATCGGACACATCCCAATATTAGCTCACCCTGATAATGACTCCATTTGAAATCTGACATTGTGAATTAGCCTGAAAAACGCGATAATGCACTAACTTTATTATCTCTTGCAACAGAGCCATAATTATCTTAGGCGCCACCCCAAAATCTGAGAAGTGGTTCTTTCAATGGGAAGAACAAATGGTCAACAGTTTTATTTTATTTCCAGTTTGCCTAAAGCTGCATGTCTTGATAGCTGCAACAATTTTCAGTCTTTTTGTCAGTTCTTCGGCTATATCCTACAGCGAATGCGCCGAATATAATATTGCTAGTCCAGGAACAGTTCATGTACGACCTGCTGATAGCGTAACCGAGAAGGAGCTTGAAGCACTTCTTGGTAGGTTTGGTTTCTCTGCCATAAATGGTTCGCTACATGGCTCGGGTGTTAGTTATTGGATTGATGTCGAAGTTACACACGAAGAAGCGTGGATCGCTATTTTCAGAAAGTTGTCTGCTATCTCGGTCGCATGTAGGCAGTCACTAGTATTAGTGTCGGTGGATGCCGACGCATTAATTGGGAAAGCGATGTATGAAAACTCTCGGCCACGCGCTCCAACTGGAAGTGCAAACTTGCATATAGAACAACTAGATTTAGATTTTTTACTTGGCTATTTTACAAAAATCTTCGAGCAAAAGAGTGCCGATGTTAATATCTTAAAGAGAGACCAAAATCGCGCCCAACTAAGCATCAAGTCGCTCCGTGGCGAAGTGATAATAACCGAGAAATACTGGGAGCATCTGAAGTTAAATCTGATCTATGTGCCTCAACCTGAGGCGATGATGGTCTACCTCATCGTGGACGGGTATTATGCGACAGGAGCAGGAGACCGAATTCCTACCGATAGTGCATATCAGTCTATGGAAAGAGAATACTATCAACCGTTATTGAGATACACGCAAAATTTGATAACTAATTTGCAGGAGATAGCAAAAAAAGGGGGGGCAAGTGACACGAACTAAATTACGCATAACCTTAGGCATTTTTTTTATTATTGCACATACTTACATCCTTTTTATATTGTTTGTGGCTTTTTTATCGAACGGCTTCACGTATAACGAGTTTATTACGACTGGAGCCATTGTTCTGCCCGTATTTGCCGGTTACAGCATGGCGATTTTTAATTTCATTAGAGATCAGAAAAGTTCCGTAATCATGAATTCGAAACAATTGGATAGTTTGACATTGTTTGCGTATATCTTTGTGCCAATCACGTTCGTGTTGTATATCTCGATCATTGTCTATCTAAAAGCAACTAACACTGGAATCGCTAATTTCGATCAATTTCAAGGTCTGCTTGTGGTAGGTGAGACCGTGTATGCGATGACCACATCACATATCCTTTACACACTATTTGGCGGATTAGAAAAGAAATAGGGTTTCTCTCGGATGTGGAGGTTTTTTCCAAGCTACCACCGTTCTTGAGAGCGGGCTCAGTGCCTATACCTAAGCCGGACAAGCCGGAACCAAAAAAGTTAAAATCTGCGTAGCCAACCTATCAAGGAGACGTTGATCATGACACACCTGACCGAACGTTATCAATCAGACCTGCTTGGCGTGCTTTCCTGCTATGACAGAATGATTATAACTGGTGCCTTGCCGGGTGCTTGTTACGCAGGTGGCATGACCAGTTTTCTGAATTTCCGTCATATCAGGATATTCGATTACGCCAAGTTATTTGCCGATCCCTGGCGCGAACGCCTTCGTCAATGCGCACATGAAATAGCTGATGCACAGAATGTATCTATCGAGCATGTAAACAAATCGCATATTCGTAAAGAAGACCTGGTCGCTCAAGTGATCAAGCAGCGTGGTAAGCATCCCGGGTTGGTGCACATTCTTTCGGCGATGGAAGCGTGCTCTGCTTATAAACCCTGGCATGTGCATATTCTGGTCCAAACTGAACAGCCATTCTGGTTCAAAATGAACATTTCCACTAAATTTTTGTTAGCCTCTCAAATTATTTTTTCTTCCATCCCCATAAATTCAAGGATAAACCCTTCGGGTGTTTGCTTCGCATACATCCTTGAGTTTACGGGGATTGCAGAAGTCGTTTAGTATGAGGCTTAAGGTGAATAATGCTCAATATTGAATTCTTACGTTTGCCTTTTTCTATCCTTAATTATCGCGAAACAGATTTCCCGGAATTGGCGTTCAACCCGCCGGAATGGCTGTTCAATCTCACCGGAATACGCAGCATGACAAAAATACTCATAAGACCTTTCTTCGACCAACCTCTGGAAAATGTTTGCATTATTATTTTTACTTGTCAATCGGCATGTAAAACTTACCAGAATTTTGGATAAATCGGCGTTGAAAAGTTTCCACTCTGAGATGATAAATTACCGGCATTTTGCTGGAGAACTTTGGAGTGATAGAGATGGATATAATTGCCGAAATCAGAAGGCGACATTTTGTCAGTAAAGAAAAAATCAGTTCAATTGCCCGTTCATTGGGGCTGTCCCGTCCTACAGTCAGGAAACATTTAAAGACGGAGGCTGAACCGGAATATCGGCGTCAAACGCAATATGCGCCGAAGCTGGGTGAATTTAAAGCGTTATTGACCAGTTGGCTGGAAACAGAGGCATTACTACCGCAAAAGCAGCGTCGAACAGCAATGCGATTATATGAAGGTTTGATAATTGAAGGTTATACAGGCGCTTATGACAGTGTTCGGCGTTTTGTAAAGCAATGGAAAGCAGAGAACAAGGATACGCCGACGCCTAAGCAGGCGTTTGTTCCTTTGGCGTTTAAACCCGGCGAAGTCTGTCAATTTGACTGGAGTCAGGAAGTTGTTGAGCTGGTTGGGCTGGAACAAATCGTCAAAGTGGCGCATTTTCGTTTGTGTTACAGCCGCAAAATGTTTGTCGTCGCCTATCTCAGAGAGGCGCAGGAGATGCTGATGGATGCGCATAATCGTGCATTTGCTTTCTTTGGCGGCGTGCCGCTGCAGATGGTTTATGACAATCCCAAGACGATTGTGGATACGGTCTTGACCGGCAAGGAGAGGAAGTTCAACCGGCGGTTTATGGCGTTGGCGAATCATTATCTGTTTGAACCCGTTGCTTGCACACCGGCTGCTGGATGGGAGAAAGGCCAGGTAGAGAATCAGGTCGGTAATGTCAGAGAATGGCTGTTCACCCCACGCGTAAAGTTTGCAACGCTGGATGACTTGAACCGCTGGCTGGCGCAGCGTTGTCATGAGCTGTCTAACAGGAAGCATCCTGACTTTGCACAAACCATTGCGGAATGTTTTCAGTAGGAACAATCATTATTGCGTCAAATCACAACACCATTTGCCGGCTATGTTGAGCATCTGATGAAAGTCTCCAGAACCTGCCTGGTGCGTGTTGACCGGAATCAGTACAGTGTACCGGCCCAATGGTCTGGGCAAGTGGTTTCAGTCAGAATATTTGCCGATCACCTTGACATTGTGGCAGAAGGTAGAACGATTGCGACGCATCAACGCAGTTTCCTGCGCGATCAGTTGGTCTGCGACCCATGGCATTATCTACCTTTACTGGAGAAGAAGCCCGGCGCTATCCGGCACGGTGCGCCATTCCAGAACTGGGAATTGCCGGAGGCAATCCACCACGTACGAGAGAAACTTCGCAAGCAAGACAAAAATGAGCGTGCTTTTGTTGATCTGTTATTACTGACCCGTGAAGCGGGTCTTGATGCGCTCGAAACAGCCTGTGAGCTGGCATTGGAATCCGGTGTCGTCAATGCCAGTGCGCTGCAGAATGCAATCCGGCGTCTGATTGAGCCGGTTCGTCCCAAGGCACTGAATACCGGTGATACCTTACAATTAATCACTGAACCACTGGCTGATTTCCAGCGTTACGATCATTTACTGGGAAATCGCCATGTCCACTGATCTGCTCACCCAACTCAAAGCACTGCATCTGTACGGCATGGCGGAAGCCTGGTCTGAGTTAAGCGCTGAAATGCCGCAACGCAAGCCAGTATCGCCGCAAGCTGCGTTAAGCCAGCTGATCGACGCCGAAATAGCCGAACGCCAGCTACGCAGCCTTAAATACCAGATGAAGGCTGCAAAGTTTCCAATCCACCGCGACCTGGTGAAATTCGACTGGGATGAAACACCGCTCTCACGCCAACAGATAGAACAGCTCTCAACGGCTGCTTTTATGGATGATGCGCATAACCTCATCCTTATTGGTGGCACCGGTACCGGCAAAACCCATTTGGCCACTGCTCTGGGCGTTGCCGCTATTCATCACGGCAAACGCATACGATTCTATAACGTCGTGGATTTGGTCAACCTGCTGGAGCAGGAAAAACAGTTGAATAAAACCGGAAATCTGGCCAGAAGACTCATTCAGGTAGACGCCGTCATCCTCGATGAACTGGGTTATCTGCCTTTCCCGGAATCAGGTGGCGCCTTACTGTTTCATTTGATCAGCCAGCTTTATGAGCGTACGTCACTCATTATAACCACCAACCTGAAATTCAGTGAGTGGGTGCAGGTTTTCGGAGATGCCAAAATGACCACTGCACTGTTAGACCGCATTACACATCATTGCGACATCCTGGAAACCGGTAACGATTCGTACCGTTTCAAGCATCGAAAACAATGCATAGAGACCGATTAACCAACTAAGCAAGGTGGAAACTTTTCGACGCCGATGACTGGAAAATTTTCAATGCCGATTGACATTTTTACTTCATCGACGAAGAGGTGGGGCTGTGTTATCTGCGCGTACCCACCTGGTGTCCTTTCCGCTTGCAGTTTTATTGTAATGGTCATGCTTGGCTTGAGAACAAGCTGCTCGCAAACAATATTGGCTATGCGATGGCCGATAATGCATTCATTCGCATTGATGATTTTGCCAGAGCACAGTCTCTGTCAGACCAACTCAAACCTGATGATCTGCACCGCATTCTGGATCGTTATGCCAAAATGTGTTGCCCGGTACAAGAGGAATTCCAACAACTCTATCACTGGAGTCTCATGCAAACCGAATACGCAACCGACTTGGTATTTCGTTCTGATACCGTCCTGCAACCCCTTTTTGAAGACATATCCCGGCAAGCAGTCATCGCAGTGAAGGCCGAGCATGTATCCTCTTTCCTTGGCAAAAAGATTACACCGCAACTGGCGCAGGAACTTGGTTCTCGCTTGTCCACTCGCATTGAGGGAACCTGTATCAAGCACCGCATGGGCAGTGCATCAGTCAAAATATACGACAAGTTCAAACGTGTGTTGCGTATTGAAACAACAACCAACGACGTTTCCTTTTTTAAACACCACCGCAAGGTTGAACACCGGGACGGCTCTGTTACACGTGAGCTCGCCCCACTCAAAAAATCCATTTACAGCATCATTGATTTGCGCGAGATTCTTCTCGGCTGTAATCGCCGCTACCTTGATTTTCTACCCTCACTCCATGATTTCTCCAATGGACGCCGTGCCTTACGGCAACTGACCGAAACAAAAATAGATCATGGCACTCAGGTTCGTGGCTTCAATTTCTTCGATGCAACTGAACAAAATTTGTTACGTGCCATTCAACGGCCTGAGTTCAATATCCATGGTCTTCGCAGAGCTGACCTGAAGAAACATATTCCTTCAGTTTCAAATGGAAAACTATCTCGCTATCTCAAGCGCTTGCGCATCCTGGGTCTGATAAAACGTGTCGCCAAAACCTATCGATACTACTTGACTCGTATCGGCCGATCAGCTATCGCAGCCTGCGAAAAATTAACAGAATTCACCATCGTGCGAACACTTGCCGAGGCACGATAAATACAAAATTCTTATCATAATTTGAGATGATTTGACTGATAAGAGACTAAACAGATAAAACGAGTAACTTATTTTCCCGTGTTTACTATTGATAACATAATCTATCGAGAGTTAACGATCGTAGTACCTACTCTATTTTCCTAACATCTGAACCAATTTTTCCTAACATCTGAACCAATAAACTGGCTAACTTTTACCTAAAAGTTAGCCAGTTGCAAAAACCCTGAAAAACCATGCCCACTCAGCCATACAGCCTATTTTCGTGCCTCAAAATAAAAAATAGTGATTTTAATTTCATTAAGTTTCATGCTTATAAATATAAAAGTTAGGATTTACTGAATGCTCGCTTTTAAAGGTTGATCAGCCGTCCACTGGAAACAGGCCACAGACTGGTTTTGGCCGAATGGCGACAGTACGGTTTGATCGTGCTTTAAGCCCAAAAGTGTCAGGTCGCATGTAAACCCATACGCATTATCGGCACACTCTTTTGCTTTCTTTCCAGGCGATCAAATCAGATATTTTGTACCTGATCTTGCTGCCTATTTTATAGAAAGGAATGATTTCCTTCTTTGTGCAGCGCCATGAGGCAAGCGTATTCACTTTTACGCCGATAATTTGTGCGGCCACGACCGGATCAACCTCTTCCATATTTTCGCCGGACTTGATTATTTTGCTTAGGGTCAAATTTGTTTCACTCATCTCTCTAACTCCACTGCTTCTCGAGTAGTCATGAATTTTTATCTGCTCAATTACCGGTAGATGGCTAGTTGGTTGTTAGTTCAAGATCACAAAAACCAGCACAACCGAAATCAACACCAGAACTGCTGCCAGTAAATTCATGATGGCCGCTTGCCTGGAAATTCTGGTGAGATCGCGGAACTCATGATTGATGGCTATCCTGATTTTCTCGCTGATCAACTGCATGCATTGTTCGGCGGTCTGGTCATTTGAGTTGCTGGTCTTGTTTTGTTGCGCAGCGATCAATGCATTGGCTTTTTTGCTGGCGTATGACTGCCATTGATTAAAATTTTCCTGCAGAATAGCTTCGTACTGGTTTAACAGTTGTGCATGCGCTTGCTGATTTTGTTCCAGCAGCACTTTGTTCAAGGTATGCATCATCAACACCGGATCGTCCTGAGACAAGGCAATGCCGTGTTCTGATGCGATTCTTTTGATGAGCACGTCCAGTTCGTCATTCATGTCAATACGGCGGCAACGTTTTCGATGCTGGCAAAGAGCTGCTTTTTAATAATGTTCAAACGCTGGCGCACCATGATCGGGAGATTCTTGTCTTCCAGCGCTTCACTGAATGTCTGCTTGGATTGCAGGATTTCGCTCAAATCCTTGCCAAAGGTTTCGGCCTTGTAGTGCGGCACACGGATAATCGCGGATACACGTTTTTTGTTATCCTGGTATACCTTCATATCCTCAAACCGTTTGCCGTTCATGACAATCTCGCCCCAATAGGGATTAAGCCAGACAACAAACAATGCTTCTTCAGGAAACTGTTTCACCAGATGCGCAAAACCGTTGAGTGTATCGAGCATGGCCTGACTGCCGGTAATAACGGTATGAACAACCAGTTCATGCCCCATGTCCAGCAACAGTGCCGGAATCTGGTTGCTGATCAGGTAATGCGACATCGGCACAAACGTACTGGCACCGTTATCAATAATGACATCGTTTTCCGTATTGGCGATAAGCTCAATCAGATCATCAAACTTTCTGGGATCAATCTCATCATTGTTCATTACATTAATCCGGTGCACATTCAATTTCTTGAATCCATGAAACGTGGCATTGACCGGATCGGTGTCAATGCACAAAGGATTTTTCCCTTTGGCGAATTTATGTTGTGCGAGTGTAGAAGCAATAAACGATTTGCCCACACCGCCCTTGCCTTGCAGAATCATATGTATTTTAGCCATTAGATCAGATCCTCCTTGTTAATTGTTGAACTGAAAGTAAAGCTGTCTTCCTGAGAAACACCTGCCGGTGTTTTAACCGGCTTTACCGAATGATGCTGTTGTTGTGATGTGTCGTGTATGTGTTTCTGGCAAAGATTCCTGAACCAGACATATGAGCAAACCAGTTTTTGTTCTGCACGCAGTGTCGACCAGATTTGATACATCGACCACCCATCGGTCAGTGCTTGGTTGATTTCCCCCTTTAATGCCAGAAAGGTGGGCAAATGTTTATTCTTGCGGCCTGGTTTGTCCTGTTCTCTTTTGGATACCCGTTCAGACAATGAGAATTTCATAGCAGTTACCCTGATTTCATCTTTGGCGAAAATTTAATTTTAATTTTTTAAATTTTTTTTGCGCCACGCAAAAAATTTATTTTACTTACCAAATACTTTTCATTTGCTTTCTGTTTACTTATCAGATCATTACAAATAGTTGTTTTATTGTTAATTATTGTAACAATAAGTACGCATATAGTATCATTATAATGATTGTTATACGATTTGCAAACTATTTTTTTAGTGATACTATAACCCCAGTTTACTAAAAACGCAGGGCAGGATATGTGAAGTTAGCTAACTTCTGCCAAAGTTATCTGCTTCACCTGTCTTATTCGCACATGACTGTGCTCAACGAATCCTGCTCTGCGAGGCTAGAAAGAGAAACTGTATGAACGATAAGCGCAACAAACATCTGCGTGTTCCGGTAAGTTCACACGAAGAACAGGCAATTAAAAGCAAAGCCCGCAACACAGGTTTGCCGGTTGCGCGTTACATGCGCCAGGTATGCCTGGGCCATACCGTTCAGAGCACTATCGATCTAGTACAGGTCAAACATCTGCTAAAAATCAACGGCGATCTCGGCAGAGCTGGCGGGTTACTCAAATTCTGGTTAAGCGACGACAAGCGCGCAGTCGGCATGGACAGAAAGGAAATCTTTTCTGTATTAAGGGAAATCAAGGAAACCCAGGCACTCATGAGCCGGGTTTTAAAGAAACTAATCACCAGACAATAACATTTAGCCGCTAAACCTTATGATCGCAAAACATATACCCGTCAGAACCCAAAATGCCAGCCGGTTTGCCAGGCTTGTGAATTACATTACCGACAGCCAAAGCAAAACGGAGCGTGTCGGGGTTGTGCGTATCACAAATTGTGCGTTTGAGAATATGGATGATGCTGTCATTGAGATTCTAGCTACGCAGCGTATGAACATGCGCGCCACATCCGACAAAATCTATCATCTGATTATCAGCTTTCAACCGGATGATAGAGTGAACGATCAGAATCTCGCTGAAATCGAAGAAAGATTATGCGAAGGTCTTGGCTTTAAAGATCACCAGCGCATCAGTGTCGTGCACCACGACACCGACAACCTGCATATCCATGTTGCCATTAATAAAATTCATCCAGAGCGATTCACAATTCACAATCCCTACTTTGACTACGCAAAGATTGCCGGTCTGTGCGAACAACTGGAATCTGAATTCAATCTTGCGCACGATAATCATCAACGAGTCAATCGTCACATCGACATGGAATCCAAAGCCGGTGTCGAGAGTCTGCTGGGCTGGATTCGGCGCGAATGCCTTGATGACATCAAAAACACAAAAACCTGGCAGGATTTACACCAGGTACTTTACATCCATGGTCTGGAAATCAAGGAACGTGGTAATGGTCTGGTGCTTGTTTCTAGCAATGGTGTTGCCGTTAAAGCGAGTTCAGTTGACCGGTCTTTATCAAAACCCAATCTGATCAAACGGCTTGGCGCTTTTGAACTTGCAGCAGATAGCCTGGAAACATCACAGTCACAAGAGCACACACAAGTACAAGCGCAGACCAGAACCAAAACACAGAATGCCAAAACATCAAAAGTAAAAACCAAACACTATCAACCCAGACCGCTGCAAAACCATGTTGATACTTCCAGATTGTATGAGCGCTATCAGCAACAACAAACCAATGCAGCTTCTTGGCGCAAAGAACAATGGCTTATATTGCGGGAACAGCGCGATCTGTTGATTGAAGGCACCAAACAGAAAGCAAGATCCAAGCGCGGCATCATCAAACATGTGCAGACTGGGCCGCTTGGCAAGAAAGCCTTGTATGCAACCGTAAGTCTCCAATTCAAAACAACGCTGAATGAAATCAAACGCGATTACCGCGAAGCGTATACGCAATTAAAAGCCAATACTCGCAGAATGGCATGGCTTGACTGGCTAACGATTGAAGCTAAAAGAGGCAATACCGAAGCGCTAGCAATATTGCGCGCCAGAAGCAACAGACGCAACGGAACTAGCTCAGTTTTGCGTGATTCCATTGCTGGCAATAAATATAATAACGACAAGTCCAGAACAGATGGTATTGAGTCCGTGACCAAAGACGGTACGGTGTTTTACATAGCTGGTACTACGGCTGTGCGTGATGACGGCAAACGGTTGTTTGTTGCATCGAATGTTTTGAATGATTCCCTTGTTGACGTGTTGCAGTTTGCTATCAAAAAATACGGCAATCACCTGTCGGTTAATGGCTCTGATGATTTTAAAAAGTCTATTGTGCAGACTGCTGTTCAGAACAAAATTCGCGTTACGTTTGACGACCCTGAACTTGAACGGCACCGCAAACAATTATCGAAACAAGTTGTATTTCAGAAACGATCCAAAACTTCAACGCACCGAAGGAGTCTGTGATGAACAAATACAATTCCGGTTTCCAGGAAAACAGAAACGCAAAGAAAGATACTCTGATCGTCCGCTTGCTGGGTATTGTGTTTCTGATTGGAGGGTTTCAGGTTGCAACGCAATACTTTGCACACCAGTTCAATTATCAGGATCAGCTCGGATCACACTTTAATCAACTCTATGCACCCTGGTCGATTGTGGTGTGGAGTAATCAATGGTATGACCAGCATCCGGGTATCTTTGATCTGGCTGCCGGTTACGGCATTCTGTTCTCCAGTGTCGGGTTGATTCTGGTATTGATCGTCAAGATGATGCTTGCTAATTCTTCACGGGCAAACCGCAATCTGTATGGTTCAGCCCGATGGGCGGAAAAAAAGGATATCGAAGCCGCCGGATTGTTGTCTTCCCAAAAAAACAAAGGCGGTGAAGCGGTTTATGTCGGTGCCTGGCGTGATAAGTCCGGCAGAACGCATTATCTCAAACACAGCGGCCCGGAACATGTACTGTGTTTTGCACCGACTCGTTCGGGTAAAGGTGTGAGTCTCGTCATTCCAACTTTGTTGTCCTGGACACAAAGTACCGTCATTACCGATCTCAAAGGCGAGCTCTGGGCTTTGACTGCAGGGTGGCGCAAGTACTATGCAAACAACAATGTGTTGCGTTTTGACCCAGCATCTACTTCAAGTTGTCGCTGGAATCCACTCGATGAAATCATCATTGGCAGCGGTACCGAAGTGGCCGATGTGCAGAATCTCGTGAACCTGATCGTTGATCCTGATGGTAAGGGATTGGAAACGCACTGGCAAAAGACTGCACATGCACTTTTGGTTGGATTGATTCTGCATGTGCTGTATCAATCGGAAAGAGAAGGTGCGCCAGCCACACTACCGGCTGTCGATGCCTTATTGTCCGATCCAGACCGTGATATTCGTGAACTCTGGATGGAAATGATCATGCCGGAAGGTGATCACGCACATCCGGTTATCGCTGCCAGTGCCAAGGACATGTTGGATCGCCCTGAAGAAGAAGCCGGTTCCGTGTTATCAACTGCCAAATCGTATCTGGCTTTATACCGTGATCCGATTGTGGCAAACAATATCAGCGAATCGGATTTCTGTGTTCGTGATTTGATGCACCAGAATAATCCTGTCAGCCTCTATATTGTTTCACATCCGAACGACAAATCACGGTTGCGTCCGCTAATCCGCATCCTGATCAATATGATTGTTCGCAAGCTTGCTGGTCAGATGGTATTCCAGAATGGTGAACCGGTTACGCATTACAAACACCGGCTGCTGCTTATGCTCGATGAGTTTCCAAGTTTGGGTAAATTGGAAATCTTCCAGGAATCGTTGGCGTTTATTGCCGGTTACGGTATCAAGGCGTATCTGATCTGCCAGGATATCAATCAGCTTAAAAGCCGGGAATCCGGTTACGGCCATGATGAAGCGATTACTTCCAATTGTCATATCCAGACTGCATTCGCACCCAATCGTATTGAAACTGCAGAACACTTATCCAAACTTACCGGCCAGACTACGGTGATCAAGGAACAAATCACGACAAGTGGCCGACGCTCATCAATGATGCACGGTCATGTCACACGTACACTGCAGGAAACACAACGTGCTTTACTAACACCGGACGAATGCATGCGCCTGCCGGGTGCCACTAAAGATGCCAAAGGCAGAATTACCAAACCGGGTGACATGATCATCTATGTTGCCGGATACCCTGCCATTTATGGCGTACAGCCTTTGTACTTCCAGGATGAAACATTTGCCGCACGCGCAAAAGTTGACCCGCCGTTATCAAGCGACCGGCTGATCGGTTCTTATGAAGATACTGATTCTGGCACAGGTACTGGTGTTGGGACTTCAGGGTTGCTGCAATGAAAAAGCCAATCAAAGTCCTGGCTATTAGCATGCTGACACTCAGTATCGGTATGTTTGTGCTGAGCATTGTCTTGCGGTTTGGCGGATTTTATATCAACACCACACCAAGTCTGCCGGTTGGTTTGTACCGGATTGTCGATGAACCGGTTTTAAAAGGTGCATACGTTGCGTTCTGTCCACCGCAACGCGATGTGTTTGATTGGGCTGTCATCAGAGGCTATATCAATCCGGGTAATTGTCCCGGCGGTTACAGTCAATTGCTCAAACACGTACATGCCGTTGCCGGTGATGCGGTTTTGATTGATGAGACCGGTATTACGGTTAATGGTCAATGGTTGCCGAACAGCGCGCCGTTATCCACCGATGCCTATGGCGCCGCATTACCGCAATACCGTTTCAATGCGGCACTCGGTGAATCCGAATACCTGCTGTTATCCGATATGAATCCTCATTCATTTGATGCACGCTACTTTGGCGTCATCGACCGTGCACAGATTGTGCATGTTGTACGCCCCGTTTTTACCTTCAATCTTCAAGAGGAGTAATTGCCATGAATAATCCTGCAGATGATGACACGAAATCTGATATCGCTGATACCAGTCTGAGCGACTGGAAAATGAAACGTCAGGTGATAGCGCAAAAGCTGATTGATGCACAAACACCGGGATTTCAGGCTGAATTCGATCCCGATGAAGCGGAACTGCTTGGCGCATTCAAAGAAGATGCCTTGAGTGAATTTGAAGCGCTGGATAGCAGTATCGATCAACCGGAATCTACTGATGGAGGGCAATAACATGGACAAATCCAGAAAAGCCTACCATGAGCAGGTCGCCGAGAGTCTGATCGCACGACTAAAACAAGGCGCAGCCCCATGGCAAAAACCGTGGCAGCCGGGCGATCCGCTGTTATCGTTTCCGCATAATCCAACCACCCAAAAACGTTACCGGGGCATCAATGCCTTGTATTTGATGAGCCAGGCTTATGCCGATCCACGCTGGTTGACGTACAAGCAAGCTGCTAGTTTAGGTGCTCAGGTGCGTAAAGGTGAAAAGAGCACCTGGATTCAATATTGGAAGTTTACCGATGAGCGTATCAAAAAAGACGATAACGGCAAAACGATACTTAACAGTGAAAGCAAGCCCGTCAAGGAAACCGTCAAGCTTGAACGTCCGCGTGTGTTTTATGCCTCAGTATTCAATGCCGAACAGATCGACAATCTGCCGGAGTTGGTCATCGAACCACCGAGTTGGGATCCAATTGAGCGTGCAGAACTGATATTGCAGGCATCCAGCGCAGCAATTGAACACGGCGAATATGACCGGGCCTTTTACCGGTCAGTAACCGACCGGATACACCTGCCGCACAAACACCAGTTTGAAACACCGGATCGCTATTACGCTACCGCCTTGCATGAACTCGGCCACTGGACGGGCCATGAATTACGTTTGAACCGCGATCTAGCGCACCCCTTCGGCAGTGAAGGCTATGCACGCGAAGAGCTGCGTGCCGAGATTGCCAGCATGCTGCTCGGCCATGAACTGGGTATCGGACACGATCCCGGTCAGCATGCCGCGTATGTCGCATCATGGATTAAAGCTTTGGAAGAAGATCCCACAGAAATATTCCGCGCTGCAGCCGATGCAGAAAAAATCCAGGACTATGTGCTGGCATTTGCACGGCAGCAGGAATTACAAAGTCAGGAGGCCATCAAAATGGATGAAATCAGACAAAACATCGCAACGTATACCGCCAATCTCGCACCCGATCTTGCAACAATAGCACAGCAAAACAATCGGCAGTTACAAAAACTGATCAGGCACCTGCCGAGACAAGAGCAAAACGCCCTTTATCTGGTCGCCGACGCACTGAAATTCTGCAGAAACTTAAGCATCGATAATCTCGAGTTTGAGGAAACGTCACAGGACAAACTGGGATTGTCCATCCCCGCCGACTGGAACGGGCGTGTACAGGTTCAAGGTAACGTTTTGAAAGAGAATAAGAATGAAGATGGTGTTGGCACCAGTCATGTGATACCTGCAAAAGATTTGGGTATCGATCCTGAATTCTGGGGTGTTTATGCGCAGCATAACGATCAGACCTGGGCCTGGATGGCGGATTTCGATGTGGAACAACTTGCCATCAATACAGTGGAAAAGCTCGCACTGATCGATGCCATGTCCGAGCGCAACGAATATGAAAAGGGCGTAAAACTTGCCCGCATTGATGAATTGCGGATTCGTAACAATTCGAACAGCACCGAGGAAGAAATTGACGCAGCCAAAGAGCAACGTAAACATGCTGAAGCACTGGCAATGCAAAATGATGCAGGCTTTAACAGAAGGAGGCAGTCTATGGAAACCGATCCAACCAATGCCGTTCAACAAAATACGGATGAGTCGATTCAAAAAAATCAAATCCAACATGCTGTTAAAGAAAGTGTAAATCAATTACGCCAATACCTGGCTGTGCCGTACAGTGAAAAAGACCGGGCCAAAGCCGCCGGTGCGCGTTGGGATAAAGCAGCCAAAGCATGGTATGTGGGTGAAAATGCAGATATCCGCGCATTACAGCGCTGGATACCGGAAAATGTTCCAGTGCAGCAAAACCCTGCCATCGATGCGCAAGCTGAGTTTGCTTCTGTGCTTCGCGATAATGGGTGTATTGTGGACGGTAATCATCCCGTGATGGATGGGCTGTCACACCGTATAAAAGTTGACGGTGATCGACCCGGTGAAAAATCCGGATTTTATGTGGTGCATATGGATGGTCATCCTGCCGGATATTTTAATAATCACCGCACCAAAGCCGAGATACGCTGGAAGGCAAAAGGGTATTCATTAACCGAAGCGCAAAAGGCAGCCTATGCTGCACAGGTTGCGATCAAACAACAGGAACGTAAAGCCGAGCAGCATGCGCAGCATATCAAGGTTGCACAAGCCGTCAAAGAATTACTGGCCATTGCTTTGCCTGCCAATGCTGATCATCCTTACCTGCAGGATAAAAACGCAAGGCCAAATGGATTAAAAGTCGTGCCGCAAACACCGGATGGTCTACCACAAAATTCCATCATCAAAATCTGCCAGGATCGGCAGGATGTCAAAACGGTGCGTGATGACCATCCCGACAGTCTTGTCTTTGTCGCGGGTAATCTGTTGCTGCCGATTTATGATGTGAATGGAAACATCTGGAGTGCACAGACGATTCAACCGAACGGCACCAAGCTGTTTGTAGCAGGCAGTCAGAAGGAAGGCCACTTCCATGTAGTGGGTTGTAACAGCGAAGGATCTGCGGTATTAAAAGCGCTGGATAACGCCAAAGCCATCATCATCGCTGAAGGTTATTCCACTGCCGATACCGTATCGCAGGCCATGAATTGTCCTGTTGTGGCGGCATTCGATTCAGGCAATCTCATACCGGTTGCACAACAGTTACATGACAAGTATCCAGGCAAACCCATTGTTATTGCCGGTGATGACGATCAACACCTGGCCGCCCTCAACGGCAAAAATACCGGCAGGGAAAAAGCCCAGGAAGCTGCACAATCAGTTAACGGTGTTGTGGTGTTTCCGGTCTTTGCACTCAACGAACAAACATCGCAGAAACTCAGCGATTTTAACGATCTGGCTAAAAAAAGCGCATTGGGCATGCAAGCTGTCAAGCGCCAGGTAGGTGCAGCAATCGAGAAAGCAATTCAGCTTAATACAATTCAGAAGCATGCGATTCAAAAACACCAACCCCAATCTCAACACGTCAAAACCCAAAGCCAGCAACAGACCGAAACAAAAGCAAAATCACAAAAACGGGCATTGGTTTAATACTGACAGGAGGATTAATCATGCGTGCTAATCAACAAGCCATTCCTGTAAATTCATCCAGACCCAATACAGGTGATCTCTATGACAACATTGAAACTCGTCCCGATACCAGCGAAGCACAAAAAGAAATCGGTAGAAACGCTTACATCGAACTGCTCGAATCTCAAGCTCGATGGGCAGGTGGCGCCATACTGGGTTGTAATTTCCCGAAAGACTTTAAAGAACAGGGCGGAACCACGCTCTTAAACCGGCAAATCAAATCCGCTCATGAACTTGCCGTGATGGCGCAGATTCTTCGCGATCCACGCTTTGAAACTCTGCGTATATTTTATACGCGACGAAACCGTGTCATTCATCATACCGCCATCAGCTCACGATTACCTTCATCGGTTTATCTGGACAAGATTAATGGCACTGAACATCATCTGGGCAACTGGGTGAACAATACTCGATTTAAAGTACAGGCCGATGGCTACTGGCTGCTGCATAATCACCCCTCTGGGAATGCCACCGCATCCTGGCATGATGAACAATTTACCGCACAACTGGCATCCCTGGTACCGGGATTTAAAGGTCATGTCATTATCAACACCAACCAGTACAGCGTGATCAACCGGAAACTTGAAGTCAGCTTCTTCAACTGGATGGGCATCCAGGCCGGTGGTTACCAGGATACTGCTTACAAGCAGCACGACTGCCTGTTGGAAAACATCGCTACGCCGGATGATCTGGCAAGAATCGGCATGGCGTTTAAACACAAGGATCAATACTTCAGCCTGATTGGCACCAATGCTACCGGTGCCGTTCAGTCGATCAGCGAGTTGCCGGTATCGATTCTGGAGAAATCACCAAAAATGTTATTGGCAAGACTGCAGAAATTTACACGCAATTCCGGTGTGAGCTCGGTTTTTATAATCACCTCTGACAAACATTTCAATCATCCGGTATTGTTGAAAGCTTGTGAAATTGGGGTTTTACGTGATGTTATCGGTATCGACATCAATAATAACGGCGATTACCGTTCCCTCAGGGAAACAATCGTTATTGCAACAGGTATCAGCGATGAAATCAGTGCACTGTACAGAAAATCCAGAGCTTTGATTACGGAAGATGACAGTCTGCATGATCTCAAAAGCAAAACAAGTAAACCAAACATGACCATACAAAAAAACCGTCGTGTACGTGGCCGGTAAAAAAAGATAAAGCAGGATAAATCCAATGTGCGGTGGCATTGAAAACCATGCTGTCAAGATTTACTTCCCAAATCCGCAAGCACGTTTGCCGGTACGGTTGCGCAGTGGAAATGTAACCTGGGTTATCTGGGGTAACCGTAAAAAAGAAGCGATTCAGTTCGTACCGTTCTGACATTCGAGCATTAGCATGGGCTAGGGTAGCTTGGACATCATATAATGTTCCGCCATTGTTAATAATAAGAAAAGCCACGGTATGCCGAATTTCAAGACCTAAAAAAAGAAACAATATTTTGAATCTGAAATAAAGCTCCTAAGTTTGTAGCTCTTGAAGGAAACGAGAAGGTCGTTGTGGTTTGGCGCTACCCCAAGGCATTATTCTAAGCTGAGGATAGGTAATATAAATCCAACGTTTTGCCCTTGTAACCGCAACAAAAGCATTATTTCTCTCTTCATTTATTTCTTTAAGGGTAGTGGCCCGGTAATCAGGAAAAACACCCTCACACATACCCATAATAAAAACAATATCCTTCTCCAAGCCCTTCATGGTGTGAACAGTACTTAAAGTAAGCCCGACAGGATTATAGTCATCGACAAGCTGACCTAATGCTATAGCGTTACGGAACGCAGATAAAGAATCTCCCAGTCCTTTGCGCTTGAATATAGTCCAGCTCTTTCTGAAATCTTGCAGTTCTTGGAGAGAACGCTCGAGCTCCCCATCTTCCTTAAGTGATGGTTCAACAATTAGTTCTTCAATTAACTTTTTAAAAGTCTGATAAAATTTTGGGATGTTGGGCTGATCCAGATCAATATCCTGTATTGCTTCTAAAAGCTTTGCCTGAATTTCTGAGAATGGAATATCTGATGACCGAGCCGCTTTAGCAAATTCTCTCAAGATTTCAGCGCTTCCCCATGATGTGGGAGTCTGTATTTTCAAAACTGCACAAAGCTTTTTACCATCGACCCAGTCCTTAGGGTTAAGTCGAATACGAATTGCCAAATCAAGCACCTTACCAAAAATTGATGATGGCTCAGTTTGACGTTCTCCCTTTTTTAGGAAAAAGGGAATTTGCTTTTCATGAAGATGCTTTTCAAGTGACTGGAATACAAAACGATTGCGAGCGATAACAACCATATTCCCTAAGGAAATCTCACCCTCGATTTCATCATCGTATTTTTGCTGCATAAGCTCTTCGATTTTGTCGCATATCCATTGGGATTCCGTCTCCTCGTTCTGGAATACAAGGATTTCCTTTCTTCCATCCAGAACGAAATCTGATGCAACCTGAGAGTCTGGTTTCAACTTATTTGCGAGAGAGATTACTGCTTTTGAGCTACGATAATTTTCTTTTAGAACATATTTTGCTGGAGAAAAATCCTCGACAAACCTTTCGCATAGATATTCATGAGATGATCCATTGAACCCATAAATCATCTGGTCGGGATCACCCACCATCATTACACTTTTGATTTGGTCGCTACAAAGCGCCTTGATAAATTCGTATTGAGCTTTATTAAGGTCTTGAGCCTCATCCACACATATATGCTTGTATTTAGAGCGATAAATTTGCCCACACCAAGACTGTTCAAGAAGAATTCGGTGCGCATAAACTAATATGTCATCAAAATCTAAACCGCCGCTTTGAATGAGGGCAGATTGATATTCTTGGAAAATACGCCAGAATGATTCGTCACTTTCGTATTTCTCGCGGATTTCAGCTTCTGTCAATAGTTCACGCTTCGCTATCGAAAACTGATCGAGATAGTTTTGAATGATTCTCTCACGATCTCTTCTTGTTCGCTCGTCGCTAACGTTCAAGAAGGTATCAATATCAATTTCTTGATCGCGTAACGACTGGAGAAAAACAGCTTTCCTGTCTTGATCCCGCTCATAAATATGCAATTCTGACGGCAACCCAATAGTATGCCCATATTGATCGACAATTCTTTGGGCAACCGCGTGGATGGTAGCTATCCAGCAACGATCTTCAATCTCATCAAGGTCTTCCAAACGATTCTGCATTTCTTCAGCAGCTTTGTTTGTAAAAGTAAGAGCAATAACGCCGTCTTTACGGGTATTCTCCAATACATGCCGCACCCGTTCGGTTAAGACTCGAGTTTTACCAGACCCTGCTGAGGCTAGTACCTGCATTGCTTGACCAATTGGAGCTTTAACAATATTCGATTGCGCATCGGAAAGATGAGTCATTAAAACGCTCCTTTCCTAATATTTTCAAATAATTCTATGATCTTGGGTGGAATTTTATCTAACTCTAATTCGCATAATTTTAATGCTATGACAGGGGCGAATTTAGGTTTTTTTGAATCAAGAATGTCAGTAAGAGCCTTGTCATATCCATCTGCTGAGTTGTAATCGCGAAGGTCATCGGAGTAGATAGGCTGATTGCATGTCGAACAAGTAGGGCTATCAGTTTTTATTCTGCCTTGTGAAGTCCCATGCCGCTTTTTAATCCAGTTGGTTATTGCTTCATTTCCATCCACTTCTTTAATTGCTTCTTCTACGATATTCCTATAACCTGATGATATCAAATAACCTTCAAAGTCAGTATTATCAAGAATCGTGATATTTGGGCAAGTCATGATGTCAGTCTGACCAAACACATCTGTATAATGCTTTTTTAGGTCTTTAATTGTACTATCTTCGCCATCGCTGAAAATAAATGCCGGAACCAATAAGTCTTTAGAGAAGGACAAGAAAGGACGATATTTCTTACCAGACCCACCAACGCCAACAAAATTCACATCAAGCTGGAATGATTCATTTTTGAAATAGTGGTGAAACAACATTGGTAGTGCTTGTTCTTCGGTTTCTCCTTCACATAACACCAACGCCTTGGTGAATAAAATTTCCCCTCTGGAATGAATAACCTCTCTCTGCAAACGACGTAAATCCTCCGGATCTAGCTCAGAAGATAATTGTACTGATGCAACATTATCCTTATATCTTTTGAGTGATCGTAACTCTGTCGGTTTTGCCATTGCAGCCAGATATGGGGAGTGTGTGCTAACAATTAATTGGCCTTTAGATTCCGAAAGCTGGCGATATAGTGTTTTTTGAGCATTGGGGTGAAGATGCGCTTCTGGCTCTTCAGCCGCAAGAATTGGGAAAAAAGGCTCTGATTCTTCAAGATGTTTTGCTTCCGTCAAATCAACAAATGATTTTACGGCTAGCATTGATGCCCAACTCCTAGTACCCATCCCATGGTATTCCATTGAAAATGAATTGGCTGGATTTTCACCAAAGTGAATGGAGAAGTGCTTTGATAGGTCTCTAATTTTTTTGGGAAATGGCGTTACTTCGGCATTACCTGAATGACTAAATGATTGATTCAGATTTTCCAAATGTGCCTTGAGGCTCTTAAGTTCGTTGCTTTTGCTGACAGCCTCATCATTGACGTCTTTGATAAGTTTTTCAATAACAACAATGTCAGCGGAATCGTATTCAACACTCGAAAGGACTTTGCCCACGAACGAGGATTTTTCCTTTAATTCTTGATGGATATCTCTTTGTGCTTCAATTGATATGAAAGGAAGACTAACTAAGCGAGTGGCTAATTTTGATTCCTTAACCTTTTCTGATTGCCAATTGCTCTTATCTGGCCATGTTTCCAAGGTAAAACGAAGAGTGTCATAACCTCCTTTTGTTAAATTCTGTTTTGAACGAGTGCGAATGGCAACAAACTGGTTTCCATTGGGTTCAGCCTTGATTTTATCCCCAAACTCAGTTGCCCACATTTCATTAAAAATCTGTGTTCTATTACCATTACCCTCAACCGGAACAATTCTAATATCAACGAGTATTTCATTTACTCTTTGATCGTTTGTATCAATATAAAAGTCTTCTTCAGACAGAAACCTTGCATAGTCGCCAATAGCAAGCTGAAGAGCTTTTATTAACGAAGTTTTACCAGAATTATTGGTACCAATTAGTACTGTTATTCTTGGTAATGAAACTTCAAGATTCTTAATGCCTCTAAATCCCGCAATTCGTATTGCATCAATGAGAATACTCATAAAAACCTCGCTCAACTTTCATCTTATAGCACCACTTTGTCCATAAACGATTCAAAGTTATCCGCTACAGTAAAACCAACCGTTTCACCAAGTGCTTTGAAGTGAGCGCGGCCACAGTCGATTTTTGCTTTTTCAACGGGACGTAGCATATCGCCTAGGATGGTTCCTTTGGTTTCCACGACAAAGTAGAGTTTTTCGCCATCGTCATGATCGACCAAAACTGCCCAATCGGGGTTATAGTTGCCAAGTGGCGTTTCAATCTTGAACCAGCTTGGCAGCTTAGCGTAAACCTTGACATCCTTGCTTTGCTCGAAGGATCGCGCGAATTCGGCTTCCACTTCGGAATCGTAAACCACATGGTCATAGACTGATTTTTGGGCTTCCAGCATGTTTTTGTTGAGGTAGCCGATCAGCTCCTTGTCCTCGAACAGCTCTTGCGCGTAATAGTGGGCATCGCCGATCTTTTCATATTTGATCCCGTCAACGATGAAGTGACGCATCTGCCGTTTGATGATGGCACTCACTTCATCGACAAATTTTTGCGGGTTGTTCTTGAAATCCTGCAAGCGTCCGCACTGGGTCAAAATGGCCACTAATGTTCGGCGGGTGAGATTGGTTTCGTTCTGAAGATAACTCACGATGTCCGGCAATTTGTAATCTTTGGCATCATAAATATGGTTGGTTTGACTGGTTTCCGCCGTGCCGATACCACCGCGCTCGATTTTCGTCAGGCCCTTTTCATAGATGAACTTGGTCTTCCCAACAATCAGGTGGTTTTTGATCTCTTCAACGCACTTGCCAATCAAGGCCTCAACATCGAATTCTACCCTGAAGGTGGTTTTATATTTGATGCGCTCCCAAAGCGCTTTGAATTCTTCGCCAACATAAACAGATTTGTTAAGTGCCACGGGCTTCTTGTCACCGGCGTTCTTGATATTGAGATTGCCCGCCACCTTTTTAAGCACGGTCGTAATCAGGCTGGCATGGCTTTGGAAATCTTCCGGCAAATCGACCGCGTTGTTTTTTATATCGGTGCGGAGTTTGTCCTTTACCTTGCCGCTTTTATCGACATATTCGGCATCGAACAGGTGGTTCCAGATTTTTTCAGACGCATCGGCCCCAAGGTAGGCCTGCTTTTGGTCTTCGGTTTCGATAACGATATTAGCGAAGAAATGTTTTTCGACGACGCCAAAACGAATACCTTCCTCTTCCTCGATCTCTCTTTGCAACTGGCTGACAAAATCCTCATAAGATTCATTAGCCATGACCGTGAGCGTATTGACCTCAAAGCCTTGCACCCTATCCCCGTCCTGATTGACCGCCAGACGCAAGCCACGGCCAATTTCCTGCCGTTTTTTGATTGCCGATTTGGTTTCGTTGAGCGTGCAAATCTGGAAGACGTTGGGATTGTCCCAACCCTCTTTGAGTGCGGTGTGTGAAAAAATGAACTTTAATTTGCAGCTAAAACCGAGCAGCCATTCCTTATTTTTCATTATCGTGTTGTACGTAGATTCGTCATCTGCGCTTGAACCACCTGTACCATCTTTCGACTCTTTACTGTCCTTAAAATGCCCTGACTTTTTATCGACCGAGAAATAGCCGTCATGCACGGCTTCCACCAAACTTTCGGTATCCACTTCCTTGAACAGGGAATTGTATTTCGGCTTCTTGATGAGCTGTCGATATTCTTCCTCGAAGATCAGCGCATATTTGCCTTTCTGCGGGTTGCCATCCTCGTCATAAAAGCGGTAATTGGCCACCTTGTCGATAAAGAACAGACTCAAAACCTTGATGCCTTGTGGCGTGAGTTTCAGCTCCTTGTCCAGATGCTCCTCAATGGTTTTGCGAATTTGCAGGCGTTTATATTCATCGGGATCGACATCGCCCGACACTTCGCCCAAACGTAAGATGTCGGGCTTGCTGGTGAAGTCGATATATTCATTGCCGGGCTCGCAATAAATATCGTTGACCACATAGCCGTCATACACATCACGGCCACCGGAAAGCGTGAGCAAATCATCGCCGCTGCGCACCTTCTTGGTGATGCGTTTGACCTGCCCGTTTTGCATGGCGTCAAATTCGATCTGGGCGGTGATCGGGCTTTTCTTGTGATCGACACTGAGCAGCCGGATATAGGCTTTATTGTGGCCATCCTTCACATCAATCGAAGCCACTTCAATCTGTTTAACCAATTTGCGCTCATAGGCATCAATCGAGTCCAGCTTGTACATCAGATTGTGTTTGTCCTTGTGCGTGGCTGAATAGCGGATCGTGCATAAGGGATTGAGCGAGGTAATGGCCTCCTTGGATTTCGGGGTGGTATCGACGCTTTGCGGTTCGTCAATAATGACAATCGGGTGGGTATCGCGGATAAACTCAATCGGCTTCATGCCGTTCATCCTGTCATTCGGCCGGTGAATGATATTGGCTTTGTTCTCCTTGTCCGGATCGGTAAAGCTTTTGCGGAACGCATCAATGTTGATGACCATGATCTGGATGGTGTCATTGGTCGCAAAGCTGCGAACTGGGCTTAAGTCGCTAGAATCGTAGACAAAGTAATCGCAAGGCGTGTTGTCGTAATATTCTTTGAAGTGCTGCTCGGTCATTTCCAGCGATTTGTGAACACCTTCCTTGATCGCCACGGACGGCACGACGATGATGAATTTGGTAAAACCAAAGCGCTTGTTGAGCTCAAACACCGTGCGCAAATACACGTAGGTTTTGCCGGTGCCGGTTTCCATCTCGATGGTGAAATCCTTCGCGGACAGTGTATCGGTTTGTTTCAAACCGTTTTTAAGCTGGATGGTGCGGATGTTTTCCAGCAACTCGTCATCGAGAAGGCCAAGCTTGTTACCGATACCCAATTCGGTCTGGGTGGCAAACATATCGCTTTGCGGCCCCTGACTGACCTGTGACACGGTAAAGTTGGTTTGAAGTGTATCCTGCCCATCGAAGATGTCGGCCACGGCCTGAATGGCGTCTTGTTGGTAGTCCAGATCGGCGCTGAATTTGATTTTCATAGCTGTCCGTCCTCCCTTACAGACTTTTCACGTCATCGATGCCGTGTTTCTTTAAAATCTGGATCGCATTGGTTTTGACCACATCATCCTTGAAGCCTGCATCCTTGAACACCACACGCATGACTTCCGGATCGAGTTCGGCTTTCAGGCTGCCAATGCCTTCAACAACATCCAAAGTGATGTCATCGTCCAGACAAATGACCAAAGCTCCGAAACCGATGGAGTAGACGGTTTTGCCGCCTATTTCGCGCTGTTCAATCGGAATCGTGAGATCAAGGCCGTATTTGAGCAGGATTTCATAGAGCACATCCTCTTCGCTACGGTCGTCCTTGATGTTGTCCACGGATGAGAGCAGGGTGTCTTCCAGATTGTCGAAGTTCGCGTCCCACGGCTTGATATTGGTTGAACCCAGTTTGAAGACCTTGAAACCGATGTCGAGATTTTCAATGCCATCTTTATCGGCGTTATCCGCCTTAATCTTGTCACCGGCACGGCGGATACGCTCTTTGCCGATGTCGGCGATGGTTTTATAACCGGCTTTGTAGGCTTCTGTGTTCTCATCGCAAGGTTCTGGCAGTTGCACCATAATGAATTTGCGACTGCCATTGTCTTGGGCATTCAAGTCAATAACGGCATGAGCTGTAGTGCAAGAACCTGAGAAAAAATCTAAAAATATTTCATCTCGTTCCTCCTTATTTTCGGCCATTGTAATTATTCTCTTAATAAGAGTTGTTGGCTTAGGAGTATCGAACAATCCAGTAGTATCATGAAAAATTGCCCTGACTTCTGACTTTGCTCCTATATTATGTCCAGCATCATGATGGCTCCATATTGTGGTTGGAACGACGCCATCTTGAACTTCTGATAAAAAACCCTTGAGATATGGTCTCGATGTTCCATCTTTCCCAAACCAAATCCTATTATCATTTAAGAGTTCTTGAAATTTTTCTTTTGTAACAGACCAGCATCTACTAGGCGGAGGTGAAAACTCTAAACCCGCGGGGGATTTAATAACATAGTCATTCTTCGCTGAATACGTCTTTACTGATAAGTTGGTTGAATACCAGTCCCCACGAGGATCGTTATCTGGATTAGAGTATTTAGCATTTAGTTCTTCAGGCCTCGGAAATAAATTTGGAGTCCACAAAATCTTATTCTTACAATAGAGAAGTATGTGATCGTGCATGTCAGAAAGATATTTTGCGTCATTTGCAGCACCATATTTTTTTTGCCAAATAATATTATTTACAAAATTCTCCTCCCCAAAAATCTCATCACACAATTTCCGGAGATTGGCGACCTCATTGTCATCAATCGAAATAAAAATCACCCCATCATCGCGCAACAGGTTTCTGGCCAACTTCAAACGCGGATACATCATATTCAGCCAGTTGGTGTGATAGCGGCCTGATGTTTCGGCATTGGTGCCGAATTTGCGGCCTTCGCTGTCTTTCTGGCCGGTATATTCCAGATAGGTGTCGAGATTGTCCTGATAATTGTCGGGATAGATGAATTCTTTGCCGGTGTTGTAAGGCGGGTCGATATAGATCATCTTGACCTGCTTGTGATAAGACTTTTGCAGCAGTTTCAGAACTTCCAGATTGTCGCCTTCAATGAACAGATTTTGGGTGGTGTCCCAGTTTTTGCTTTCTTCCTTGCAAGGGCGCAGCGTGCCAGTCGATGGCGTTTGCGCAATGCGGCGGGCTGCCGCCTTACCGTGCCAAGTGAAGTTGTAACGCTCATCGCCCGCTTCCACGGCGTCGCCCATAATGGTCCGTAAGGCGTCAAAGTCGATCTTGCCTTCACTGAAGATATCGGGAAACAGGGTTTTGAGTTGTTCGATATTGTCCTGTACGATGTTCAGGCTACTGCCGTCGCTGTCCCGATCCAGTTTTTTCATGCTGTTTTCCATCTGTTCAAACCTTTGCTTTGTCATGTTCTAATTCTTCCGCCAGCTTCTTGATCTGTACGTTCAGTTGTACCTTCCGGTTAAACTGGCTCTCGTTTTTCAAGGCCGCCCGCAGTTCGGCCAGTTGTTGTTGTGCTTGCCGAATGCGACATAACAATTCGATCCGCTCTTCTCTGGAAAGCGCATTTTCAAGGGTATAAGTCCCATTCAAATGGGCGCAATTCAAGGCGATAATCCGCGCGGTCAAATCGCCATAGAATTCATAAAAATTGTTAAAGGAGAAGCGGGTCATGGCGCAACTGTCCACAAAGGCCTGTTCGGCCTCGGTCAAATTGGCTAGGTCCATCCACTCGGTTTCATAAAAAGCTTCCACCGTGATTTTCTCGCGGTCGGCCCGATTGATGCGTTTATCGGCAATACTCAAGGCGATGCGGGAACCGTCCACAAAGACCAGCAGAATAGGGTAGGGGATGGCCCGTTGCATCACATGCGCAATGCGCTTGTAGGCTCTTGGATTTTTGAGATTGATCTGAAGAATGGCCACTTCCTGATAATCATGCTCATCATCCTGATAGCGGGCAATATTGATCGTTTCCGGCTTCAAGGTGTAAAGCCAGTGGATATCGTCAATGTCTTCGGTGAACGCCTTTTTATCGGCGGCATTCAGCGGCGCATTCTCATAAAACAGCTTTTTGTAAACCCGCTTGCCCAGATGGCAGGCTTCCGGAATGGCCAATTTCTGATAGAAGCCGTCGATCATGCGGCCTCTTTGATAATCAGGTAGCTGACGACTTCAAAATCCTCGATGCCTTTGAAGCTGTCTTTGGTCAAAACCGTACCACCACGGCTGAACAGGCTTTCCACGCCTTTTTCTTCGGCTTTGCCGATGATGCTGCCGACCGCCAGTTCCAGAGCATGGCGATATTGTGCCATGTCCTTGCCGTCCCGCGTTGCATCACGGAAACTGTTCAGCGCCTTGGTATTGGGCCGATGCCAGCCCAAGCCCTGTTTTTTCAGAATATCGAGTATCTTTTTGGCCTGCACAAAGTTGTATTTGATCTGGCCGGCCTCCGTGACATACACCAGATAATAGGGAGAAAGCGCATAAGAATCGTCATGCGTGACCTTGCCAGTAATGTTTTTCAGGCAAAAGATCACACCCGCTTCAATGTCCGGATCGCGCAAGGCGGGATCAATGGATGTTACAGCAAAAAGGCCGGTCGGGGCGGATTCCAATGTCGCCATCTGGTCTTTCATGTAGGCCGATAAATCCATTCGAAAATCGTTCAGGGTCAAATCGGTAATGGATACGCCGCCGGTCATATCTTCCAGATCGACCACATTATCCTGAAGCTGCTGAAGCTGTTTGCGGCGGTATTCCAAATCATTCATGCGTTTTTTGTCATCATACTCGATGACGTTTTCCTCGCCGGTCGCCGAAATATCCAACAGCACCATGCGTCCGCTGACCCGTGCTTCCAAATTGATATATTCGTCGAGCTCCATGTTCGGCCAGAAATTGACCAACTGAATGGCCTTGTTTTTCGAGCCCAGCCGGTCCACCCGTCCGAACCGCTGAATAATCCGAACCGGATTCCAGTGAATGTCGTAGTTAATCAAGAAATCACAATCTTGAAGGTTTTGGCCTTCGGAAATACAGTCTGTGGCAATGAGTAAATCAATCTCATGCGTGGCTTTTTCGTCAATCTTGTGACGCTCCTTGGCCACCGGCGAAAAGGTGGTCAAGATACTGTTCAGGTCTTTGTTGAGGTCTTTCAGGGTCGTTTTATTGGTGCCGGTTCCCGTGACCAAGGCGGCATGAATGCTGTGGGTTGCTCTCGCCCATTCGGCCAGATGCTCGTAAAGGTACAGAGCCGTATCGGCAAAGGCGGTAAAGACAATGACCTTTTTATTACCTAGGTTGACCGGATTTTGGCATTTATGTGCAATGATCTCTTTAAGCCTATGCAACTTGGCATCCCGCTCGGCCTCAATCATGCGAGCTTCGTGGAGCAATGTGGTCAGACGGTTTTGATCTTCTTGTAAATCCTGTTTCCACCGGACTGCATCAATGTCTTGTATTAGCACCTTGACCTTGCGCCCAATCAGGAAGGCCTCGAATTCTTCGGCCTCGATCTCAACATTTTCGATGTTGAGTTCTTCAATATCGTCGCCTTCATGGTTGTCAATTTTCTGAATCAGGAAATTGATCTCGTTCAAAAGCTTTTCCAAGGTCATGGCAAAGGAATTGATCGAGCTTTCCATGCGTTTGAGCAAATTTACCCGCATCAGGTGGATAAGGCTTTGCTCCCGATCCACCTGTTTGAAAACGGACGCACCGTCTTTGACCTTCATGTCGTATTTACGGCTGTATTCCTCGCGTTTTTCCATGCGCACGTATTTCAGCGGTGCATAGGCGCTCAAATGCAGCCGTCGGATGGTGCGGTTGATCTCTTTCAGGGGCGGAAACTGGCCATCGCGGTCAATATCGGCCTTGATGTTGAGTGGCTTCAGGCGATCCGGAAATACTCCGATTTCGGCAATGTTGTAGTATTTTTCGATGTGCTTGCGGGAACGGGCAATCGTAATCAAATCCAGCAATTTGAAATAGTCGAAGTTCATCCGTTCGAGCAGAATATCGACCTTGCGCTCGGTTTCGTCCAGTTCCAGCCATTGGTTAAAGCGGGTCTGGGCCTTTTTAAGCGTCTGCTCGATACTGGCAATCCCTAAAGACAAAAATGCATCATCTATGCCTTCCGTGATGAAAGCGACCTGATTTTTCAAGTCGTTCATCCGGTTATTCACCGGCGTGGCCGATAGCATCAGGACTTTAGTTTTAACTCCAGAACGGATGATTTCATCCATCATGCGAGAATAGCGGGTCAAACCTTCTTTACGGGAATTGTTGTTCCGGAAGTTGTGGGATTCATCAATGACCACAAGGTCGTAATTGCCCCAATTCAGGGTTTCCAGATTGATCTCGCCGGACTTGCCGTTCAAACGGGTCAAATCCGTGTGGTTGAGCACATCGTAATTGAACCGATCCCCTGACAGAATATTCCGCTTGTCATTGACGGTGTAAATCGTCCAATTCTCCCGAAGCTTCTTCGGACAAAGTACCAAAGCCCGATCATTACGCAATTCATAGTATTTGATGATCGCCAAAGCCTCGAATGTCTTCCCAAGGCCTACGCTGTCGGCAATAATGCAGCCATTGTATTTTTCCAGCTTGTCGATGGCTCCCATCACACCATCGCGCTGAAACTTGTAGAGTTTGTTCCAGACCAGTGTTTCCTTGAATCCGGTCTTTGTCTTGATGATGCGCTCTTCGTCCAGCTCTTCGAGAAAATCCTTGAAGATATTAAACAGCGTCAGGAAATAGATGAATTCAGGCGACTGGTCTTCAATCAAGCGACTTAATTCGGCCAAAAGATGTTCTTTGATGTCATTGACCGTCGCGGGGTTGTCCCAAATCGAGTTAAACCACTCCAACAAGGCGGCTGTGCCGCTTGCTTCCGTCAGGCACGTATTCATGTCGTACTTGTCGGATTCCGAGAAACCTAGACCAGAGGTCGTGAAATGTGAACTACCCTGAATAGCGAGAGATGGGGCATTGTCTATTTGAATATGAAATAAATTCTGATTGAGGATGTGCGGATTGTTAACGACTTTGATCTCCGCCTTTTTGTCTAACCAATCGGCACACTCCTTGGCAATTTGGGTTTGATTAAGGCGGTTTTTGAAGCGGCGTTCAAAGGCATCTCCATTGAGGCTCTGAAAATTTAAAGTTCCTTCTTTGGTAGCTTCAATTTTCGAGAATAAGAGCCTAACTTTTTCAACGCGAGAAAGCTCATTTTTCAGAGCTTCAAAGCCGTAAATCGAAAACAGGCCAGAAATGACAGAAAGGCGGGCTCCAATTTTGAGGTTGTTTTTAAGAGCATCCCCGACCTTTCCATTTTTTTTATTATCTAATAGCATCAATAATCTCTAAAGGGCGACAAAAGTTTTGAAGTCTAAACTTCACAATGCGTTATTCAATTCGGCTCAAAATAAGCACCTGTGCTCAACGAATTGGTATCTACTCCGTTGCCTGTTTCTTCTTATCTTCGATCCAGCGTTCAATGTCTGCGGCCTTGAAATGCCAACTGCCTTCGACTTCAAAACTCGCTAATTTGCCTTCAGCAGCCAGCCTATAGGCCGTCTTTTCCTATAATTTCAATAATCGACCACTTCTTTCAAGGTCAGAATTTTATCTTTCATGGTTGCTTCAACTAAATCTCACCTTGAGAGAATAAGCGAAAATTACAAAGTCAACAACCGCGAAAAACACCTTGCATCAAATGGTTATTCTCTCGTTTGCTGGCATAAATGCGCCAAATTCAAAATTGAAATGCAACCAAGGACACCTCGTTGGCCGTCATCCACTGGCGAAACAGTGGTCGTGATTGAGCGGCGAAATGCTCACGGCATCCAATCGGTGGACGGTTGGTCAAGGTTTCCAAAGGGCATTGAAAGCTCTTTGGTCGATGGGGGTTCAGCGAAGTCTCCCATTGACCATGGGGGTCTTGGGGGCAGCTTGGAGGCTACCCCAAATGGTGATTGAACGGCCACACGTTCTCTGGTGCATGAAGGCTCGATGCCGACAATGCACCACATCAGCGCTTACCTGAAAATTTTGCAGTGCAATATTTGATGTTTAGCGTGACCGAGAGGAATGCAACGGGAGAGCGGCAACGTCTCCCTTGCCAAGATGGCGCTGAGCTAAAAAATGGAACGTTTTGTAGTACAGTGCACATCTTGCATGCGTGTAACAGGCAGCATTCAAGTGTAGTAGCGTAAATCTAAACTGATAGACACCTTGAAAAACGGGTAACTGTCAGATTAAGTTTGAGTTAACTCAGGTGTATTGATACCAGACTTCCATTTTCAGATAAATAGCTCATCTAACTCTTGATGATTTTCACTTCTGATCCTTCGCGATATTGTATTGTTACAATCTTACCTATAGGCGGTTTTTTACCGAAAAATCGAGCATCATGCTTTACATATCCTTGCCCAGTATTTTGATAAATAATATTTTCTTTTTTATCTATAAAAAGTAACAGTCCTTCATAGGACTGGTTCTCCTGTGCTAATTCTGAAAGGAATAGATGGTAAATCCCAGGTTTTATATCGCCTTCAACTCTTTTAATTAAGCCAGTTGTTTTCCATTCCTGATCATATTTCTGAAGGACTCTACATCCGTTCATAACAATAAGGCGATACATATTACGGTTCTCTTTTCGTATAAAAAAGCTCTTCCAACCAATCTGCCCATTTAGCAGCCTTGGCAATCAGATCGATGCGATACCGGTTGTTATATTCTGGCGTTCTTGAATGATAATTTGCTGCCTTTGTCCAGATATCACCTTTGTCATTTTTGATATGCTGACGAACGCGCCAGGCGGCTAAGTCATAGGTATAACATCCAGCCTGTGCAACATGATCGGCGGTGATGCCGTATCTGGATAAATCTTGAAGATACGCGGTATTGAATTGCATTGTTCCGACATCATGCGTGCCATTACTGTTTTCTACCCATTGGCCGGGTTTGCCACCTTCTTTTTCCGCGATGGCCAACAAAATGTTGGCTGGAATTTCATATTTTACCGCAGCAATGATGGAACAGACGACGCGTTCCTGCATATCTGGCGGCAAATCAACCATATCTCAATAATAGCGTGGTTGTGGTGGATAATTCACCGGCTGTTGCTGGGGATATTGCGGTGGTGTCTGCTGTATCGGTTGTTGCGGATACGGTGATTGCGGGGCTTGCGCTTGCGATACTTCAAACATGTAGATTTCCACACGCCGGTTACGTGCGCGGCCTTCAGCCGTATCGTTCGATGCAATTGGTTCGTACTCGCCCCGCCCATCGATATGAATGCGGTTTACAGCAATGCCTTGACTCACAAGATAATTGCGCGTACTGGCTGCACGATTAACCGACAGCGGATTATTGATCGCATCGGTGCCGGTGCTGTCGGTATGACCGATGATTCTGGCTTGAGCTGCAGGATTGCTCATCATTCCAGCGACCAGGCTATTCAATACAGGACGCATTTCCGGTTTGATGTCAGCTCGCCCTGTGTCAAACGAAAAGTCCCCCGGTACGTTCATCTTAAGTTCATTGCCGGGTGTTTGGGTGACTTCAATACCGGTTCCTTCAGTTACCTGTTCCATTTGCTGGCGCTGTTTTTCCATATGCGATGACCAGACATAACCGCCCAATGCACCAACGCCTGCGCCAATACCCGCACCCAGTGCCGGATCACCGGCAATAGCACCAATGATGGCGCCAGCGGCAGCACCGATACCGGTACCCGCCGCCGTGCCTTGTGCAGTCCTTCTTTGTGAGTCTGTCATGCTGGCGCAGCCAGCCAACAGCACTGCTATTAGAACAATTAAAATCGATTTCTTCAAGAACATGTTAGAACCCCAGCTGTCTGCCATATTGGTTGTTGATCATATGCGGCCAGTTCCCAGCCGTTGCGCACTTGCCCAGAAACTTGCCGCGTGCGCTAAAAGTCTTGTTCAGGCTAATGCCGCCATGACTGTTGAATTTGATGATATCGAAGTAATCCTGAACAAAACCTTTACAACCGGAAACAACGCCGGAGCCTTGCAGCATTCCGGCCATGCAAAGCACTGTGCTGCAGGAATCTTTAGCCTTTACAGGCGCGGCAAACAAAAACATCAACATAAAAATCGTGAGAATCTTTTTCATCTATCGGCCTCCTCTGGAAATGTAATTGCCGCTACTCTCGGCATTCTGCCCGGCTTTAACCGCATTCATCAGTGGCTCAATTCCCTTGATAGGACTGTTTCTGCGTAATGCCGATACACCATAAGCGGTTATTGCTGCAGACGTTCCCGCTGCCGCTACCAACCCGCCAGCGCTGTAACTGCCAATTCCGGCAGTCGAACCGATACTGCTGCCGGTCACGATTCCTGAAATCAGTGGAGGGAGTTTGGAAATCAACACCCATAGCGCAATGGTAAAAACCAGCATGACTGCGAGTTCTTCATAATTCAACACATTCTTGCCCATTTTGGAATAAAAACTGGATAATAGATCGCTGCCAATGCCCACTATAAGCAACATGACTAGTAACTGGATACCGACACCGAGAACTGTTTTAAAGTAATTGATAGCAATGTCTGTTGTCCATCGGGCACCACCAAAGCCTAATAGGAAAATTCCGGCATATAACAATACCCATGCAGAAATCAATAAAAGCAGCATATTGACAGCAATTACTGCAATAATGACAAGAATTGCTAGCGAAACGATAAGTGCTATCAAACTATCGATTGGTTGCAAAACAGTTAGATTACTGGTTGCCTGGTTCCAGATTAAAATGCCGATATTCATAACGCTAGTGTGACTAGTGTTTCCCGGTAGCCCTGCAGCAATGTTTCCTAATTGCTGCATTGAACTGATGATGGTTCCTGCAATGTTATGCCCGGATACCGCATTGGTCAGCAACCAGAAAAAGAATCCGGTAAAAATGATAAACCGTGTGAATTCCGCAAAAAACTCACCGATATCGGCTCTGCGTAACAGCATCATACCGAATGTCCACACCATCGAAATCAAAACCAGTGTCCAAAATAAGCGCTCGGCTGCACCCTGAATGACGTTTTGCCAGGTTTTAACTTTGCCGTGAAACTTTTCGACAACCTGATCAAGCACACTCTGATTGGTCACTGGATCGATATAGGCCAATTCCGCAAACGCCGCAGAAGAAAACCCTAACAACACAAAAGCAATTACTAAAGCCACGCCTGGATTTTTTGACATTACACTATCTCTTTATAATGTTTATAACAGTTACTCGGTGTTATCTTCATGGTTAAGAAACAAATTCGGATCAGATAACCAATCTTTGCCTTGAGGCATTTCACTCAATTCTTTCTTCGGTTCTTTCAACTCAAGCTGGCCGTCTCCATCCTTAGAGCAACCAGGCAGCGCTACCAAAGAAAACAAACAAACCACCAAGCTGATTATGCGAATATTTTTCATGACACTCTCCTTGAAATGAGAAATTAGAATGCATCCCTGACCAGCCAGTTTCGCCCAGTCGGTAATGTTTGCGGACTCAATCGTTTTGTAGCTGTTTCCCGCGACGCCTGCCACATGGCTTCCTGATCGACTTTGGCTTGGTTCTGGGCATTGATGGCGTTATGTTGCGCGATCAGCAAATGACGGATTTGCAGCAACTGGTTGGCCTGATGGGCTGCAAGCTGATTGGCATATTGCAATGCTTCCATTTGTCCTTCAGCGGTTTGGGTGCGTTGCTGCAGGATTTGCAGTTGGGCGGCATCGAGTGGTATCTGTTGCGAATGATGATCAAGGCCACGTAGTACAGCGTCATTCGCACTCTTTTGCGCATCAGTGCTGGCTTCCTGTCCCTGCTTTAATATGCCCCACGCTGATTCGGTGCAATTGCCGTCGAGATTGAAACACGGTGAACTGCGGTAGTAATTGACATTACGGAATCGTTGCAGATAACCGTCCAATCCGCCATAACGCTGACCGTAATAGCGGATGGTGTCGGTCATATGCATGAGCTTGTTCATCGTATACTGCGCCTGTGCCCAGACATACGCCGGTGGCGCCAGGGTATTGCGGATCATGTTTTCGTATTGCTGCAATTGCGTTTGGTACTGTTGTATCTGTTTCAAGGTCTGCGATACATTTTCTATCGCGGCAACTGTGGTTTGCTGGATGTTGGCCGCATCGATAACGGGAATGCCGCCAGCATTGGCGTTTGTGTTAAACATAGCTAAGAGAGTTACAATGATTCCTGCAATTTTTTTGCAAAGAGAGAAATGGTTGGATTGGCTTCTACTGATTGTCATTAGTGATTACTCCTTGCATAGTCAAATGATTGATAAGGCTTGTTGAACACCATGTCCTTGGTCACGATGATGTTGAACCGGTATCCGGGTCTGATTTCAAGCGTTGGTGAAATATTCATGTTTTTGCGAATCAGATTGGCGGTAACCAGTCCAAGTTGCTGACCGAGCGACTGGCTCATGATGCTGCCCGCATTCTGCCGCCCGAATGCACCGCCCGAATCGCGCTGGCTATAGGCAGTACCGGCTACAATCGCGGACATGATCAGCGCTGATCCGAAGATGCGCAGATAATGGTTGTTAACCTGATCCTTGAATCCGGCATAACCGATACCATCGGCCCCGGGCATCGCACCGATATCCATCGTCTTGCCATCCGGAAAGATAATGCGCTGCCAGGCCACCAGCACGCGAGCCTGACCGAACTCGACTTCACTCGAATAAGTACCCACGAGGCGCGAGCCTTGCGGAATCAAACGGTATTTGCCGACCGGCGAGTCATAAATATGCTGACTCACCTGTGCCATGATTTGTCCGGGCAATTCGGAATTAATGCCGGAAATCAAGGTTGCCGGAATCACAAAGCCGGTTTGCAGGATATAAGGCGATTGCGGTTTTTTAACGTCGCTGTCGAGTTTCCAGCGTTCATCGCCATTGGCTGAATCGAAACGCGCATAATCATTCACATTGCCGGTTACCGGATCGTTTAGCAGCATCGGCGCTGTATCATCATAGTCATCACCGATACCGGCGCCACCACCAGCACCCAATCCGCTTTGACCTTGCCGCAAATGCGCAAGCCGTGCATGATATGCAGCGGTTGGGTCTTCACGCAGATTCGCATCGATCTGCTGGCGTACTCTGGCCATTTCAGCCAGTGCTTCCTCACGAGATGGTGAGCCGCCGGTATTAGTGTATTGCGGTGCGGAAGCAGCACTTCTGGGTGCAATTACATTGACGCTGGTTTTGGCTTTGATTGCTTCTTCAAGCTGTTGACGCTTGAGCAGGCGGATATGTTCAAGTTCGGCATTGTGCGAAGCATTGGAATGATCCAGAGACGGCGGCGCTGGCGGCAAATCCAGATCGGCTGGACGCTCAATAATAATTGCCTCGCGCCAATCTTTGATAAACCGGTCATCTGGTATATCTGAAGTTTCCTGCTGAACTTTGGGCTCGATAATGCCGCCGATATAATCCTTGGCAATCAGGTTTGCAAAATTACTGCTCGACTGGGCATCATGATTACTGTCGAAATCATAGGCACTGTTACGGTCAGTTGCGCGGTTCATCGCCACAATGCCCATGAGCAACATAAAAATCAGCATGATGGCGCCAAAGATATACAGCGGCAGATTGTTGACGCGGCGCACGCCAACGCTTTTGGAAACCACATCTGGCGATGATTCAGGTGACAGCAGTTTGGAATGATTTGTCATGATGTCTATATCCCAGGCTTTCCGTTACCGTTTATTCCTTGCGTACCCACAATCCCGCCGGTTGAATCTGTTCGGACTGGGCAATAAATGCGCGTGTCAATTGCTGATCTTCAATCAGAATGCTGACATGATACAAATCACTCGATTGATCGATGATGTAACCGAGTGCCAAGCCATTATTCCGTGTGGATTCATCAAATGTTGGTGTGCTATTTGAATTCTCGGATTCTTCTGGTGAATGAATTGCGGCCAAAAAGGAATTTGCCGGGCTGGTGCTTTCCAGGACAGCAAACCCATCGCTGCGTAGCTTATCGATTAACACCTGCCCGAACAGATCATTGGCGTTATGGCGTAAATTAAACTGTGTGGTTGCCGCCGGATAAAGCCGTCCAATCTGGTCGGCCACATCGTCGGCCATGACTTTGCTGTATTGACTGAATGCCGGTGACGGATTCTGTATGAAACTGCCATAGGGTTGTGTTGTTGCACAGCCACCCAGTAATAGCAGAATAACTGTACAAATCAGAACAGATTTGTTGATGGAGCATCTACTGGGTTTGGCAACATGAAATTGTGGCAACATGATCAATTCCCCCGTGTAATCGTGATACGGTTTTGATTGTCGCCGACACCGGCCACCAGAATTGCCTTGTCAAACACCGCATCGACGATGTAGCGGTCGCCTTGTAGACGATAATTGACCATGACGGTGTCGTCTTTTTTGAACAGGCCGCCTTCTTTATTCAGCAGCAATAACGTCGGCGCTTCTGTCTGCGCCATGACCTTGGGCATCTGGATGATGGTTTTCTGACCGTCGTTATACACACGCACCGGTTTCCATACCGCATTGCCGGATACTGAATACGCAAAATCGAGATTGCCGAGATACTCTCCGGTTTCCGGTATTACGCGAGACTGTCGGATTTCAAGTGCGCGGTTCTCTTGGGCTTTGATCGCATCCCATTTAGCCAATGCGTCTTCGGGGTAAATGAAACCGACACGCGGCATGAATTCGCGCCGGTGTGAACGCAGTCGTATGTGGTAGGTTCTGCGATTGGTGGTAACCACAAGTGAAGTCTCCAATCCCACATCCATTGGCTTGACGATCAAGTGTTGCACTTCGTTGGATCCTTGCCCGGTAATCGCCGGTTCTATGAGCCAGCGCGCCTGATCGCCCAGGTGGATGGAATTGACCTGCTCACCCGGTTGTAATTCAATATCGCACACCTGTAATACCGCACAGACGATGCTCGGTTGTTGCGCACCGAACAGGAAACGGATTGAACCATCAGTACCTGCAACCGGCTTAATGCCCTGAGCGCTGTTTGCCTGCCATTTCTTTGCCATCGCGATGGCTTCACGCTCCTGCTGCGTTAACTGCGGATTCTTGCCGCTGAAATAGGCTTCAGTCAGGTTGCTGGCGGAAACGGAAGCAACATCTGTAATGATTAAAAAAATGGTGACTAAAGTGATTATGCGTTTCATGATGGAACCTCATTACGATTGCCGCGACCAGGAGAAATCCTGGATGTAAATACCCAGCGGATTGTTGCGGATTTGTTCTTCAGTGGTACTTTGCGTTGGTGGACGGTGATAGACTCGTAACAGTGCACGCATCTTAAACGGTGCTTCCAGTTGGTGACCTTGTCGGTCATACACCTTTTCCAGCCAGTCAACCTGCCAGGTTTCTGGCGATTGTGGAATCACGGAAATGATTTCCACACTCACGGTTTGTGTTTCCGCACGTTTGAACGGACTGCTGGATTCGGTGCCGTTAAACCATTCATTCGCTTTGGCCATTGCCGGATCGTTGGTTTTAAGCATGGCGTATGCTCTGAAGATGGCCTTGCGCTGTAATGCGATATCCGGTGTCACCATCCTGACATCGTTAATGAACGATGCGAGAGATGCATGTACCACTCGCTGATCGGCAACGGCTGCAACATCAGCACGAGAGACCGCAATTGCTTCGCCGAGTTTATTGACCTGAACGACATACGGAATAAACTTCGATTGGCTGCCAATATAAATCATGCCGCCAACACCGGCCAGTGCAATCATCAAACAGAGAATCGCGAGCATCTGCCACATGTTTCTCGACGATTGAACAGAACGCATATGATCGTTCCAGGTACGCCGGGCTGACAGATACGGATTCTCCGATTCACCAGTACGGCGTCCGCCTTTAATGAAAGATGATGAATCGATCTCATCATCGGCGCGGATTGGTTCACCGGATTTGCCAGTAAGGCTGAATTTTCGCTTTTTGATTTTTTCGGTCAAATCACTGATGGTACTCATGCAGCCACCCCATAATCCGATAGTTTGAGTCCTTTCATTGCCAGCCACTGATTCACCCAGCCATCGCCGTATTTGGCACAGAGATTTCTAATCGTAGCTATCGATTCCTTGTCGGTCGAACCGACGAACGCGAGTGCCAGTGGGCCAAGTGCGAGTTCATACAAGCGTCTGCCGTTTTCCGATACGGTGTAATAGTGTTGTTTGGGTACGGCAGTCGCGAGGATTTCAATCTGGCGAGTATTCAATCCCATGCGCCGGTACAGTGCTGCCGCTTCTTCATCACGCGCGAATACGTTGGGCAAAAATATTTTGGTGGCAGTCGATTCGACAATAACATCGAGTATGCCGCTGTTGGCGGCATCCGATAAACTCTGTGTTGCCATCAATACCAGGCAATTGTTTTTACGCATGACCTTGAGCCATTCACGAATCTTTGCGCGAAATACCGGGTGACCCAGCATGAGCCATGCTTCATCAAGCAGGATGGCAGCAGGCTGGCCTTGCAGGCTGCGTTCAATGCGCCGGAACAGATACAGCAGTGTTGGCAGTGCATATTTCTCACCGAGATTCATGAGTTCTTCAATCTCGAATGTGGTAAAACTCGATAAATGCAACCCGTCTTCCTCGGCATCGAGCAGATGGCCCATCATGCCGTCGATGGTGTATTGCTTGAGTGCCTCGCGTATGGCTTCATCCTGGATCGTTACCAGAAAGTCGGATAATGTGTGCGAGCCACTCTGGTGCATGTTGGTAATCGCGAGACTGATTTCGTTACGCTGCTGGGGTGAGACAGTAATTCCGTTTAATTCCACCATCGTGCAAATCCACTCCAGCGCCCAGGCACGGTCGCCTTTGGAGTCGAGAAACTGTAACGGACAAAACGCGAGTGCTTCATCATCTCCGGCCACAGTAAAATGCTGCCCACCAACGGCTTTGGTCAACGGATACATCGACAATCCCTTGTCAAAGCAGTAAACTGACATGTTCTTATAACGTCTAAGCTGTGCGGCAATCAGTGCCAGGTGCGTAGACTTGCCCGCACCGGTCGGACCAAACATGAAGGTGTGGCCGAGATCACGTACATGCAGGTTTAATCGGAATGGGGTGGCGCCCTGTGTGACGCAATGCATGAGTGGAGGTGAGCTCGGCGGATACATCGGACACGGTGCCTGGGATTTGCCCGTCCAGATGGTATTGACCGGCAGCAGATCGGCGAGATTCATCGTGTTGATCAACGGACGGCGTACATTCTCAACGCCATGGCCGGGCAGACTGCCGAGATACGCTTCCATGGTATTGATGGTTTCTATTCTTGCGGCAAAGCCCAGATGATTGATGGCTTTTTCCACTTTGCGTGCGGCATCTTCCAAAGCGGCACGGTCTTCCATCATTAAAACAACGACACTGGTATAGTAGCCTTGCGCAACAAAACCGCTGTTGGTTTCCGCAATTGCCGATTGCGCATCTTCAGTCATATTGAGTGCATCCTCATCCACATGACTGCTTTGCAGGTTGAATACCTGATCGAAGAAACCGCGTATCTTTTGTTTCCACTTTTTGCGGTATTGATCCAGATGCGCCACCGCTTCATGCGTATCCATAAAAATGTAGCGTGATGACCAGCGGTAGACACCGGGTAGCTCCGACAAGATATTAAGCATTCCGGGCGTTGATTCCAGCGGAAAACCTTCAATCGATACCGTTTGTATAAAGTTGCGCCCAACTTTGGGTACGACACCGCCCCACATTTCCTGACCGCCGAGGATAGTATCGAGATACATCGGATTGGATGGCAAAACCATCGGTTGATCGTTGCCGGTAATGCACAGTTGCAGCCATGACAGGAAATCATCCAATGTGGTTGTCGTGCCGTCTTCATTGACTTGGCTTTTGCTTTTTAAACGCGTCAATTCAAACGAGGAGGACAACCGCGATTCAAAGTTGGCGCATTCGCGCTCAAAATACTGCAACAGACTGTTGGTGCGTGATTTGAAATCTGGATTATCCGTGTCGTCATCAAACATGAGTTCGACAAACTTGCGCTGCGCGAGCATCGGTGGCAGGAATGTCAATGTGACGACAAAGCAGCTCTCGTACAATTCACCGATTCGCTCAAACAATTCACGGCGTTCCTGATCAATCGCTGCCGTTACCGGATCGGGATAATTCGACAGGCCTTTGTCCGAATACCCGAGTACGGGCTTGCGAATGGCATCTACATGAATCATCCAACCGTTACCCAACCGTGATAACGCCTGATTGATGTGTAATGACACCTGTTCACGCTCGACATCCGTGCTGCTAGCGGTATCGGCGCCGCAGAATTGCCAGGCAGCCATCAATGCACCGTTTTTGCCGACAATGACACCGTCTTCCACAACAGCGGCATACACCAGCAAATCGGCAAAGCCGGTATCTTTGGAACGGTATTTGTCGAGTTTGAATGTTTGCTCCGTCTCACGGATGCGCATGAATAGCATCAACAGCAGTAATGCGCCCAGTACAGCAATCAGTATGGTTATCGCGGTGATCATTGGAACTGCTTTTCCATATGTGGCGGGTTGACGGTAAATGGCGTGCTTCTGGCCGGATAATATTTTTTGTAGCGCAGCTGGCGAAGATACACATGGCGCAGTTGTGGGTCATGTTTGGCCATCAAGCGAAGCGCAAACAATGCGAAGATCCACAATGCAATACCAAACAGCGTGGTCTTGATTTCCATTGCCGCAAAAATGGATGTGGCGGCAATCAGGATTGAGAACATTACCAGTTCCCGGTCACCGCCCATGAAGAGATTTGGACGGTTACCCGATTGTCTGATCGGTATGGTTCGTAACGCCATGTCATACCTCCTGGATACAGGAATTCATCACTGCCTGATAGAGTTCAGGCGATTTTTATTGCTGCTACACTTGCAAACTGTTGTGCTGTTTTATTGCTTTGTTGTTCAGTTCCTTGGGTTCTCCAATGCATCAGGTGCTGTCAGAGAATCTGCACGATTTATTTCATAAACCTCATCAACCGGAATCACAGCACCCTGGAACAGATTGGTCATGATATTGTTGGCGCCTACCAACAACGCCATGACTAGTACGATAAAAATCAGCGTGCGGAAGAATGCGTTCAATTCACCGCCAAAGATTAAAATGCCACCGGCAACAACAATGCCGACGATAGATAAAGTGAATGCAACCGGGCCGGTTACGGAATTGCGCAGATTTACCAGCCACGATTCATACGGTAATGCACCACCGGCGCCAACGGCTGCCAGGGTGTTATTGGCGAACAGGAGCAAACCCAGAAACATGAGAGTCAATAGTGCGTAAAACAAAAAGGGATTATGGTTGTTCTGAATCAGCTTCATGATTAACTCCTCAAACAGTATTACAATCGCCGGGTCTGGTAATTCCCTCTTTTAAAACCGTAGACTTCAAGTATTTCGTGCACCTGTCTGCCATGCTTTGTACGAGCGATATGGATTACCACATCGACCGCTTCTGCGATGAGCGGCTTGATTTCAGCAGGTGCGTGGTTGTTTCTTGAAATGAGTGATTCCAGGCGCGTCAGGCCGGACAAAGCATCATTCGCATGCAACGTGGCAGCACCGCCTTCATGACCTGTATTCCAGGCATCGAGCAAATCAAGGGCTTCAGCACCTCGGACTTCACCGACGAGTATGCGATCAGGGCGCATGCGCAGTGTTGTTTTGAGTAACTGCGTCATGTCGACATCGAGTGTGGTGTGATACTGCACAAAATTCCGGGCAGCACATTGAATCTCGCCGGTATCTTCCAGAATAAAAATACGCTCATCCGGATCGTTGAGCACCATCTCAAAGATGATGGCGTTGATCAATGTCGTCTTGCCCGAACCGGTGCCTCCAATTACTAGGATATTGCGATGTTCGTGAACAGCTTGTTTGATGACATTGCTGTGTTTGGGAGACAGCACGCTGTTTTCGACATATTGATCAAGCGTAAATATGGCAACCGCTTTTTTACGGATGGCGAAAGTGGGGGAGGTAACGACCGGTGGCAGTTGTCCGGCAAAACGGGAATTGTCGAGTGGAAATTCGCCTTCGATAATCGGATTGAACCGGGTGACTTCCTTGCCGTGATATCCGGCAACGGTCTTGATAACCGCCTCAGCCTGTGCAGGCTGAAGATTGCCGATACAGGTGATCTTTTGGCCGAGCTTCTCCTGCCAGATACGCCCGTCGGCATTGACCATGATTTCCACCGTATCCGGGTCTTGCAGGGCAGATACGATTTCACGGGCATCGCGCTCTAACTTGCGTTTGGCGCGTTCCTTGACCGACATCGCCGACATGGACGATGAGGGTGCATTTTGAGAATCGGATATCGTTGATACTGATGTGTCTTGCATGGCTATATTTACACCGTTCAGTACATATTATGTGTAACAATATAACCATTCCAATGATATTGCAAGTATTATTTTATCGTTTTTTTTATTTTTTGTATCATTTTTTTGTTTGCCGTATCCCACTGCTTGACCTGAAACGCCTGAAAATCATTGAGTACAGCATGTATTCTCTGATATCCATTGGGCAGATCAGAAAATTTGTATTTTGAAGACGGCAGCAATGCCGCCAATTCCTCGTCACTTTCCTCGTTAACTTCCAGAAGAAGCGGCAACGGTGTTTCCAGCGCATCGGCAATGGATTCCATAATCCTGAGAGACGGATTGCCTCTATCCAGGGTGAGATCTTGCATGAACGATAAAGAAATACCCGATTTCTCAGCCAGTTGTTTTTTGGTCATCCCCTTTTCATCGAGAATGCGCAAAATATTTGTCAGTAGAATTTGATTGTACAAAGATACTCCAAAGTGTTTGTGTCAGTACGTTTAGCCGCTAATTGGCAGCCTAAGCATTTACATAAATGATACAATAAACCATTATGCTATAGGTGGTATACTCATTGCTTAATCAAACAGGATTTAGTCATACTATAATTCTCAAAATCTGATTTTATAATTATAAGGACAAAATGTCTGATTCATCACACGCCGCAAAACCATCGGAATTACCCATTAACCTCATCGATGAAGACACGGAGCAGCCCAGAACCATTTTTGATGAAAAAACCCTCAATGAACTTGCAGCTACCATCAAGCTTCGCGGCGTAAAAACGCCGATATCTGTACGTCCCAATCCCGCCAAAAAGGGTCGCTACCTCATCAATCATGGTGCAAGACGTTACCGCGCATCGAAGATTGCAGGCAAAAAAACAATACCGGCTTTTATTGATTCCGACTATACCCACGCCGATCAGGTTATTGAAAATATTCAACGTGACAACCTGACTTCACGTGAGATTGCGGATTTTATCGGGCGCGAACTTGCCGGTGGAAAATCCTATGGAGAAATTTCTGCACAAATTGGCAAATCCAAATCGTATATTTCCCAGCATGTCACTTTACTGGATTTGCCACCGCTGATCTCTGATCTGGTGAATAGCGGCAGAATTAAAGACATCACCGTCATCAACGAACTCGTCAAGGTTTACCGAAAACATCCCCAGGAAATCGCTTTATGGTTAAAAAACGAAGATCAGGAGATTACACGGAGTACAATTAAACTGATTCGAGAATGCTTGATAAGTATAGAAGGTGTTAAAAAAAACAAGCCGGATGATTCCGGAACACACTCCGATGGAACTCTCACATCCAGGCAGGATTTAAATGAAGCACCCAAAAAGGAAGTTCTGTTAGGAAGAACCGATTCCCTGGAAATGCTGTTCAACCAGTTTTATCAAAATTTCAGAAAAAGTACGAATACAGAAAAGATATTTAATCAGCTAACAATGACAGAAAGAAAGCAGTTGGGTACGTTACTCAACAAAATCCTCCGCCTTGCCAATGATTACCGCGGATGATTGACATGAAACAGAGATTGCTTGTAATGAATGGACAAAAACTCGTACAGAACGAAGCCGATGGGGAATGGAAAACAATTAAAGTAACCAAGGCTCCTAACTTAAAAGCTGGTATCTACAATATCTATTTGGCGAAAGAAGCTGAAACAACAAACCACAGCTATGAAGGTTTGATAGTACACATTGACAAAGACTTCTTTTACCAAAAATCCGGAAGTGAATTTATAAGACACCCATCCAAATATTTTTTAAAACTGCCGGAAATCGGTAAAAATATTACTGTTCAGTATGACAATGAAGCTACACAAACTAACGAAACTATGTCCACCAAAACTAGAAAACTTTCTCATTAAGGACATAATTTAATTGTACGGATGACGAGTTGTAGCGCTTGATGTCTGCTTGTCAATTAGTGTTGAATTTTAGCCAGTTTTATTGATAAATCAGCATCATATATTATCATTATTGCTCTGTAAGTTATTGTTGATAAGGATAATGATTCTTATGATCTAGGGTTTGAATTGGAAATTTAACATGCTGCTTGATAAAGTAGGACATCCATTTAGTTCAAAAATAGGTAAATTTTCGGCGCTTTATTTTGACACTAGCGAGTGAGGGATGAGGGATGATGGATTATTGGGGGACATAAACTATGCTAGAATTCCCGATGGAATAAAGATTCGGATTTTTCTGGATATTTGATGACTGAAGGAAAAGTTTGCCAGTTGTTACATTGATACTATCAAGATTACTTAAGTTAAGCTTAATTAGTATTTATCCAAGACTGAATATAAAAATAAATTTTTGAATATAAAGGTAATTTAGTGTTATGGATTTTATAAGTGTCGATGAGGCAAAGTCTCGAACACTGATGTCTTGTGTGAGGAATTTTCCTGTTGCTCTTCTTTGGTCGGCAACTGTCATGCTTGGTATCCTCAGCGCTGAGTATATCCAAGAATTGTTTGAGTTAGCAGAAGTTTTTTTAACTGGTTCGGAAGAAAAAAATGATGGCCTCGCAGAATTTCTGCAAAGAAAAGTAGAACTGGCATCAATTAGTTTCTTGTCACTATTACTTTTGATTGAGCTAGTATCTTGCTTTGATCATATTCCTAAAAGTTTACGAAGATTCCTGGTTGCCTTTTCTCTTGTAGGGATATTTATGAGTGGGGCGGCATTAAAAGCTCCAGAATTAGTTATTCCTAATATTTTTGTTATTTTTTTTATCGTCCCTTTAACGCTTTATCGGGTGATTATATTGATAAGTGTTGATCGCAGATAACTTTTTTATGGCGCTAGGTGTTGATGATAATATAGTGTTTAAATATTTGAGATAAATTTTTTTAAACATAAGGCTGGTTGAGGAATTCGGGTTTTTTAATAAATATGATATATACTACCTCTTTATAGGTTTTATTGTTGTTTTTATGCCACAGATTTTGTTTATAATTTATAAAGTGGTATTTCACACAAGTTATATATCTACGTTTTTGTAATAATTGTGTTTTTGGTTTTGGGTGAATTTCATTCTTTTCTTGAATTCAAGACGAGAAGTAATTTGTTTTACAATAAATTGAACTTTTGATAGCGAGTGATCTACTCGCTGAGACATGGAATAAACTATGTTGACAATTCTTGAACTATTTTTGCTCATTATCGCTATCGGTAGTATAGCGTTTATCATGCTATATCATGTATATATCAAAGGGCATTTTGAGTTAAAAAATGGAAAATTTCTTAATATTTACAGTGCTCCAGTTTTTTTAAAAGCAAATTGTGGTGTTTTTAAGCAACAAAAAAATGGAGTTTCTGTGGATCCAGTAACTTGGGATGATGTCTCTAAAGCAAATGAGAAAAATATAAATGATGCAGATATTCGCAAATTCATTAGCAAACATCCTCACAAATATGTGTTTGTCCCCGAAGAAATAAATGAAGAGAATGCTTCCAATTATCAGCTTGTTATGGCAGATGGTGATTCAATGAAGAGCAAAGGCATAAACGATTGCGATATGGTTTGGATAAAAAAACGCCCGGAAACACCATACGAGATTGGAGATATTGTACTTATAGCTCGAAAAAACAATGGCAACATAGAATTTAAAATGAGGGAGTTGCTGAAAAATAAAGGGGCGGGAGATTGGGAAACATGTTGTGGACTTAATAACGATAAGAACACTCATAAAGAACAATATTTTTTAGGTAAGGCATTGTTGCAATAAGTCGCACAGATTGCTAATTCTAGAATACTTAAAAGCCAAACATAATCACCTGGTTTTTCGGTGGCCGCCCATCGCCAACAGGTTATATTTGGCATTCTTGGGCTTATGCATTGTTGTATAAATTCAAAAGAGGGAAAGTGGTTTGTTGTCGGAAGGAGGACGATCAAGAAGCGTATGCGAACCCAACTTCTAGAGATCAAGCATTCGCCTCGTAAGCGTTTCACATGCCAATACCTGAAACTGACGTATGGTTAAGGCGAATCCTTACGGGTCACTTGAACTACTGCGCTGTTCCAGGAAATGGCGGCAGTTTATACAGTAGTGTATACATGGACACCTACGGTATGACGAGCTTTCAATTAATGTTTGAGCAGGTAAAGATTGCAGCCTTACATCCGGATTTGATGTGAAGTATATTGCTTCTGTTCCTAATGGAATACGCTGGTCGGGGTTCTACCTTTTTTGCGCACTAAGTGTGCTTGTCACACTCCGAACTTTCCCAACCGCGGTCTAACCAATTTCGCCAACATGTCATGATTGTCCGTGCAATCTGCAGTAGTTTATCTCCTTAAACTCGTTTTCGATGTGACATTACCAATACACTTTTATTTGGCCACCTTGATCAGGCTTTAGCAGCGGATGCTGCCGAAGTGTGATTGGGGTGGTATTTAGTGTTTCTGGCAAGTAACTCCTAAATATTGCGAGCATTTTTGTTCGCCGGGCAAAAACCTTGCCATACCATTCCGGCGCAATTGTTTGCGCAACACAATTTTACTGCGGTCATCAAGGCCGTGAATCTGAAACACTTCTTTCTAGACCAATGCCAATTGTTGTAATCCTCATGTGGGACGCTCCTTTCTTATTTAGTCGACCCTTAAATACTCCCAAGCATTTGATATCAATCACAAATATATTTTCTTGTACTGATCAAATCAACCGAAAAATGTTACAATAAGCACTTATTTCTGGTTGAAATCACTAGTGTCCCGTTAACCGAAGCCAATATTTGTTGCAACATATTGATATAAAATGTCATTTTTATTCAAAAAATCGCTTGAGACATGGAAATGTTTTTCTTTTCTATATCAATTGGTTAATGCCCTTAACGGGACAGCAGTGGGTTGAAATGGTGATTTATCGATGCTCACACCCAGTAAAACTTTTCATAAACCGAGTTTGTTTGAAACTGACCTGTCAATGCGTCACTACTTTGGCACTTTGATGCCGTTTAGGGTGGTTGGCGTCCAATCCATTACTTTTAGTGCACTATTTGGTGCATTTTTGCTCTGTTATAGACATTTGAGGCTAATTTATATATTATTGTTAAGCGAATCTTGTGGAATTAGAAAAACTAATTGTGAATATAAGAATGCTAACTCCTCGCTTGTTATTGATGCCTGTTGTCAACAATCGATACCTACAGCCAAATCACATTGGCTAAATTTTATACGACAAAAACACCGATTACAGCAGCCGATATGCTTAACGATAAAGTCTTGTCGTTCTTTGAGCAGTATGAGCTTCCCTTGTTACGTGTGCTAACCGATCGAGGGACTGAATACTGTGGCACAACAGAACGCCATGATTATCAACTATACCTGGTGCTCAACGATATCGACCATACCAAAATAAAAGTCAAATCACCACAAACTAACGGTATCTGTGAACGTTTCCATAAAACCGTTCTGCTGGAATTTTATCAGATTGCATTACTATAATAATGAACGCACGCACACACCAAGGCAAAATGTGTTGCGGAAGAACACCGATGGATACGCCCATTGATGGCAAAAAATTTGGTAAGAAATTTTACTGAATTGGCCTGACAGTCACTTCCGATAAATCGGTAACTTTCAGACAGATTTGAATTGCTACAATTTATTAGAAGCTAACAAATTAGTGTCCCTTTCGGGGATGGTTGAAACCCCTCGCCTTATAAGCGAGGGTTGTTTAGTTTACAATGAATTGTTTTTAATGAGTTTTATGATGCTAGAGGTTTTGCAAAGGTCTCGGTTATTTCTTTTTCTTAAATTGCACAATTTCACCTGGTTTTGTTAGCCCGCCAGCTGCAAGCATAGCGCTTGTGGCCGTATTCACCGAGTTTCTAACCGGATCAAGATCAAGTCGCGCATAAATCGCCGTTGTGTTTTGATTCTTATGATTAAGAGATTTGCCAATAATCGCCAGTGATGCGCCGGTCTTTGCTTGCCAGCTTCCCAGTGTGCGCCTTAAGTCATGAAGTCGCAAATCTTTTATTCCTGCACGTTTTAATATGCGCTCCCATCCTTTTCTTGGTTCCTGAAGATGTCCTGATTTGCCGATACCGGGGAAAACAAATTCACTATCATCTGATTTTCGGTTTTGCAAAACCTCAGCCGCTTCAGGTGAAAGTGTTACCGTTTGGGGTGTATTGTTTTTTGTTGCTTCTATACGCCATTCAGCTCGGTCAAAGTTAATATCACTCCATCTCATCGAGCAGACATTTGATCTGCGTGCACCGGTTAATAGCGAAATTAAAACATAATCTCTAATCGTTCCATTTGGCTCTTCTGAAAGCGCCTGAAAGAATCTTGGCAGTTCATCACTTTGAATGAATCGGTCTCGACTTTTTTCTTTGTTACGCCTGATCCCAATAGCAGGGTTGTTTTCCCAAAGTCCTGCTGATATTGCCCATCCAAAAACACTTGAAATTAAGGCCAATATTCTGTTGGCAGCAATTGGTCCTGATTTTGTTGTTATATTGTTATGAAGTAGCGACACTGTTGCTCGACTAATTTCTGACAACTTTTTTTTGCCCAAATGTTTTTCAACATGTTTTTTATAATTATCCAGATCATCCGCCCACGTTTTTTTCTTTGGTTTGGAGTGTCTTTCTAAATATTCGGTAAATAAATCACAGAAATGAAATTCTGATTTCAATTTGCGTTTAGCTTCGGCCGGGCTTTTGCCATCAGCTATAATCAAATTGATTTCCATGGTTTTTCGCCTTGCTTGATCAATCGTCATGTCGGGGTGGCGTCCCAGCGTTATACGTTCAGGATTGCCACTTTTTATACGTTTAAAGACGCTGAAAGTTTTTATGCCCGTCGATGATATGCGTAAGTGCAAACCGCTCACCTTTGTGTCATGATACGTGTCGCGCTTGCCTTTTTGTGGTAAGGGTAGGGTATCAATCTCCGCTTTTGTAAAGTTGAATTTTTTGGTCATGGTAAATTGGGGTTACACCGGGGTTACATTCCAGGTGCATTTTAGTGCATTTATATCAATATGTGCAAATGCTAAATTTGCCCTTAACGCCTTGTTGCATAAAGATTCGCATATTTATATAAATTTTCATAAATACAGATAAATACAAAGAATTGGTGATTTGTAATCAGAAGGTCCCGAGTTCGATTCTTGGTGTCGGCACCAATAAATTCAATAAGTTACACAAAATAACAAAAAAATAATTTATTTGTGTAGACGCTATGTAGACAGAAGATTGAAATAAGTTACGGAAAGAAAATTACTACTGAGAAATTGGTTATTGAGTCAATTAAATTTGTAACCAGGTGCATCAAAAATCAGTATCTTGGCATCGGAATCATAATTCGTATTTTCAGCTTTCTGCAAAGCTTTATTGAAATGACTTTATATTTATTAATTACAGTTAGCTGTAGACAATTTGTTGGTAGATCTCTTAAGTACTTTTTATTCGTTTAACTACCTGATTCATTGTATAGTGAACGAATTGAGATCCTAGCTCTGTAAGCTGATACTGCTTAGTGTCTTCAAACGCCGATTCCATAGTCCTTGAACTATTATTTCTATTTTTGCCTTTCGTGCTTTGTTTGACAAAATGGCCATCATATGTTGTTTCACGATATTGACGAATAACGCCACCAGTACTCAAGTCACGGATCAACAACTTAAATAGATCAGCTTCGGCACTATCTTCGCGTGGAACAATTTTGCTAACTGATTGCCAAATACCAAGACGTGTAACGCCTGGATGCTGATAAATCGCACGAATAACTTTAAAATGAATTTCATGATATTGATCCAACCAATCATTGAAAAGTCTTACTTGATCGTCAGGGCAAAGATGCGAAGCGGCGGCATTAGATATTAGATTAACTACATATTCTCTTTTTTCTTTAGTTTCCGCATTATCCCAAGAGTGAAATGCTCTACGAACAAGACTCAAATATTTTTCAGATTGAATGCGCTCGTCAAATTCTTCTGGAATTGATTCAAGTCTTCCAGCCATTTCGTCTAATGCAATCATAAGTTGCTCTATCTTAGATTTATGAACTTTTAGCCATTCTTCATATAATTGGTTTACATTTCCTTGTTCATTTTCGCCATGAGTTGCTGATCCAGAGGTTAAAAGACTTCCAATCCATGGAATGGCGCTCATTGCATTAGCAACAACACGACAATATTTTTGCCACTTATTCCTGTTCTTTATTAACTCTAAGTCGTATGCAATGAACTCTTCTGATCTAATTATATTAAAATGTTTTTCTCCCATACTTTAACCATAAATTTGTAGCATTAAATAAACATAACCTAACACAAAATATTAAATTAGGAGTTGAGATTATAAGCTTGATTTCTAAAATCTTTTTACTGTTAGCACAATATTGCCATCAAATGTAAAATACAAATCATAGGTTTTTGTAATCTTTGAATAACAGAACTCTTCACTTTACCTAAATGCAAAAATGAAATAGCAGTTATTTTATGTCGTTGTATTAATTTTTTTAAAAATGACTACAAACTTGTGAAGAAAATACCCAGGAAACTACAGAATTACTTAAAAAAGAAAAATAAAAGTATTCTAAGAAAAATAAAGCTTGAATCAAATTATTTAAAATCTATAGCTTATAGAAAGAAGCGTATTGAAAAAAAATTTATATACGATACTTCTATTCAGGCCTTAAGAAAAAAGAAGAAAAAATTTCAAACGAAGTTTTATAAAAAAATAAAATTTGATTCTAAATTTTTGCCAATTGTAATTGATGGACATTTTGGTTTAGAAAAAAATTTTGATGAATTTATTAAAATATCTTCTTCTTTTATTGATTCTCAATCAAAATTGATACTTTTCAATTTAGATAAATGCACACGGATTTGGCCGACTGCGGTAACTTTATTATGTTCCTTCAAACAATGGACAGAAATAACAGCAAAAGAGGGCTATATACCGTCTTTATCATCGACTGAGCCACAAGATGAAACTGTTAATTCATATCTACAACATTGTGGATTTTACGATTATGTTAATGTAGAAGAAGATGTGAGTAAAAATAATGCAATAGCATATGATGATGAAATAGTCAAAATAAAAAGGGAAAAAAAACCATCAGAAATTAAATCCAGAGAAGATGCAATTTGTCGTGTACTTGAGAAATATAGTTTATTAACAGAAGACCAAATTGAGATTTTTGATTGTATTGTATTGATTGAGGCCTTTAATAATGTAACTGAACATGGACATAGCCATAAGGATGATGGTTGGTGGACACTTACCCAATATCATAAAAGAACTGGAATAATTTCTTTATGTCTCGCTGATAATGGTATAGGTATTAAAAATTCATTACAAACAGGGCCGCAAGGAATTGAAATAAAGAAAGAAATTAGAAGCGATGATGACGGAAAATATATTTTAATGGCATTAAAAGAAAATATAAGTGGTGCAATAAGAGCTTCAATTAAAGACGCTAAAGGAAAACTACCGTTTACAAAACGCTTTTCAAAAGGTTCGCGTAGAGGAAATGGTTTAAATAGGATAGTAGAAGCCTGCTTAGAGTGTGGAATAGGGATTAATCTTCTATCACAAAGAGGCTATTTAAGTATTAATTCACAAGGAAAAATAATGAAATCTGGAACTGCAAATTCACGTATTTTTGCTGGAACACTATATCATTTTGTTATTCCAGCAAAAAAGATACTTGAGAATTAGACATGAAGTATGTTGATGTAGGTAAAGAATTTTCTTCCAGCCTAACTAATAGAGATGAATATCAAAGAGATGGAAAATTTACTGGGCTAGATTTTCGAACAAAATTTCTAAATGGACTAGATGATAAAGAACAATGGGAAAATGATAATGTATTCATTACATTAGATTTTGGAAATGTGAAAAGAGTTGGGCCCTCCTGGTCTAATGAAGTATTTGCATATTTCACAAAATTTGGAAAAAAAGAACATATTCTTAAAAAAATAAAATTAGAGAATATAAGTCGAGTGAAATTAGCAATAATTATGAAAGAAATAGAAACTGGTTATAACCAATAATTACGTTTTTACAAAATTGACAAAATCCGAGGGTGTTCAAAATTCTGTGTCAGTTTGCCAATCACCTAACGCGCTTCGCTTGTTGACCACTGAAACCGGTGACCGATCGACACAATTCGTGTCGATACGCTAACCAGTTTCAGCGGTGACATAAAAATCTGTATTAAATTCATAAATCCAACGCCGCATCCAAACGACCCTCAAAATATATCGCTAACTGGGATAATGTCAAATTCCAGTTCTGTATCGGCATCGTCCATTTCTTGCTGGCATTTTTAATTCCGACATACAGTAGCTTTAGTAGACTGTTTTCATTCGGAAATCCACCTTTGGTTTTTGTCAGTTTGCGAAATTGGCGATGTACGGCCTCAATGGTGTTGGTTGTATAAATCACACGGCGTATCGGTTCAGGATATTTGAAGTATACCGATAAATTTTCCCATTTGTTGCGCCAGGATTGAATCACGATGGGATACTGTTTTCCCCATTTGGCTTCCAATGCATCAAGCGCATCTTCAGCTGCATCAATGGTCGGCGCTTTGTATACCGGTTTCAGGTCAGCCATGAATGCTTTTTGATTTTTTGACGCCACATATTTCATCGAATTGCGGATTTGATGAATAATGCATAACTGAACCTCGGTTTCTGGAAAAATACTGTTGATTGCCTCAGGAAAACCCACGAGTCCATCAACGGCGGCAATAAGGATATCCTGTACGCCACGGTTATTTAAATCTGTCAGTACGGAAAGCCAAAACCGGGCGCCTTCGCTTTCCGATACATACAACCCTAGTACTTCCTTCTTTCCTTCAATGTTTAAGCCAAGTACGGTATAAACTGCCTTGCTGACATACCGGCCATCGTCTTTCACTTTGTGATGTATGGCATCCAGCCACACGAACGGATAGTGACTATCCAATGGCCGTTGCTGCCATTCCCTAAGCTCCGGAATAAGCTTGTCAGTGACTGCACTGATCGTCGCCGATGAAACGTCAATGCCGTATATCTCGGCAATATGCCCAGAGATATCCTGATAGCTGGAGCCCAACGCAAATAACGATAGAATTTTGCGTTCGATTTCATCGGTAAGATGAGTCTGATGCTTTTTAACCAACTGAGGTTCAAATGTACCGTTGCGGTCTCTGGGTGTTTCCAGTTGAAAACTACCTGATGCTGATTTTACAGTCTTTGGCGTCGTGCCATTCTTCCGGTTCTGTTCATCCCCGGATTTGATATGCTGTTCAAGTTCCGCCGCCAATGCAGCTTCAGTGAGTTGTTTGATCAATGGCGTTAATATGCCATCTTTTCCATTCAAATTCCGCCCCGCTTTCAAGGATTCCAAGGCTTCTTCAAAATCAAATTGCACTGTAGTCTTGTTCATTCGTCACTCCTATAAAATTTAATACTAAAGGAATGACACAGAATTTCTAATACTCCCCAAAATCCAAAACTATAGCATTATCAGTTCTTTTAATTATTTTTTTGCAGATATTATTTATTTTTTTTATTGGCTATCTTTATTCTATACATACCTGCAAGAAAATATCTGTATTTACATTAACTGAGTGGCAACAAATAGCAATTATTTCTTATGGTGGTATTGGAATTACTCTTGGATTTTTATATTTTGTATTAAAGATAATTATCGATACAGAAAATGCCAAGAAAGATAGGATTAGGAATAGGTTATTATATATTCACGAAGAATTAATTCAGACTGACAAGTTAATTGAACAGATATTAAATTTTCAAATAAATGATGAAAATGAGCTAAAAAAAATTCGATTTGAAATCAATAAAAAATTTTCCTTATTAATAAATAATTATATTGAAAATAATGATAAATTAATAGGTTTTACAAATGAAGAGCTTGATAGCATCATTGCTGTTCATTCATTTGTTGATAAAAGCAAAATCATATCCAATGAAGAATTAAATTCACTCAAAGAATCAAACGTATCAGCTGAGCGTCTAGATTACTTAGATGTATTTTTAGAAGCAACAACTATGTGCATGCAAAAATTAGAAAATTTATAAAAAAATAATCACTTAGAACATCTATCACGTACAGTTATTAACAGAACTCCAAGGCGGCTGCGCCGCAAATGTGTCCTCGCGGTCGCTGACGCTCCCACTCGGACTCTTTGCGGCATGCCGATTCATTGATTCAGTACCCACTGAACATCTTTCAATGCGCCATTGATGCAAGCGTGTCGGCAGTTGAATGGAGTCGGTTTCTACGCCACAGATTTTTTGTCCTATCGGATCGCCATACTTGCCTGGTTCCATGCAATCTTCTTTCATTAGCCGGATCGGGTTATCTTTTCGTTTGGCAGATGTGCCGCCCATTAACTGTATAAACTTCCACCATTCGTTTTCGTCGGCTGCCTGCTGTGCTTGTAGCAGGATGCCTTCAGGTGCACTGTTAATTCTGCGCAATTCTCGCCAAATACTGACCGGTGCGCCGCCAATTTGCTGAAATTGCCGGATTCCCCAGGTGGACGCCCAGGCTTCAACCCGTTCGGCTGCTTCCTGTATCGGGTTGCCGTCAATGTCTTTTTCAAGGCCGTGGCCGTCGATATTTTTTGATATGTATTTGGCGATATAGCCTACTGCTGTGCCTTTGCTTTTATCAATAGTAACAGCTTTGAATCGGTGCTCACTTGCGCCGGGTTCGTTGCCATCGGTTTGCAGTGCGTAACGACAGATAATTTCTCGAACTTTTGCTGTATGTTCAGGTGGCATAAATAGCAGGATGTGCCAGTGTGGTGTGCCGTCATGTTGCGGCTTTGCAATTCGAAAGCCATAGGGTTGTATATTCTCACGATCCAGTTTTGCACGGATTCTGGCCCAGACCTTATTGAGATGTTCTTGTGCCTGTTCCGGTGTGGTGCCGTCGTATTTGGGATTTTGTTCGCAGCTTTTGGATAACTGTCAAATTTCACCCTAATGGAGCCACCCGTTTTCGGCCCAGACTGTGTGAAAACCCAATTGGTTATATAATTATACTTTCCAGTTAATTGGAGTATTCCATGAGTAGGTTCATTGAGGGCGAAGCACGGACTCAAGCTACTTTGTTTCCAGAAATACTCGACGATTACATTGCAGAAGAAAATGCCGTTCGAGTAATTGATGTATTTATTGACAGCATTGATCTGTCAGGCATGGGCTTCAAAACGGAACCCAAATTCACCGGTCGACCGTCTTATCATCCGGCAACCATGCTAAAGCTCTATGTCTACGGCTATCTTAACCGAATTCAATCAACTCGTCGCCTGGAACGTGAAGCTGGACGCAATGTTGAGCTGATGTGGCTACTTGGTCGTTTGGCACCTGACTTCAAAACCATTTCTGATTTTCGTAAAAACAATACTAGAGAGTGTCGTCACGAGATACTAGCCCAAATAGCGATGCATCGTATATGGACAGCCGCCAGAAACGATGCAGCATTCTTCGCATATCGTGTTGCAATGCCTCTCCAACGCTTTAGATGTAAGAATGCATTTTCCACTAAATGTCGATATTGGTATAAGTTTTTATCATGATTACGCGGGCGAATACGATTTTTCTTCGATGGAATTACTGGTTCTATTTGTTTAGTCTCACAGTGTTCAACTATCTCATTGGTATCATAAGCCCGATCAGCCAACAAATAGTCGGCATTGATGCCTCTGATTAATTCAACAGCTTGTGTACAATCCGCTGTGGTACCGTCTGTAATAAACATTCGGACCGGCATACCATGCGCATCCACGGCCAGGTGTAATTTCGTGTTGAGCCCCCTTTTGTGCGATTCATCGCTTGGTTCCCGCCTTTCGCGCCAGATGCATGCGGATGTACTTTAATATGACTGGCATCAATCATTAACCATTCGTAGTCCGGATCATTGACCAGTAATTCCAGTAACTTTTCCCAAACCCCTTTGTCCCGCCATCGGCAAAATCGTCGATGCGTGTTCTTCCAGTCGCCGTAATCCGGCGGCAAATCCCGCCAGGGTGCGCCCGTACGTAAAATCCAGAATACCGCGTTGATAAACTGACGATTATCTTTTGCAACACCTCCCCACGATCGCCCTGGCAAATGGGGTTCCAGTAACGACCAGACATGATCTGACAGATCATGTCTACGATGAGCTTCTGACATATTATTACCATTTATAATAATCACTTACAGCATAATTATATAGTAATTTCTAACTTGTGACGACACTATCTAAGGCGATACGTTTAGTCTGCCGTGATTTTGTGATGGTTTGCCGCAAACTGGATTTATTTAGCGACGCATTTGTTGCCATTGATGGTAGTAAGTTCAAAGCCGTGAACAATTGTGACCGAAACTTTACTCGCGCCAAATTAAAGCGCCGACTGGAACAGATTGATGAGAGCATTGACCGGTATCTGGCTCAGATGAATAGTGTTGATCGACAGGAAACCACTATAGCAAAAGACAAAACTGAGCGGCTTGAAAATAAGATAACCAAGCTCAAGAAAGAAATACAACGACTCAATAAAATCGAAGAGCAGCTGCTCGCTACACCCGATAAACAAATATCACTGACTGATCCAGATGCACGCTCCATGATAACGCGTGGGTCTGGCATAGTGGGCTACAACGTACAGACTGCAGTAGATACAAAACATCATCTAATCGTTGCGCATGAGGTAACCAATGTCGGCAATGATCGTGCGCAATTGGCGAATATGGCTATGCAGGCAAAAGAAGCAATGGCAACTGATGAACTGGCCGTTGTCGCCGATCGAGGTTACTTTAACGGTAAAGAAATAAAGGCGTGTGAAGACGCCGGTATTCAAATTTATCTCCCAAAATGTGAAACATCTGGCAATCAAGCCAAAGGTCTTTTCGGTAAGCGTGACTTTATTTATAAACCTGAAGATGATGAGTATGAGTGTCCTGCCGGTGAACGCGCCATCTATCGATTTTCATGCGAAGATAAAGGAAAGTTGATCAGGCGATATTGGTCATCGGCATGTATTAATTGTTCGATAAAATCACAATGTACAACTGGGGAAAATCGGCGCATCAGTCGATGGGAGCATGAGGCTGTACTTGATACTGTCGAGGATCGAATTAACAAAGAGCCCGAACGAATGACGGCAAGAAGAAATACAGCCGAACATCCATTTGGGACAATAAAATTATGGATGGGCTATACACATTTTCAGACGAGAACCCTAGAACGTGTCAGTGCGGAGATGAGTCTGCATGTTCTGGCTTATAATTTGAAGCGCGTGATTAATATTATGGGAATCGGAACATTAATCAAGGCATTGCAGGCGTAATGCCTGTATTTGCCTATAAAAAGGTCTTCGCTCAATGTTTTACAGAGACTTCTGACGAAATGTCTTCAAAGAATGCATAGCCGCAAAATAATGATGATGGCTGGTTCTAACCGCTTAGATCATTTTTAAGCACCACTATGATTGCAAGATTGGCTACAAAAACACGGATTTTGAGTTTTCACACAGTCTGGGCCAAAACCGGTCAGTTATTTTCTTTTAATAAATTACTTATGAGAAATGATCAGAAACCTTAAGTGAGGTTTTGTGCTTATTGGCATGAATCTAGCTGAAATGAGTATTCAGTTTGGTTGCAAGTTAAAACCTGTAAGTGAAGATACCTTTACTTACTATAAAAGAGCTAAATTAGAAACGTATGATGCTATTCTTTAGCAGTGACGGATAAGACATTTGTAGTTTGGTATAATCGTGCTTAAAAGAGGTAATCTTAAAACCTAATTCTGTTTATTTTAAAGAAATTTTTATGGTTAATTTTTATAAATTGAACAATGCTTTAATGTTGAAGCATAAAATAATTTTTTTTGGCTTAGGATTGCTGCTGTTATATAGCGTCAATTTATCAGCCGATGCATCATCCTTGGTTAGTAAAACCGAGAAAGAGCAGTTGAGGGAGATTGTGAGGCATGTACTCGAATCCAATGAAGTCTTTGTGGAAAGACTGCCAAAAGATTATTTCAAGGATTTGATTCACGGACAAAAACCAATTGCAACTATGGTTACATGCGCTGATTCTCGGTTGCATACACACGCACTTGATATTCATCCTGACGGCGATATCTTTCTGGTACGTAATATCGGCAATCAGGTTACTACTTCCGAGGGCTCGATTGAGTACGGTGTACGGCATTTGCATACCCCGGTATTATTTATTATCGGACATTCGTCTTGTGGCGCGGTCGAAGCAGCAATGTCCAGACCCTCGAATCTTGAGCCATCGATTTGGCGCGAGCTTGAAACAATCAAGGTTGCAGGCAATAGAGCGGATGACCATGTTGAAGTTAAAGTAAGCGTGGAAACAAATGTTCACCATCAGGTCGCATCGGCACTGAAAAAATACGAAAAGGAAGTAGAAGACGGTCATTTAACCGTTTTTGGCGGTGTATATGACTTCCGTAATGATTATGGCCGTGGCAGTGGCCGCCTGGTAATCATTAATGTTAACGGGGAAACCAATCCCTTTGAAATTGAGAAGATGAGGCTGTATGACTTCAAGAAAAGCTCCAACAAGCACGAGCAGAATAAAGGACTGGTTACCGTTCACCATTAGGAATCGCAAATCTGTTTCTGTCCCTTTCGTTTGACGGTGCCTCAATAGTCACTCCATTGTTTGCTTATAGCAAGCCTTGGAGAGTATCCAGTAACACAGAGCAGCTCGATGGAAACAATGGGTTATTGCTATCACCTCTTATCGCTAAGCTATTTGACCAAGGCTGTATTTCTTTTTAGCTAATGGTGATTTAATTTTTACAAATAATGAAGTGGTTATAATGTTGAACCTCTGGGGAATAAATCTGCCTATAAATGTAGAAAGTTTTAGTAATAAGCAGATTGAATATCTTCAGTATCACAATCAAAATGTTTACAAGGGTTAACGGATTACTCAAAAGGAGCACGTTTAAATTCGCCTACTAGTTCAAGTTTTAAAAATTAATCCTCCACTATCTAGTCGGCCGCTTCGGGTTGAAAGCTGACTGTACTATTTATTTGTGCTTTTGGTCGAAATACCAGGCCGTGCGTAAGATCATATAAATAGATTATTGGCGAGAATTACATCGCTATTTCCTTTAATACATCGGGGTGACGCTCCGCGATTTCGATAAGTTTCTTAGCTGCGCCACTCGGTTTACGGCGGCCTTGTTCCCATTCCTGTAATGTTCTAACGGATACACCCAGAAGCTGGGCAAATTCAGCCTGAGAAAGTCCTGATTTTTTGCGTGCGGATATGACAGGAGACATGACAACACGTCCTTTTCCGGCTTTCATCTGACGGACAGATTCCAGTAATTCTGCGCCTATGTCTCGATTTTTTTCAAACTCTTCCAGTTCTTTGTCAGTCAATGGTTTTTTCGATTTCATGCTTTATTTCCTTTAAAAGGTATTGCCAAGTTAACTTTCCGGTACGACCGAAACACTGTGATTGCAGGCTTTAAGCTACTGTTACTTTTTTCCAAGACGCAAAAGCACATTGTCTTAAATCCCGATAATCACTGGCAGATACCAGATGACGGCCAAGATTAAATAGATTGTACACAGCAGCATGGACCCCCAAGAATCGCTGCGCCTGCACCATCGATTTGAACTGGCGCATACCTCGTTCTCATACCCGAGTTGGCTGGTGCGAAAGCTCAGCGCGATTGTTGGCGTATTGAGAAGTATCGTGAATTGTGTCGGGGACAAGTTCTCGGTGGGCAACGCCATAGCTTCTCAACTTATCAGTGACGATTTTCCTCGGTTCATCTTGGTGTTTCTTGAGAAACCGTTTGAAGAATCGCTTGGCAGCTTTTCCATCCCGACGCGCCTGAAGCAATATATCGACCACTTCACCGTCTTGATCCACCGCACGCCACAAATACATTTGTTTACCTCGAATCTTTACGAATACTTCATCAAGGAAAAACGTATCACCGTACCCTTGATGACGATTCTTCAGCTTCCTGGCATAAACCATGCCAAATTTGTTGCACCATAAACGAATCGATTCATGGGTTACAGTTATCCCCCTTTCAGCCAACAAATCTTCTATATCACGATGACTTAAATTAAAACGATGATAAAGCCATACTGTGTATTGAATGATTTCTGCTGGAAATCTGTAGCGTTTGTATAGTGCCGTTGTATTCTTCATCCCGTAATTATCACTCAGGTGAAGTTAATTTGGTGTTGTCAACAAATAGAATTGTCCGGTTTTATAGCAAATAAACTGTCCGCTTTGCAATTAAACGCAGTGAACTCCTCTCGATGTTCATTGCGAAGCTGTGGCGGCGGATTTACGCAACAGCTTTTCATCATGTTTTATTTCCTGGCCTGCTTTATCGTACTGGGCAATTTTCCGCGGCCCATGCAAGATCGCTAACTTGCCGTCGGGATAGCGCAGTACTGTCACCTTGGCCTTCACGTAATGACACCGATGTTGATTGGCAGGAATTTGCAGCTTCAAGTTGTTGAAGCTGACGCAATTGTCATGACCCACGACACGCTCATGACGCTCGCACAGGAAATCCTCAATTTCTCCACCGATCCAGGGTACAAATGCTGATCCATCTACCGCAGCAGGCTGCTTGAATTCATCGTTAAAAGCAGGCATATAGACTTCCTGCAGATAACGGTTTGCCGTTTCCATGTCGGCGATGCCTGCCAGCGCCAGTTCCTTGGGTAAACGTTCTTGATGGGTGCGGAACATGCGCTCACTGCGTCCACGCGCCTGTGGCGAGTAGGCCGCGATCATTTCAATTCCGAGCCGCTTCATGGCTTGTCCAAACTGCGTAAGATTATGTTTGTCTACTTTGCCACCAGCCTCTGGTGTATGCCAGTAGTGACTGCCTCGGTCTGAATAAAAGGAACAGAACAATCCTTGCTTCTCTATCACCGCCTGAACGCCTCTGAAGCTGCTGGCAGTGCCTTCTTCCTGAACAAAAAACATCGAGTAATGTTCACTGGTTGCATCGTCCATAGTGACGATTAAATCCCATTTCTGATTGGCTACCCATTCATGGGTGCTGCCATCCTGATGAATCATCATTCCGGTCAGTGGTGAGCGTTCACGACGTTTTCGATGCGCGCCACGCTTTGATGTACGTTTGATCAACCCAGCTTCTTGTAACCGGCTCTTAACCCACGTATAACTGCGTGTGCCACCGTCCTTGCAATACCATGCATGAAAATGCCTGGCATTCCAGCCAGAATAACGGTTGCGATACTGTTCCGTTAAACGCATCACTTCATCCACTGGCGCACAGCGGTGCGATGCCTGGGTCAGCCGCTTGTCCAATAACGCATCCAGACCACCTTCGTCGTATTTGTTCATGTAGCGCCGAAATGTGCGATCACATACACCAAGCAGCTTTGCTGCTTCGTCTTGCGTGATACTCCCACTTTTATAATTCCCATAGGCTTCCTCAAATCTCATCTTCCGTGTCTCCTGTAGCCATTCTGTCCGTTTCATCCTTGTCCCTCCTGGGACTAAGATAATCCGGACAAATCATTTGCTACATACCCGGACAGTTTATTTGTTCTCTACAGTGAAGTTAATTTGGCAGTACCAAACTAAAGAGTTAGTGACCAAACAACCGGGCAAGTTCAGCACCCGGGTCTTCGGCGCGCATAAAGGCTTCGCCGACCAGGAAGGTGTTGACATTGTTTTGACGCATTAATGCGACATCATCAGGTGTGTGAATGCCGCTTTCAGTGACGATGATGCGCCCTTCGGGTATTTTTTCCAGGAGGTGCAAGGTTGTGTCGAGGCGTGTTTCAAAGGTGCGCAGATTGCGATTGTTGATGCCGATCAACGGTGTTTTTAACTGGAGGGCCAGCGCCAGTTCTTCGGCATCGTGCACTTCCACCAACACCGACATGCCGAGTTCGTATGCCAGCACTTCAAGTTTGCGCATATACTCGAGCGGATTTTGGTCAAGATTTTCTGCGCCAAAATCGTTTTCCATGGTGAAAGAAGCAACAATCAGTAAAATACAGTCCGCGCCCATTGCGCGTGCTTCGGCAACCTGGTACTCATCCATAATGAAGTCCTTGCGGATGACGGGCAATTGACAGGCGTTGCGTGCCTGCTGCAGGTATTCCGGGGTGCCCATAAAATAGTCCCGGTCGGTCAGTACCGATAAGCATGCAGCACCATGTTTTTCGTAAGATTTGGCAATGTCGGATGGCGTGAAACTCAGATGAGGGGCATGCTTGGCTTTGGGGCCGCGCAAAACGCCTTTACTTGGACTGGCCTGTTTGATTTCTGCAATCACGGCTGGCGCTTCAGCGATCAATTTGTTTTGAATTGCGGCGACGAAATCGCGGGTGGGCGTTGCGGATTCTGCTTCTGCCATCAGTGCTGTAAATGGTTTTTCAGCTTTGGCGGCGGCTATTTCCTGAACTTTGGTGGTAAGAATCTTTTTTAAAATATCTGACATGCTGTTTCTTCGGTTAAGCGGTTATCGGATTTTGATTGGAAAATGCGATCAGTTCATGCATTTTTTGCAAAGCTGCTCCGCTTTCAATTGCGCGCTGTGCGGAATAAACACCGCGTTCAAGCGAATTCGCTATGCCGGAGACGTAAATGGCTGCGCCGGCATTCAATAAGACGATATCGCGCGCCGGTCCCTTTCTGTTTTCCAAAACGGAAACCAGCATTGTTTTTGCCTGATCGCTGTCACTGACTTGTATTGACGAAATGGGTGCGGATTGCAGGCCGAAATCTTCGGGTTTTACCGCATATTCGGTTACCTGTCCTTGTTTCAGTTCCCCGACACGGGTTTCCCCGCTGATTGTGATTTCATCCAGGCCATCGTCCACGCCGTTGACTATCATGACATGTTCGCTGCCAAGTTGCTGCAAGACATGCGCGAGCTGTGAGACCAGTTTGGCGTCGAACACACCCAGAACCTGGTTTTTTGCGCCGGCCGGGTTGGTCAGCGGGCCGAGAATATTGAAAATGGTTTTGATGCCCAGTTCGCGCCGAACCGGGGCGGCATGTTTCATGGCACTATGATAATTGGGCGCAAACATAAAACCAACGCCGATTTTACGGATACTGTCGGCGACTTGTTCCGGTGTTTGATTCAAGTTGACGCCAAGTGCTTCAAGTACATCCGCGCTGCCTGATTTGCTCGAAACGGAACGCCCGCCATGTTTGGCCACACGAACGCCAGCCGCTGCGCTGACAAAAGCGGCTGCGGTGGAAATGTTGAAAGTATGCGCCGTATCGCCGCCTGTGCCGCAGGTGTCAACCAAATGTTGACAGTCGCCCACATTAACCGGGGTGGCAAATTCGCGCATGACTGTTGCAGCAGCGGTTATTTCGCCAATGGTTTCTTTTTTGACACGCAACCCAGTGATGATTGCGGAAATCAGAATGGGAGAGACTTCTCCCTGCATGATTTGACGCATGAGTGACAACATGTCGTCGTGCTGAATTTCTTCATGAGCGATAATTTTGTTTAAAGCTTCTTGCAGTTTCATAGAATGGGTTTAATCAATGTTGCGTTTGCGTTAAAAAATTTCTCAGTATGTCATGACCATGTTCGCTCAATATCGATTCGGGGTGGAACTGAATGCCTTCGATCATTAAAGTTTTATGTTTTACGCCCATAATTTCGTCATCTTCGGTCCAGGCGGTTATTTCCAGACAATCCGGGAGTGTAGCCCGGTCTATGACGAGCGAATGGTAACGCGTTGCCGTTAAGGGATTGGGCAAATCGCGGAAAACACCTGTGTTTTTATGATAAATAGGTGAGGTTTTGCCATGCATGAGTTTTTTTGCATGGATAATTTTTCCGCCGAATGCCTGGCCTATACTTTGATGGCCCAGGCAAACGCCAAGCACAGGCGTTTTTTCACAGAATTGTTGAATGACCGATAAAGAAATGCCCGCTTCATTCGGCGTGCAGGGGCCGGGCGAGATAACAATGCGATCCGGGGACAATTGAGAAATCCTGTCCACGGTAATTTCATCATTACGGTATACCTCAACGTCTTCACCGAGTTCCGAAAAATATTGCACCAAGTTGTAGGTAAAAGAATCGTAATTATCAATCATTAATAACATGTTTTTTAACTTTATATTTATAGATATTATTATGTGTGAATTATAATCGCTGGCTCGGCTCTACTGTTTTATCCTGTTGAACAGGCAGATTTTAGCAGTTCGACCGGTATTTATGGTGTTGATTTTTAGTGTGAATGAAAAAATTACTAGCAATCATTCAGTAGTGGCTGGAAAATCAAGACTGTTACGCAAATGGTATTATGTTGCGATAAAACTTATTTTTATCCGGAGTGTCAGTATCAGATTAATCGTATCTTAATCGCAGTAGTTCTTTGGAATTACCGCTGAATGAATTTTTTAACAGGTCATATAAATGTCGAATCTACCGCAACGCACGCATATATATCAGAATCACCATATGGACAGTACACGCTGGGATTATTTTGAACCCCGGGATAATGATATTGTTATTGCCACATCGTATAAGGCGGGCACAACATGGACGCAGGCCATTGTTGCGCATTTGCTTTATCCAGATGGCGACTTTCCCGCAGCGCCGTTTGAAATGTCGCCCTGGCTGGATATGCGTATTTTTCCGCTTGAAGTGGTGCTGAATAAATTGAAAGCCCAGCAGCACCGCCGGTTTATCAAAACCCATCTACCATTGGACGGACTGGTTTACAATGAAAATATTAAATATCTCTACATCGCCCGCGATGCGCGTGACGTTTTTATGTCGCTATGGAATCATTATCGGGGGATGAAAGATGAAGCATTCCTGTTAATGAACAATCTGCCGGGCCGGGAAGGTGACGAACTGCCGCCTTCCCCGGAAGATATTCATGTGTTCTGGAAAAACTGGATAACGCGCGGCGCGTTTGCATGGGAAAGTGATGGCTGGCCGTACTGGTCGCATCTGTCAAACGTTCAGTCCTGGTGGAATTTCCGCCATTTGCCTAATATCGAATTGTTTCATTATGGTGATATGCTGGCGGATACCGAAGGCGAAATCCGCCGCATGGCCGCATTTCTTGAGATAGAAGTGCCTGACAATGCCTGGGAGGGTATCGTCAAGGCTGTATCTTTTGCCGAGATGAAACAGCAGGGTGAATTATATGCGCCGGGGGGTGGACAGCTCTGGAAGGGTGGGGCGAATACCTTTATGCACAAAGGTACTAACGAGCGCTGGCGTGATGTGCTTGCCGATGATGAGTTGGCGCAGTACGACGCGGCTTGTGACAGGGCGCTGACCGCTGAATGCAGGCAATGGCTTGAACATGGCGGCCGGATTTGACGCGCTGAAATTACACCAAATTGTGCGAATCTTTCGATATGAATGATACCGCAAGCGACCCGGCGCTTCATGTTCCCTTGCCGGAAGGGCAGCCGGTATTGCGCATGGTGCCGATGCCGTCGGATACCAATCATGCCGGTGATATTTTCGGCGGCTGGATCATGTCGCAGGTCGATATTGCAGGCAGTATTTCCGCGATCCGGCGTGCGCGCGGACGGATCGCGACAGTGGCCGTCAATTCGTTTGTGTTCAAGCAACCTGTGATGGTCGGCGACCTTGTCAGTTTTTATGCCGATATCCTTAAAGTGGGGCGTACTTCAATTACCGTCAATGTGACTGTTTATGCGCAGCGCGGCGTGCGTGAAGGCGGCGAAGAAATCTGCATTAAAGTGACGGAAGCGGTATTGACCTATGTGGCCATCGATGACAACCGGCGGCCCAGAGTCATGCCGGAAGCCTGATGACTATTATGAAACGATCAAGGCCAGATGCCGCGCATCAGGGTCGCATTCGCAACACGCTCGATGGCGGTCGCTAAAGCCACTGTGCGAAAATCCGGGCAACCGAGTGGTTCACCGGTAATTTTATCCAGGCATTTTTCCTCGCCAACGACAAAACCCTGCCAGCGTTTGAATACCGTATCCACACAATCATACATTTTCCGGTTCAGCTTGCCGTTGACTGTTTCCAGGTCCCATTGTTCGTTGGCGTGATTTTGCACCCATTCAAAATAGCTGACCGCCACGCCGCCAGCATTGGCAATGATATCCGGGATCAAATAGACGCCGTTTTTGTGCAGGATTTCGTCGGCGGTCGGTGTTGTCGGATTATTGGCGGCTTCGACAATCAGTCTGGCTTTGATTTTGTGGGCGTTGCCCGCATGAATCTGGTTGCTGACTGCTGCGGGAATCAGGATGTCGCAATCCAGTTCGATCAGTTCTTCGTTGGTCAGGGTCATGGTGTCCGGTACGCCAACCAGGCTACCATGTTCTTTTTTGAATTGCAGGACTTCATCCAGGTTAAGGCCGGATTCGGCATAAATACAGCCGCTGCTATCGCTTAACGCCACAATCCTGGCGCCTCTCCGGCAGAATTCCTGCGCCGCAACCTGGCCGACATTGCCAAATCCCTGAATGGCAACGCGCGTTCCCGCAATTTCGGCAATTTCCGGAATAAGCTGTTTCGACAGAAAGCGTTCAGTGACATACAGACAGCCGAGGCCGGTCGCTTCCTTGCGGCCGAATGATCCGCCCAGTTCGATGGGTTTGCCGGTTACCACCGGAAGATTGTTGCGACCCGGATTCAATACATCGTAGGTGTCATAAATCCAGGCCATGGTTTGTTCGTTGGTATACATATCGGGCGCGGGAATATCGGTATACGGCCCGATCACTTCCAGCAATTCGGAAGTAAACCGCCGGGTAATGCGCCGCAACTCGTTCTGGCTGAGTGCCTTGACATCACAACAAACCCCGCCCTTGGCGCCGCCGAATGGAATATTGATCAATGCACATTTCCAGGTCATCAGCTTGGCCAGAGAAATGACTTCTTCTTCGGTGACCTCCGGGTGATACCGTATCCCGCCCTTTCCCGGCCCAAAAACAAGGTTATGAATCACGCGGTAACAGCGGAATGTTCGCACCGAGCAGTCATCCATTTCAATGGGAAAATGAATAATATGAACCCGCTTGGGTTGCTTCAGAAAATCAACCAGCCCGCTTTGCAAATGATGGATATACTGACGCGCCCGGTCAAACTGCTGCTCGCTGATAATCAGCGGATCGAGAATTTCTTCGGCCATGGTGAGTATCGTACTGACATGTGTTGATGATTTTATGCATCATATCATGTTGATTATTGCGGTATCGATACACAGCAAAAGGTTGCTGCAAAGCCAGTGGTTTTTTATTTGTACAGAAGCTGGTGGGTTAATGAGAACAGCAAATATCGATTTATTAAGATCGTGTTATTACGCGGATATCATGTCTATTTTTATGAGCTGGATGCGATATCTTCTGGGCTGTACACAACTTATTTGTTAACGGACGACTGTGCCTCAAGGCGCTCTGCCAGCCATATTTTGATAATTGCCTGACGTGTAACGCCCAAACGACTTGCTTCTTTATCCAGGGATTCAATCATCCAGGCGGGAAAATCTACATTAACTCGCCTGTGCGCTCGAAGCGGCCGCTGTGCTTTTGAAAGATCAAGTGTAGCGATGATATCTTTATCATTATAAAAATCAGAATCAAATTTCTTGGCTTTCATATATTGCGACCTCTTCAACGCGTGATCGACGAACAGAAATGATCCGAATGCTATGACCTCTCGGTGGTTTCAATCAAATCGGAATCTTTCCAGAGCGCCTGAGCATCGACAAAATTGATACCATGCTTTTTCTGGTTGTTCAGACTTTTTCGCTCATCATTTTCAAAAATGAACATAGTATAAAAATTATACCATTATCCTATTGATGAGAATTGCAGTAGCTACTCTATTTGCTCAAGGGTCATTGGATTGGTGGGGTGATTGGAATGTATTGTTTACAGCGATGAAGTTGGTAGATTTAATCTTGACTACTTTTCTAGCCCTGGCCCCTGTGTCGGACGAGCGTCTCATTCTTGGACAAAAACTATAAATTATAGCCCCACATTTCGTGCGCATTTCGGAAGGTTGAATGTGGCTCTTTCTCAATCAAATATCGGCGCCATCCCGTACGACACTCCGGATGATGCAGGAGGGCGGGGATGGCATTCAAGTCTAGCTAACCAGACTCCAGCCGCTGATCCCATGAGCCACATTTCCATCCGATTTCAAGATTAACTTATGGTTTTATGGCGTCATCCTGCAAAATACGATGATAGGCCCCAGGATTTCCTATTGTGGTATTTCGCAGATTGTATTGTTTCTATCTTCTACGCAGGTGCCTCCAAAACCCACAATACTTTTAACCATGTCATCGCAAGCGGGGCCAAACTCATGAGGACAGACAAAAACTGAATTTTGTGCGCGCGGTACTTCATCAATCAGTACCAACTCATAAGAAGAACTCGATCTTTGTAATTTGAAATTTTTGTTTCCTGGATTAGCTGGCCAGCCATTAATACACGCATCCAAGTCTTCTGGTTCGGCGGTAGTTAAACAAAACTTGAACCATGGGTCGTCTAATGGGCCAACGGTATTGCTTTTACTTACAATTTCTTTTGATAACAATGGTTCTGCGTTAACCATTGCAGCTGGCTGCAGAAAAAACAGGGTGATTAACAGTGTAGTCATAAAACCAGCAAATGTTTTTGAAATTTTAGTAGAGGTGTTTTTTAAAATTAATCTCATGATATGTCTCCTGAATTGATTAAAATAAAAACGCTTCTTGAATTATCGAAGCATGCAAACAATATAAATTTTTTATCATAATTAATCTGTGGCAAATAACACCTAAGTCAACATAAAACAAAATCAGCGCACAAAAAGGGGTTACGCACAAAAAGCAAAAAGGAGGCTTGTATTGCTACAAAAGTATGTTCAGGATCAGGTCGCGAAAACCAATGAAAGGAATTTGTGGCTGTTCAATGGGATTTCATACTCCGGTGATAAACCTGGCGATTGTCTAAATGTCGACGAATACCCGTGCATACAAGCAGTTTTGTTGATAGATTTTCAGCGTGGGCTGAAACAATCATTGTTTCCAACCAACTGTGCATATTTCAACCAGTTAAAGGTTGGCCCGGGGTCTGTTTTTCGTCCCGGCGCAATATCTGCATGCCCGGCGATGTCCGTGATCGGATAGTGCTTCTGCAGGCAACGGGTCAAAGCGGTTAATGCGCTATACTGCGCGTCGGTGAACGGCGTTGAATCGCTGCCTTCGAGTTCGATGCCGATGGAAAAGTCATTGCATTGATCTTTGCCGCGCCAGCATGAAGCGCCTGCATGCCAGGCACGCTTGCTGCAGGGGACGAATTGAATGATTTCGCCTTCGCGGCGGATGAAAAAATGACAGGATACTTTCAGGCTGGCGATGGTCGCGTAATACGGGTGTGTTTCCGGATCGAGCCGGTTGGTGAACAATTCAATCACGCCATCGCCGCAAAATTCATCGGGCGGCAGGCTGATGCTGTGAATGACCAGCAGGGTGATTTCAACACCTTCTGGACGGTCGTCGCAGTTGGGAGAAACAATAAACCGGAAGCTGTTGTCTCGGTGAAGACAGCCGTCAGCATCAATTTTCATGGAATGGTTTAAACTAATCCGTGTATGATCATAGAAATTTGATTGCATGATACCCGATAACAACACATACTCCAATTTGAGATCAGGCAGATTTATTACGCTCGAAGGCATAGACGGCGCCGGCAAGTCTACGCAACTTGAATTTCTTGCCACGGCGTTACGCGCCAGAGGTTTAACGGTTATTGTGACCCGGGAACCGGGCGGCACGCCGCTCGGTGAACGATTGCGGGACTTGTTGCTCGACCAGTCGTCCGCCATGCATCCGGAAACGGAAACGTTGCTGATGTTCGCAGCCCGGCGCGAGCATATCGACAAAGTGATTATGCCGGCGCTGGTTGACGGCAGTTGGGTAATCTCGGACCGCTTTACCGATGCGAGTTTTGCCTATCAGGGCGGCGGAAGGGGACTGGCTTGGGAGAAATTGGCGCTATTGGAACAGTGGGTGCAGGATACGCTGCAACCCGATTTAACCTTTTATTTTGATGTGCCGGTCGAGCTGGGCAGGGAGCGTGTCAGTACGGTGAAAACGCTCGACCGTTTTGAACGGGAACAGCAGGATTTTTTTCAGCGGGTGCGTGACGCTTATCTGGCGCGTGCGCAGCAATTTCCCGCGCGTATCCAGGTTATCGACGCCCGTCAATCCGTTAACGCAGTCAAGGCGGCGGTTGAAAAAGCACTTGAGCCGTTGTTTTCGCAGGATTCGCGATGAGTCAGCAACTGGTCTGGCAACAGCAAATCTGGCAAAAATTAATGCACAACCGGGCATTCCGGGGACATGCGTTGTTGCTCAAGGGCAAAAAAGGTATCGGCAAATTCACATTTGCCCGGTTGATGGCCAAATCGTTACTCTGTCTGAATCCAGGCGCAGGAAATACCGCATGTGAAAACTGTGCCAGTTGCAGCTGGTTTGAGCAGCGCACGCATCCCGATTTTAGGGTGCTTCTGCCGGAGGCGTTGTCTGAAGCGCTGAATGTGCAGACGAGTTCTGTTGATCATTCGCTGCATGAAACGGGCGACCAACAAGCTGCTGCGAACAAAACGGCAAAGAAACCCGGTCAACAGATCGGCATCGATCAGATCCGCAAATTGAATGAACTGGTATATCTATCCGGCCACCAGCACGGTTATAAAATTGTACTGATTTATCCTGCAGAAACGATGAATACAGCAGCGGCCAGTGCGTTATTAAAAAAACTGGAAGAACCGCCTGAAAACACTTTGTTTATTCTGGTTTCGCATCAGCCTCAACGGTTGCTGCCGACGATACGAAGCCGTTGCCAGCAAATTGCCATGCCGGTACCGGATACGGCGACGGCAAGCCAGTGGCTTGAACAGCAATTGCAGCAGACCGGGTGCAGTGAACCGAAAGATGGCCTGATGTTACTGGCGTTGTCCGGTTTTTCGCCGCTGTCTGCGCTGTCGTTTCAGGATAAAATATTGCAACACCGGAAATTTATAGAAGAAATCAGCACGCCACAGCGTTTTGACCCGCTGACAATGGCTGAAATGGTGCAGAATCAGGATTTGGCTGTGACAGTCGATTGGCTGCAGAAATGGTGTTACGATCTCGTGTGTTTCCATGCTGCCGGGAAAGTGCGCTATCACGCGCATCTGGAAACACGTATTCAGCGCATTTGCGGGCAGTTGAATCGACAGGCATGCATGGCGTATCTCCGGTTCTTGAATACGCGCCAGCCATTGTCCCGTCATCCGGTCAACGCTCGCCTGTTTCTCGAGGAAATTTTTATCCATTACGGCAAACTGCTCACCGCTTCATCGACCTTTCCCGTTTTTGCAGATTGAGTTGCCAGACTAAGCTGCGATTGGCAAACCGGCTGACTACGAATTTAATCGATATAAAACAATCCCCGGTGACGCATCATTTGCCAGTCTGATTCATTATTCTGGCGGCATATTCCAAATATGAAAGACGGCGGCAGTACCGGGAATTTGAAACGCAGGTCATAAAACCAGTAGCACAGTGCGTCGTCAGCCTGGTCAATGCGTTCCAGTAACGGGAACTGGGCAAATGTGCGGAAAGGTTCAAACGCCGGGTGCAACCAGGCTTGCCGTATGTCAGACGCGTGTGCTGAGTCTGTCCCGAATTGGTTTAACAACTGCCAGCTTTTCTCTGAGACCGGACGATAGGCCGCAGCCATTTGTGGCAACAACCACAGATCTGCATCGTTCTGTCGTGGATCGTCTTTTTTGATGAGATTGACGCGCGCGATATGGTAATTTTCATTTTGCCGGATGATGATTTTCCAGTGAAAGGGCGATAACGGCTGTGGCAACACGCTGATGCGCGCATGAGGCAGGGTGCGGGCATAGGTATTAGCGATGCCGACGGCGTGCGAATGCAACATCCATAAAAAGAAAACATATCCCGTCAATCCGGTCAGCGCGACTATTGCAGCGGTTTTTTTGTCCGGATAAAACCATGAAGCCAGCAGACCCGCGATAATGATCAGGCTGAACCAGGGATCGATGACAAAAGCCAGTGACAGTGAATAGCGTTCGGTTGAAAGCGGCGCAAACAGCATGAGTCCGTACGACGTGATTAAATCTCCGGCAATGTGAATGGCCAGACCCAGACATGCCGGTAAAAAAAATTGCCGCCATGAATATTCACGGAATAACCATGCGCACAGATATGCGATCAGCAACGCCCATAACGGCAGCATCAACAGCGAATGCGTCGGACCCTGGTGCCAGTTCAAATAGGTCAGGGTATCGATTAGGCGTAACGCAAAATCGATGTCTGGGAAAGCCGCCGCAGCAAAGCCGGTGGCAACCTGCAAACGCACCGGTAAACGGGGCGTGCCATGCGGGTGTGAACATTGACGCTGCTTTGCGGGCGCCGCCGCCCTTGCCAGCAGCGCGCCGCTCAACGCATGCGTGAGCGGATCCATTGTCTAGCCGGATTTCGAGTGCATCTGGACTGTTGCATTTTCGGCTGGCGTGTTGGCTGGTTCGACGGATACGGTTCGATCCGTATTCATGCTGTTCACGGCCATTTCCGGGATCGGTTTGGGTTTTTCCGGTGATGCGGGTTCAGTTGATGGACGGGTTTTTTTCTGCGTCTGAGCGAATACCGTATGATCGAGTATTTCCGCCATTTGTAATTGATACGTCAGAAATGAGCGTGTGCGTTGCGATTGATCCGATTCGTCAAACATCCAGTGGGTAAATGTCGCCAGATAGAGCGTAGTCAGCGCTGTTTCTTCCAGCGCGCGGCGTAAAAAAGTGGCGTCACGCTGTGCTGCTTCACGCATCCACTGTACCGTGCGGCTGATGCGCATAATGGCGGGTATCTGGATATGAATATGGCCGGGTTCGAGCTTGGCGCCTATCATCTGCCGCGTTACGGCGCGATGCGCAGCCATCGCGTCAAGCCATGTCATGATTAACCGGTGCAACTGTTTTTGCGTACACAAGGAAAGAAATTCTTCCTGCTCGGCCACTTTGAGCATAGCGCCGTCGGCACGGTCAAACCAGGCGTCGATCAGCTCTTCCTTCTCGCGAAAATAGCATCGGATGTCGTCCAATGTGATATTCAGTTCAGCAGCAATATCAAAAAACCTGACCGCCTCCCAGGACGAATGCTCGGCGATTTCTACCGCCTTGTCGACAATGGCTTCGCGAATGTCGCAATAATCGGTCATGGCTTGGTTCTCCTAAAAAAAGATGCTGTCAACCAACTTGACAGGGGGTGTTCGTGAACAGAAACAATTCACTCTTTCTTTGTTAATACCCTCTTGTGACTATAGCATAAACGCTGGTGTAATGAATGTTCGGCGGCTGTGTTTAGTACGCTTTCAACTTGATATTGCCGGGTACAGCTACTGTGGTGTTATGCAACAGGGTGCACAGTACACAGGGAAGGGTTATTCCCCATACAAGTGCTGTAACGCGGTTGCAGGTTGCCACGGTATCGTTCTGTGGGTGAGCTTTTCAACGCCCATGGACTACGTTTTGTCTTTGATAGCATGCGATTTTGGTCTTCGATCTTTTTCCAAATGAGCCTAAAGTTCGCTTATACTATCTATTCACTATTGTATTCATATATTAATTCATGCGCATGTCACAATACGCTGATGCTATTCGCATACAACTGTCTCGCGGGCCGTTATCTGCGCAACAACTCATTGTAAATATTGGTGTAAGTCAGCCGACTATTTCTCGCGCGCTGAACAGGCTTGGTGGTGAAATCGTTCGTATCGGAGCCGCACGATCTATTCAATACACTCTACGTGATAACACGCGCGGACTATCGGATATTCCGATTTATCGGGTTGATACAAAAGGCTTGCTCCGGCAACTGGGAATCCTGATTCCAGTTCGCCCGGAAGGGTTCGTCATGCGCCAGGAAGACGGTGTGGCCCTGCACAGCAACGGCCTGCCATGGTGGTTGTTTGACATGCGTCCCCAGGGATATCTCGGCCGGACGTACGCCGCTCGTCATGGCGCTGAACTTGGACTTCCGGTGCGGCTTAAAGATTGGAACGATACTCATGCTTTGCGGGCGCTGCTTGTGCACGGTCATGATGTGGTAGGGAATCTACTTTTAGGCGAAATCGCAAAAGACCGCTTTCTCGCTGCTCCCGTTCCTGATTCAATTCTGGAGGGTCAGAAGGCCGCGGAATATGTTCGATTGGCAGCCGTTCACGGTGAAATTCCCGGATCGTCAGCCGGGGGCGAGCAGCCAAAATTCACCGCCTATGTCATGACGCCAGATGGGCCACGGTACGTTATCGTAAAGTTCAGCGAACTGACGGATGAGTCTGTGAGCGAGCGCTGGCGGGATCTTCTGCTGGCCGAACATCTCGCGCTTGAGACGCTGCGAGAAGCCAACATTCCTGCTGCCAAAACACGGATAGTCGACCATGGCGGGCAGCGTTTCCTCGAGGTTGAACGTTTTGACCGCATTGGCAGCCTGGGTCGCTGTGCGCTGTACTCTCTGGCTGCGCTGGATGCCGAGTTCGCCGGAGCGGAAGGTGACTGGCCCGTCATGGCCAGACGTTTGGCGGTTGGCGGCCATATTAGCCAAGAAGCAGTGGACTGTGCAGATATCTTGTGGGCTTATGGTACGCTGATCGGCAACTCGGATATGCACAGCGGCAACCTGTCATTCGTCTCCGAACATGGTCGGCCATATTGCATTGCGCCAGCCTACGACATGACGCCAATGGCTTTTGCGCCCAACACTGGTGGTAGGCTACTTGAAACCATCCCCGAAGCGACTTTTCGCGTCAATGTGCCCAACGAAACCTGGCGTCGGGTTGAAGGCCTTGCGCGCGCGTTCCTCGCCCGGGTCATGGTGGCAACAGGGTTTAGCCGCCGCTTTGATCCGTGCATCGCCGCGCTGAAGCAGCACATCGAAACGACCAGCGCGAAGATCGAACGGCTGGGGTGAATCTGTAACATCATCACTAAACGGCCGTTTGATGTGTGTTTAAGGCCGCCTGGATAGTGTCAAAGACAATCTGATTGGCGTTGATTATTCGGGGGGTTTGGGCGGCAACTTCTTTTCCATTGCGGTCAGAATGCCACGAAGGATATTGATTTCTTCTTTTTCAAGCTGTGTGCGTGAAAATAATCGGCGTATGCGCTGCATCAGTTTTTTGGGTTGTTGTGGATTCAGAAAATCAATTTGAATCATTACTTTTTCGAGATGCTGGTGGAACAACGCGATTTCATCCAGTGTGGCTGGCGTGTCCTGAGGTTTTTTACACGGTTCCACGTCCGGCAGCGCCATGCGCAGCTCATAAGCCATCACTTGCACTGCGCTGGCGAGATTAAGCGATGCATAATCGGGATTGGTCGGGATGAAGATTTTTAATGGGCATTGACTGACTTCGGCTGCCGTCAGCCCTGATGTTTCGGCGCCAAAAACCAGCGCTACCGGGTGGTGCTGCGCTTGTTCCAGCAAAACCCTGGCGCCTGCCCGGGCGTCAAATTTTTCATGCGGAAGTTCACGTGACCGGGATGTCAGTGCGGCAGCGAGTACCGTATCCTGCAACGCAATATCAAGACTGCTGCATACTTGTGCCTGACTGAGCAGATCCCGGGCGCTGACTGCGCGAATGTCGGCTTCCTTGTCTGGAAAGGACAGGGGATTTACCAGATATAACGATTTCAGCCCCATGGTTTTCATCGCACGAGCAGTTGCGCCAATATTGCCTGCATGGCTGGTATGACTGAGTACGATGCGGATGTTGTCTAACGGGGATTTGGACATTTTTCTGAAACGGTAGCCTGATAGTTTCGATTCTTGCGAACAATAGCGCCGATTGTTGTTGGATGCAATTGATAAAATTCCCCGATTTCCCGCTGGCTGTATGCGCCTGTTTTGTACGCCGCAATAATTGCTGTGTTGCGGTAACTGGCAATGGCAATCAATCTTTGGATTAAGGTGAATTTCCAAGAGAACATCTTTGACTAACGACAGGTGGTCTTTTAACTGAAATAGCTCCAGACCTTTACACGCATCAATACGATCATTCTTGGCTGCAGCCGGAAATATTTCTTTAAAGTGTGCCGGCTTCAAATTGTTAATGTTATACAGCTGACCCCGGGCCCCGTGAGCCTCATTCCCGTCCAATGTCTATATATACTGACTGCTTGAGATGTGACTTGTCATCCTGAAAAATACAATGGTAGGCCCTGACTTGCGTTTTGACTCTGACTTGCGTTTTGACTCTGACTTGAGTGCCTGTGCGGTGGATTGTCGAGCGAACCTTTGCCGGCTCGGGATTCAGACGTTTGTCCAAAGATTATAAAATACCTACCAATTCCGCTGAAAATATGGTACATATCGCCATTCTGGTGTCCAACTTTCCAGGGCTACTTCTCCCGGCGTCTTTCAAAGCATTATTCATTCTTTTGAAGCATCTTCATGTTTATTCGTTTCTTCGGGTACATTTTTCTCTCTGACCAGAAAATATGTAACCGAAACCGTAATAAATGAGGTCACTGCGGCGAGCGGGCTGGTGATAAAGCCTAACAAGATGCACATCACCAAAAGCCAGATTAATACTTCCAATGTTTTGTTCATTGCTTACATCCTTATATTCTGTGGTTTTTATGCGTCCTAAGAATTCGTTATTTTCTCTGCCAAAAGACGAATGAATCAAATCTTGATACTGTAACATTAAAATAATCGAGAATTTTATAAAACCGCATAAAAAACTTTTTTTCTAATTTCACAAAGAATTCACATTTTAATCACAAAATCTTTATGTCACTTGAAATAAAATCTTTCCAAACGATAATTGGTAAAATTTTATTGGGGAGGATTTCTTACTTTTTTGTGGATACTAGATCAATCTATATAAACATTGGCGGCATATAAAATCATAGTCGTCTATTCAGTGTTTATATATATTCATAATGTAGTTGCCACACATCTTTTTTCAACTTTTCTTAATCATTAAGATGCCCGTAACGGACATCATTTTTTACAGTAAAGCACTCAAGCTTCAGCTGAATAATTCTTTTACCTCAGAAGTTAGTCAGTTTTTTTTAAAGCTTGAGTTATCAAAATATTAATTATTCTAATTCTTATTTTCACTCTTATTAACTATTAGAAGGAATCACCATGACATTGTTACTAAGAAATTTGCAAACGACTTGTTTGTTTCTTTTTTTGATAAGTGTAAGTATTTTATGGGCGAACAGCGTAACTGCAGAAGTGAGTAATGCAACAAAATTTAAAAAATCAGCGGTAAGCGCAAATAAAGAAGTCTTAATGGCCCAGAAAAGCGCCGGTAAAGCTGAGAATAAAGATTTCGTAATTGGCGATACCGGGCACTTCCTAGGTGACTTCGATAACTTAACCCGGCTAATGGAAAATCACGAAACGCCACTAACTGCCTATACACCTGATTGGTTAGAATTGGCCGTAGAGCACCGTACACGTTTTGAAGGATATGATCATGGTTTTACTAGGGCAATTTCTAACGGCGATGATAACCAGCAGGTTCATCAACGAACACGGTTTTTGCTAGGTATTAACCGGAAAGAACCACTAGGATTCACGTTTGAGCTGACCGATATACGTGCGCCGCTGGCGCATTACGGACAGGCGAGTTCGCCAGTTTTTGCAAACCATTTCGATTTCACTCAGCTTCATGTCAATATGCGAACTGACAATTTTTTCAGGACAGGCTTGCCTGGAAAACTTGAAGTGGGCCGTATGGTGATGGACTTCGGGGAAGGTCGCCTGATTGCAGGGCACCGTTTTGGTACCTTAACACCGACATTTGATGGTGTTCAATTAACTGTTGGTGAAGGTGACAAAGGCTGGGGGCTGAGGATGTTTGGTACGTCACCCGTCAACCGAAAAGCAAACGAACTGGATGATTTTTCACCGGTAACCTACTTTTCTGGTGCACAGATTACCAATCGCAATTACCCATGGGCGAATTTTGATGTGTACTGGTTTCAGTTAAATGAGGGACACAAAGCCAGACAACGCGATATTTCGACTCCGGGTTTCAGGCTTTTTGCTCAGCCAACAATGAATCGTATCGACTATGAAATTGAATCGACATATCAATTTGGCAGTGTTCAAAATAAACATTTTTTTGCTCATCGGCATCACGGGGAGATAGGTTATAGTTTCGAAGTAGCAAAAATGCCTGCCAGGATCCTTTACCTCATCGACTATGTGTCAGGGGACCCCGATCCGAACAAACAGTTTGACTTCCTGTTTGCAAAACGCCGTGTTGAGTATGGGCCTACCGGTATTCTGGGCGTGTTTTTCCCGTCAAACATTTTCTCACCTGCGGGTTTCCGTGCCACACTCCAGCCCACGCCTACAGTCAGGCTGATGATGTCTCACCGCGCATTCTGGCTTGCGGATAAACGAGGCGTATTTGTCGGTTCCGGATTACAGGACGTAACGGGTAATTCAGGAAGCTTCCTGGGCAATCTGTTCGACATCAATTTAAGATGGGATCCGAAATTCAGCTACCTGAAACGTATGTCTTTTGACTTCGGGTACACGCATTTGTTTAAAGGCGATTACTTCGATAAAGTACAAAATGGCGTAGCAGGTGGCAGCGATACCAATTACGGGTACACACAAGTTACTTTTAAGTTTTAACGTACAAGCAACTAACTGGCTGTTTCCGAAAACAATTGCAGTCCCTTGCCAAAAAATGGCGAGGGATTGCCAGGTAACAGCATAGATCATCTAAACTATCTGCAATAACATAATTTTAAGAGAGTGTAGATCGCTGCCAGAGCATCGTGCATAAATTCAAAGTCTTTATTAATTGTCTCCAAATCAGCACCCTTCCGAATGCAATTTCACTCGTTTCTCCCCAAGTGATCCCGGTAAATCCAGGTCGCGAAAATCAGTTCACAGAGGAACAAACTGTCACAGTTGGACAACTATGCCATCGTCATGGTGACAAGTTATGACGATCGGGTTGCGGAATGAAAAGCCCGTCCTGTATGATGACAAATCAATAATCAGAGACTCAAATTCATGTTTCCGAACAAATCTCAGAATTTGGGAAAGGATTGTATTACAATGTGTTCCAGCCTTATTTTTCAATCCTATTCAACAAGTTATTGGCAATCCTATGGTAACAATTCTGGTTAAATCAGGCCTCTTTGCTGGCCAGTCAATGGAGCAGCTGTAGAGAATATTAGGTGAATTCATTTAATACGCCATGCATTTATCCAAAAAAGTCAAACACCGGTTAAATCAACTCAAAAATGATACTTACGCGCTATATCTGGCTGCACAAGATCCTCGAACGCCCTGGTACGTCAAAATCATGATTGCCGCTATTGTTGGATATGCATTAAGCCCCGTTGATTTGATCCCTGACTTTATACCTTTCTTCGGTTATCTGGATGACTTGATCGTATTGCCGATTGGCATTGCATTTGCGATCAGGCTTATACCGCATCAAGTAATGGCGGATTGCAGGGCACGTGCACTTGCACTTGAGGTCGAGAATAGTCAATTACCAGTCAGCTGGACAGCCGGAATCGTGGTTATTCTGCTCTGGGTTTTTATAATGGTTATTTTTAGTGCGTGGCTCTATACCTTGTTCGCTGAATGAAGAATGCTTTCAATCTGATATAACTCATACCCGATCATGTGACTGATTTTTATTTTCTCTTTTTTGCAGCGTATTTTGCTGCCATAGTTTCAGGTCTTGCCGGTTTTGGTGGCGCATTGCTGCTGCTGCCGGTACTGATCGAAACTGTGGGCATCAACCATGCGGTGCCATTGCTCAGCATTATTCAATTGACCGGGAATTTTGCAAGAATCGGTTTCAATTTTGATGTGATTCAATGGAAACCGGTTGGATTTTTTCTGTTAGGCGCAATTCCTTCAAGCATATTAGGTGCGCTGTCATTTATAGCGTTGTCTCATGATTGGGCTATTCGTTGTATCGGCTTTGCGATTCTGTTTTTTGTATTGTTCAAGTTCCAGAGTGTTGTTGATATAAAGACAGGGCCATTTGTAATGGTCGCTGGTGGCATGATAACAGGGTTTTTATCCGGTATCGTTGGTAGCGCCGGACCGCTTGGAGCGGCTGTGTTTTTGTCCCTCGGATTGCCGCCGGCAGCGTATATTGCCAGTGAGAGTTTATCTGCTTTGGTGATACATAGCGTTAAATTGATAACCTATCATCATTATATTATGCTTGACTCAAGCATATGGGTGCTTGCTGTTTTGATGGGACTGGCTGTGATCTTGGGAACATGGACTGCAAAAAGAGTGATAGATCACATTCCTCGAAAATTGTTTGAACGAGGCGTTGCCTTATTGTTGCTATTGTTGTCAGTGTCAATGATTTTTCAGCCCTGGTAACATGACTACTGCATTAACTGACTGAATATCACCACAAAGGATCACCTGTCCGCCATATCTAAAAATCAAGTGCCCCATCATATCCGAATCAACCAGAATTAAATGGATAACAAAAGATGGAATTATCAAGCAAATGCCGCCTCGCCTGCGTCCCGTCGTTGCGTCCGGGTGCTCTGAGCCTTAATTTCTTAGACTTTCTACCATCAGAACGGAGTCACTATTAGCCGTCCTGAGTCAAATCTTTCATTGCAATACCCGCCATATGCGCACACACAAAAACGCGCAGAACGACACTCATATTTCATAGGCAAGATCTCATTGAGAATCAATTCACTATCAATAGTCGTCAATAGTCAATAGCAAAATCTTTGCCATCAAAATTCATTCCTGGATGACGAAAACTTATCCGGGCTACCCGCTTGCTTGCGACTTGCTGTTTGACCCCGGCTTGCTGTGTAAGCGTTTAGTCCCACCATCTGGAAAGCAAATTTCATAATGGTTAACTTCAAATATTTTATGGAGGATAACCAATGACAACCCAAGAGCAACAGATACGTTATATCAAAGCATGGCAGGCGAGCGGTTTGTCGCAAGTGGCTTATTGCCGTGATCATGGATTGAACAGTAAGACATTTGGGAATTGGCTGTGGGCTTATCGTGTTGGGGCAGAACACAATCAATCGGCTACGCTGATACCGGTGAAGATCACGTCAACTGCACCGGTTTCAGATTATCTGAAACTGCGTTGTTCAGGCGGTCATACACTCGAACTGCCGTCAGATGTATCACCACAATGGCTCGGTGAATTGTTGAGATGTCTGGATTGATTGCGCATTCTGGACAAATCTGCACAACAGGGTCAAGTCTTGCATTACCACAATTAACGCTATAACCTGAGAACAATGGTCATTTTTTTAACTGCTTTAATACGCGGTCGATCAGCAACTTGCCAATCATCCAGAATCTGTACAGCCCAGGCTTAGGGTCTTTCCACGACCAATAGGCGTAACTTCGGCATATTGGTAAGGACCTAATCCATTCTAATTTACCTATTTCTCGTGAGGCCAATTTATCTTGAAAAGACCACAGATCAAGCAGTAAATCCACCCAGTATTTACGTTCTAATTGGGGCCTGGTTTCAATACCGCTTAGGTCATCAGCAATTAAATTTTGATAGGCCAGATGAGGTAAGTTGAGTCCACAAGACTGTAGGTGACTTATTGAGGTAAAAGGTCTGGCATTGAAATCGATGAGATAAAAAATACCTGTATTTTTATCTTCTAGCCATTCTATGCCGAATATACCATGGTTGTCAATCGGCATTGAAAATTTTCCAGTCATCGGCGTCGAAAAGTTTCCACCTTGTTTAGTTGGTTAATTGGTTTTTATACATTGTTTTCGATGTTTGAAACGGTAAGAATCATTGCCGGTTTCCAGGATGTCGCAATGATGTGTAATACGGTCTAACAATGCAGTGGTCATTTTGGCATCGCCAAAAACCTGCACCCATTCACTGAATTTCAGGTTGGTCGTTATAATGAGTGAAGTGCGCTCATACAGCTGGCTGATCAAGTGAAACAGGAGTGCGCCACCTGATTCCGGGAAAGGCAGATAGCCCAGTTCATCAAGGATGACTGCGTCAATCTGAATGAGCCTTCTGGCCAGGTGTCCGGTTTTATTCAGTTGTTTTTCCTGCTCCAGCAGGTTAACCAAGTCCACAGCGTTGAAGAATCGAATGCGTTTGCCATGATGAATAGCGGCAACGCCCAGTGCTGTGGCCAAATGGGTTTTGCCGGTACCGGTGCCACCGACCAGGATGAGGTTATGTGCATCATCCATAAAAGCAGCCGTTGAGAGCTGTTCTATCTGTTGGCGTGAGAGTGGCGTTTCATTCCAGTCGAATTTCACCAGGTCGCGGTGGATTGGAAACTTTGCAGCCTTCATCTGGTATTTCAGGCTGCGTAGCTGGCGTTCGGCTATTTCGGCATTGATCAGTTGGCTTAATACGGTTTCCGGCGATATTTGCTTGCGTTGCGGCATTTCAGCGCTTAACTCAGACCAGGCGTCGCTCATGCCATACAGATGCAATGCTTTGAGTTGGGTAAGCAAGTCAGTGGACATGGCGGCTTCCAAGCAAATGATCGTAACGCTGGAAATCGGCCAGCGGTTCAGTGGTTAGTTGTAAGGTATCGCCGGTATTCAATGTCTTGGAACGAACTGGTTCAATCAAACGCCGTATAGCATTCTGCAACACACTGGCATTGACAACACCGGATTCCAACGCCAGTTCACAGGCTGTCTCAAGTGCATCAAGACCGGCTTCGCGGGTCAATAACAACAGATCAACAAAAGCGCGTTCATTTTTATCTTGCTTCTGAAGTTTCTCACGTACGTGACGGATCGATTCCGGTAGTTCCCAGTTCTGGAATGGCGCGCCGTGACGGATAGCACCGGGTTTCTTCTCCAGCACGGGCAAATAATGCCATGGATTACAGATCAGCTGATCGCGCAGGAAATTGCGTTGATGCGTCGCAATCGCTTTTCCCTCCGCCACAATATCAAGATGACCGGCAAATACTCTGACCGAAACCACCTTCCCGGACCATTGGGCCGGTACACTGTACTGATTCCGGTCAACACGCACCAGGCAGGTTCTGGAGACTTTCATCAGGTGCTCAACATAACCGGCAAATGGTGTTGTGATTTGCCGCAATAACGGTTGTTCCTGCTGAAAACATTCCGCAATGGTTTGTGCAAAATCAGGATGCTTCCTGTTTGACAGCTCATGACAACGCTGCGCCAGCCAGCGGTTTAAGTCATCCAGCGTTGCAAACTTTATGCGCGGCGTGAACAGCCATTCTCTGACATTACCCACCTGATTCTCTATCTGACCTTTCTCCCAGCCGGCCGCCGGCGTGCAGGCAACCGGTTCAAACAAATAGTGATTCGCCAATGCCATAAACCGCCGATTAAACTTTCTCTCTTTGCCCATCAAAACCGCATCCACAATTGTCTTGGGATTGTCTAAACCATCTGCAGCGGCACGCCACCAAAGAACGCAAATGCACGATTATGCGCATCCATCAGCATCTCCTGCGCTTCCCTGAAATAAGCGACGACAAACATCTTGCGGCTGTAACACAAACGAAAATGCGCCACCTTGACGACTTGTTCCCGCCCACCCAGATCAACAACTTCCTGACTCCAGTCAAATTGACAGACTTCACCGGGTTTAAACGCTAAAGGAACAAACGTTTGCCTGGGTGCCGGGGTATCCTTGTTCTCTGCTTTCCACTGCTTTACAAAACGCCGAACGCTGTCATAAGCGCCTGTATAACCTTCAATTATCAAACCTTCATATAATCGCATTGCTGTTCGACGCTGCTTTTGCGGTAGCAATGCCTCTGTTTCCAGCCAACTGGTCAATAACGCTTTAAATTCTCCTAGCTTCGGCGCACATTGCGTTTGACGCCGATATTCCGGTTCAGCCTCCGTCTTTAAATGTTTCCTGACTGTAGGACGGGACAGCCCCAATGAACGGGCAATTGAACTGATTTTTTCTTTACTGACAAAATGTCGCCTTCTGATTTCGGCAATTATATCCATCTCTATCACTCCAAAGTTCTCCAGCAAAATGCCGGTAATTTATCATCTCAGAGTGGAAACTTTTCAACGCCGATTTTCCGAAAATTCTGGTAAGTTTTACATGCCGATTTACACTAAGATCAAGTTTTTCTGATTTAGGCTGCTATGTTTATTGCCCTCATAGAAGGGCTTTAAAAAATAAGGTGCATTATTTTCTGGCACCCACACAGATAATTGCTCTTTGTCTGGCTCGCTTATCGACGGGATAATTGGAACGTCGGCTTCTTTGGCAACTGCATAAAGTTGATTTTTATTTATAATCTGCAATAACGCATCGTGACTATTATTCCAAAATATGTAGTGTGGACGTAATAATTGACGGTTTTCAGCGAGCAAAAGCGCATGCTCATCACTCGTTGGGAATAATATCAGTTGTGAAGTTTGTTGTTTGCCATAGTCAATCAACCAATCTAACAAATCATTACTGGCTCGAATATGACAAAGGTCAATTAATTCACAGCATGATGAATATCTAACTGGCTCTTCTTTTTTAAAAATCGCTGCAATAACCTTTACGCCGCCCGCAGCAAGGCCGCGGATTGTCGCCAGTCCGGTTCCAGTTTTACTCAACACAAGCGCTTTGGGGATATTGTTTTGCTTTTTCATGCGTTTCGATATCCTATATTGCTCCGCCAACTTACCAATTGCTTAAAATTCGTTATATTGTCGCGCACAATGCAATGGCGAGAGTAGAAGGGGTTACGTAGAAGAACTGTAGAAGGGGTCAAGTCTTGCATTCTTGCAATTAATGCTATAATCTGTATTTCTTTCAAACCTTGAAATGAACCATGTCAAGACCATTAAGAATTGAATTAGCCGGTGGTGTGTATCATGTGACTTCGCGAGGGGATCGCCGGGAGGAGATTTATCTGGATGACGCTGACCGGATCAATTGGCTGACATTGTTTGGTCATGTCTGTAAACGGTTTAACTGGGTTTGTCATGCGTATTGTTTGATGGACAACCACTATCATATAGTTGTTGAAACGGTTGAGGGGAATTTGTCCAAGGGGATGCGGCAGCTCAATGGTGTTTATACGCAGAACTTTAATCGTGCGCACAATCGTGTTGGACATGTTTTTCAAGGGCGTTATAAAGCCATTTTGGTGGAGAAGGACAATTACTTGCTTGAACTGTCGCGCTATGTTGTATTGAATCCTGTGCGGGCGGGACTGGTAAAAAATGTTGAACAGTGGCCCTGGAGCAGTTATGTAGCCATGATCGCGAAAAACAGTAGTCCTGAGTGGTTGCAGACGGACTGGATACTGGGGCAGTTTGGCAAGCAACGCAAGCGGGCAATTGCAGCGTATATCGATTTTGTGCGTTCGGGTGTGGGGTTGCCGAGTATTTGGGCAGATTTGTGTGGGCAGATTTATCTTGGCAAAGAAGAATTTGTCAAAAAAATGCAGCAACATGCGCAATCCGATCAAAACATCAGTGAAGTTCCCCGTGCACAGAGAAGGGCGCTGGCCAGGCCGCTTTCATATTATTCATCGTTTAGTGACAGGAATGAGGGGATTACAGCCGCATATCAAACAGGTGATTACACAATGAAGGCTATAGCGGATGAATTTGGCGTGCATTATGCAACTGTCAGCCGGGTTGTTAAAAAAGCGGAATATTTGCATGCTTCACTTGACGAACAGGAATCGTAAAGCGCATCATAAAATTCAATTAAAAGTCCAAGACTATTCTAATCGCTTGCCGGTCTGACAATATCAGAAATACGGTTATGTTTTCAACAGAGATCAACCAATGAAAGATAAATTCTGAATGAAAAAACCTGCCTCCGATATCAGGCTTTTTACAAACTTGCTATGCCGTTTGGTGCTCGAACCATTACGCAAGTTTGTGTTAATACCCATTATTGCGGCGGTGATCAGTATCGTTCTTATAGGCCGGGTCACTGACTGGTGGACCGGTGCTAACAGTTATTATATTTATCTGGTGGGTGATTACAAAAATGAACAGGCAATTGCTGATGTATTTGAAGGGTTTCGGAAATCATCATGTAAAAATGATGATTCTCAAACCATTATCAAAGTTATAAACACCATACCTGTTAAATCCAGGTGCATTGATGATCAAGGCGATCCTGACAAAGCGCGCCAAATTTCGTCTGATCTAGCAACGCGCAACGATACACTTATGGTAATCGGTCATGTTAAAAGCACACAAACAAAAGCGGCATTATCAAGTTATCTTATCGATGCAAACCCTCCGATTCCGGTAATCCTGACCATGGAAACCAACCCGCAATTGATTCCCAACAATTACATCGATAGTGAATTTTCTGATGATTATCCTCCGGTTTTTCGTCTGTGGCCGACAGACGATGAGCAGGCAGCCAAAGCAGGGCAATTTGCAATTGACAATAATCATTCTGTATTGTGGGTTGTGGAGGATGAACATAATCCGGTTTATTCCAAGTATCTGGCATCCCGGTTTGTTCAATGGGTCCAGGAAAATAATGGCAAAGTAGTATTATGGTCGACTAACATGTCGGTGCCGCCTGCAGAAACACTCAGAAAGCTTGAGATTGATTTTGTTTTCTTTGCCGGAGACTGGTCAAATGCATTGATACTGATCAATCAGATCAAACATATATTTCCACATCATCAAAGGCCAACTTTATTTCTGAGCGATGCTTCAGTCAATCAGCAACTTATCACTTATGGCAAGAATGATCTGGACGGATTGAATATTTATCTGACTTTTCCACTCCCTTCAACTGAGTATTTTGAGAATGGCTTCAAGGTAATCGGAGAAGATGCCAGATCGATTGTTAACACGTTAATTGATGAAACAAACGAGCATTTCATTGCCGACCGTCGTGAGAATGCCGCACTTAAATACTGGGCTTTGCATCTCCTGAACAGACACGAGGTTGAAGATGCGCGCATTGTACTCAAATCAAGAATGGAAAATGCTGTACGTGACGATAAGATATTCGACTTTAAGAATGCTGTAGACAAGTACCAGTTCGCAAGTGATAATGGCAAAAATCTTCTGGCGCAATGGCATATCTGGAGTGTGGAAAAAACACAGAAAGAGGGTGGAGTGCATTATCAGTTCATCGATTTCAAATAAGGGTACCTCTAAAAATTCAGAGTTTTAAACAAGACGAGGCGAGAACAAAAAATATTGACGCAGCATATGATTGATATGTAAGGAGATATTTTTTGTGAACAACAAAGTATTGTGACAAAATATGGATTTTTAGAGATGCCCATAAGTATATCGCCCAATCAACCCAGAAAACTCAATCCGAATTCAAAAGTAAACCGATCTCGCGCAGTTTTTTATGTCGGTTGTAATAACTGGATAAGCCCATAATATCATTCATCTTTTTAAGATGAAATAATAGGATTACATTTCACGGGTAATGTAAAAGTTCGGGGTTTATCCTATGGTCCTTCAAACCATCCCTGATCTGATCTCGCATATTTATCGTGATTAATATACGGATTTATTGCGAATATTTGTATTCCGCACAGTACACGTTCAGAAATAGCAGAGAAATCTAAAGATTTAACTTTTACGATCGTATAACTCCTAACGAAAATTACAGGAGATGAACATGGAAAGTTGGATCGAGACAAGCAGCGGCATGACACCAATCCTGGACGCCGATGGTATAACCGTAATCGGTTACGAAACAACCGACGAATGGGGTACAACCACTTTCTATGATCTGCAAGGTGCGATGACAGGTTATCAAACTGTTTCGAGTTACAGCGACGGTTTGGGTTATACCTCGACGGATACCTTTACTTACGATGCAAGCGGGAACCTGGCAGGCTCGTCACATAGCGACAGCAATGGCTTCAGTTCAAGTAACAGCACAGCCACCCTGAAGGATGAGTTCGGCAACATTACAGGCTATGTCGACAGCGGTAGCTGGTCAGACGGCATCATGTCGGAAAGCTGGGAATACAACTACGACAGCAACTGGATGTTCCAGGGCGGCACGCGTTCCGATGGCACCACCACCTGGACTTACGATAACAACTGGAACATCATTAGCCAGAGTATGGATGTCAGCGGCATGACACCAACCCTGGGTGCCGATGGTGCAACCGTCATCGGTTACGAGACAACCGACGAATGGGGTATCACCACTTTCTATGATCTGCAAGGTGCGATGACAGGTTATCAAACTGTTTCGAATTACAGCGACGGTTTGGGTTATACCTCGACGGATACCTTCACTTACGATGCAAACGGGAACCTGACAGGCTCGTCACATAGCGACAGCAATGGCTTCAGTTCAAGTAACAGCACAGTTACCCTGAAGGATGAGTTCGGTAACATTACAGGCTATGTCGACAGCGGTAGCTGGTCAGACGGCATCATGTCGGAAAGCTGGGAATACAACTACGACAGCAACTGGATGTTCCAGGGCGGCACACGCTCCGATGGCACCACCACCTGGACTTACGATAACAACTGGAACATCATTAGCCAGAGTATGGATGCCAGCGGCATGACGCCAATCCTGGGTGCCGATGGGGTAACCGTCATCGGTTACGAAACAACCGACGAATTCGGTACCACCACTTTCTATGATCTGCAAGGTGCGATGACAGGTTATCAAACTGTTTCGAGTTACAGCGACGGTTTGGGTTATACCTCGACGGATACCTTCACTTACGATGCAAACGGGAACCTGACAGGATCGTCACATAGCGACAGCAATGGCTTCAGTTCAAGTAACAGCACAGTCACCCTGAAGGATGACTTCGGCAACATTACAGGCTATGTCGACAGCGGTAGCTGGTCAGACGGCATCATGTCGGAAAGCTGGGAATACAACTACGACAGCAACTGGATGTTCCAGGGCGGCACACGCTCCGATGGCGCCACCACCTGGACTTACGACAACAACTGGAACATCATTGGCCAGAGTATGGATGTCAGCGGCATGACGCCAACCCTGGACACCGATGGTATTACCGTCATTGGTTACGAATCAACCGACGAATGGGGCACAACCACTTTTTATGACCTGATGGGCGCAATGACCGGATACCAGACTGTCTCAAGTTACGATAATGGATATGGCTCTATTTCAACGGACATCTTCACTTACGATGCAAACGGAAACCAGATAAATTCATTCCATAGCTATAGTGACGGCTCAGGTTATGCCTCAACCAGTACACAAACCACCCTAAGGGATGGCTTCGGTAACATCAGGGGCTATGTCGATAACGGTAGCTGGTCAGATGGCATCATGTCGGAAAGCTGGGAATACAACTACGACAGCAACTGGATGTTCCAGGGCGGCACACGTTCTGATGGCGCCACCACCTGGACTTACGATAACAACTGGAACATCGTTAGCCAGAGTATGGATGTCAGCGGCATGACGCCAACTCTGGGCGCCGATGGCGTAACCGTTATTGGTTACGAAACAAGCGACGAATTCGGTACAACCACTTTCTATGACCTGATGGGCGCAATGACCGGATATCAGACTGTCTCGAGTTACGACAATGGTTATGGCTCTATTTCAATGGATACCTTCACTTACGATGCAAACGGGAACTTGCTAAGCTCAACCTATAGCTATAGTGACGGCTCAGGTTACACCTCAACCAGTACGCAAATCACGTTAAGGGATGAGTTCGGCAACATCACGGGCTATGTCGACAGCGGTAGCTGGTCGGACGGCGTCATCTCGGAAAGCTGGGAATACAACTACGACAGCAACTGGATGTTCCAGGGCGGCACACGCTCCGATGGCGCTACCACCTGGACTTACGACAGCAACTGGAACATCATTAGCCAGAGTATGGATGCCAGCGGCATGACGCCAACCCTGGGTGCCGATGGCGTGACCGTCATCGGTTACGAAACAACCGACGAATTCGGTACAACCACTTTCTATGATCTGCAAGGTGCGATGACAGGTTATCAAACTGTTTCGAGTTACAGCGACGGTTTGGGTTATACCTCGACGGATACCTTCACTTACGATGCAAACGGGAACCTGACAGGATCGTCACATAGCGACAGCAATGGCTTCAGTTCAAGTAACAGCACAGTCACCCTGAAGGATGAGTTCGGCAACATCACGGGCTATGTCGACAGCGGTAGCTGGTCAGACGGCATCATATCGGAAAGCTGGGAATACAACTACGACAGCAACTGGATGTTCCAGGGCGGCACACGCTCCGATGGCGCGACCACCTGGACTTACGACAGCAACTGGAACATCATTGGCCAGAGTATGGATGTCAGCGGCATGACGCCAATCCTGGACACCGATGGTATTACTGTCATTGGTTACGAAACAACCGACGAATTTGGTACAACCACTTTCTATGACTTGCTGGGCGCAATGACCGGATACCAGACTGTCTCGAGTTTCGACAATGGTTATGGCTCTATTTCAACGGATACATTCACTTACGACGCAAACGGGAACCAGATAAGTTCATTCCATAGCTATAGTGACGGCTCAGGTTACACCTCAACCAGTACGCAAATCACGTTAAGGGATGAGTTCGGCAACATCACGGGCTATGTCGACAGCGGTAGCTGGTCAGACGGCATCATGTCGGAAAGCTGGGAATACAATTACGACAGCAACTGGATGTTCCAGGGCGGCACACGTTCTGATGGCGCCACCACCTGGGCTTACGATAGCAACTGGAATGTTATTGGCAGTTCTATTTCTGACACCATCGCACCGAGTAACTTGGGTAATGGTATTTTGCTCCAGAATGATGGCGGATTTAATGGAACAGCCGATGTCGGCGACACGCTGGTATTTGACTTTAGCGAGGCAATTGGTAATAAGAACACTATCGAATCTTTTTTTAGCAGCAATAGTACATTTGGTAATGGCGTTATATTGGATTGGTTACCTACTGATTCGACATTAAACGTTACTTTGGGTATGGATGAAACTTATAATGCAGGTACCGAGATCGTGATTACTGGCGTTGAGGATATTGCCGGTAATAGTGCAGATATTACTTTCTCGTTTATATAATTAAATCAAACTGACTTTATTTGAGGTGAGTTTATGACAGCGTTGAAACAATTTGATTCGGATACAGTTCTAAAACGCCAATCTGCCCAGCTAGAAGCTATGCAACAGCAACATAAAATACAGCTTGATAATGTACGGAAACAGCAGGAAATGCAGTTGGAAAGCCTAAAGCGTCAACACAAAATGGAGCTTCGGGCTTTCTCGGCTCAGCATCAACCAAAGATTTAGTGACAAGGAAAAGCCACTGGCAATAACGTGGCAAATTGAAGTGATGGCAAATCGTCGGAGCGGCGTAGGTTATTTGGTCTTAATGACAGGTTTTATGCTCAGATACATACACAGCAAAGCCGCTACGCCGATTTGAAGGGAGTATTAGAAATTCTGTGTCATTCCTTTAGTATTAAATTTTATAGGAGTGACGAATGAACAAGACTACAGTGCAATTTGATTTTGAAGAAGCCTTGGAATCCTTGAAAGCGGGGCGGAATTTGAATGGAAAAGATGGCATATTAACGCCATTGATCAAACAACTCACTGAAGCTGCATTGGCGGCGGAACTTGAACAGCATATCAAATCCGGGGATGAACAGAACCGGAAGAATGGCACGACGCCAAAGACTGTAAAATCAGCATCAGGTAGTTTTCAACTGGAAACACCCAGAGACCGCAACGGTACATTTGAACCTCAGTTGGTTAAAAAGCATCAGACTCATCTTACCGATGAAATCGAACGCAAAATTCTATCGTTATTTGCGTTGGGCTCCAGCTATCAGGATATCTCTGGGCATATTGCCGAGATATACGGCATTGACGTTTCATCGGCGACGATCAGTGCAGTCACTGACAAGCTTATTCCGGAGCTTAGGGAATGGCAGCAACGGCCATTGGATAGTCACTATCCGTTCGTGTGGCTGGATGCCATACATCACAAAGTGAAAGACGATGGCCGGTATGTCAGCAAGGCAGTTTATACCGTACTTGGCTTAAACATTGAAGGAAAGAAGGAAGTACTAGGGTTGTATGTATCGGAAAGCGAAGGCGCCCGGTTTTGGCTTTCCGTACTGACAGATTTAAATAACCGTGGCGTACAGGATATCCTTATTGCCGCCGTTGATGGACTCGTGGGTTTTCCTGAGGCAATCAACAGTATTTTTCCAGAAACCGAGGTTCAGTTATGCATTATTCATCAAATCCGCAATTCGATGAAATATGTGGCGTCAAAAAATCAAAAAGCATTCATGGCTGACCTGAAACCGGTATACAAAGCGCCGACCATTGATGCAGCTGAAGATGCGCTTGATGCATTGGAAGCCAAATGGGGAAAACAGTATCCCATCGTGATTCAATCCTGGCGCAACAAATGGGAAAATTTATCGGTATACTTCAAATATCCTGAACCGATACGCCGTGTGATTTATACAACCAACACCATTGAGGCCGTACATCGCCAATTTCGCAAACTGACAAAAACCAAAGGTGGATTTCCGAATGAAAACAGTCTACTAAAGCTACTGTATGTCGGAATTAAAAATGCCAGCAAGAAATGGACGATGCCGATACAGAACTGGAATTTGACATTATCCCAGTTAGCGATATATTTTGAGGGTCGTTTGGATGCGGCGTTGGATTTATGAATTTAATACAGATTTTTATGTCACCGCTGAAACTGGTTAGCGTATCGACACGAATTGTGTCGATCGGTCACCGGTTTCAGTGGTCAACAAGCGAAGCGCGTTAGGTGATTGGCAAACTGACACAGAATTTTGAACACCCTCGATTTGAACCGTACCCGCGAAATCCATCATGACCCGAAACTGTCCAACGGGAAACCGGGTATACGGAAGCAGTTATGCCTTCAAGTCAACATAAATTCTGCTTGCTAAACTGGAGAAATCCAAATGCGGGCGGGGTTGGTGAAACCCCGGAAATTAAGCTTGTCCCGGGCAAAATTACGCTCCAAACTGATACTGATCAAACTTGTCGTTATTTGCACACCCCAATTCAACGAATAAACCGTTTTCGCAAAAAAACGGTGGAGGCATGAATAAGGATTCCTAAAAAACGTGTACGAGTCGCCTGTGATTCTCATGTGTGCTTGATTATGGACCTGACCCGGACCTGGTTAGCGCCTCTTTATGTTATTAATTGCATGGGTAACATAATCGATTGAAACCGCTTCTCCGAAACCTACATTTAGATACCGATTAAATTGATTCAATGTGATACCAACATGATCGGTTAACGTAAGCATAAGTCTAGCTATTGAGCCAGTAATCTCCTTTCCTGTGGTTTTCTCACTTGAGCGTTGGCCGTTTTCTTTGAAAGCATTAGCCAAATCTTGAAGTTGAGTGAAATCTATATCTACCAGTCGTGTTGCTATCACTCCGACGACAATAGGATTACCGTCTTTCAGGATAATGCACGGACCACCAGAATTGCCTCTATTTATTGATGCATCAATTTGAAATGAATAACGTCCGTTTATTATATCTTTCGCGGATATCATGCCTTTGTGTGTTACGTGATATCCAAGTCCTAACGGAAATCCACACATCAAAGCATCATCACCCTCTGCTGCGTCATCATATGCACCTAGCTCTAACCCAAAGTTGTAGTCAAATACATCATCTGAAAGTTCACAGATTGCGACATCCCAGGAGCGGTCTTTAAAAACTGGGATTAACTTGACCTTCTTTCCGTTTATTTCAACGATAGGTTCTTCCGAATTTTCAACTACATGAGCACATGTAATGACATGTTTCGATTTGCAAATAAAACAAGTTCCAATTATTTCTTCTTTTGAATAAACAGGAAAAATTGCTGGCTTAATCGAAGCTATGACTTTTCGCATGGTATTTCTTAGACATCCAAAATGGCACAATATATTACGTCAATTATGAAATCAAACACGATAAACTGCGCGCAATCTCATTGTTCTTTGACAACTCGTCAATTCGGCTTCCATCATAACAAATCCAGATTATTAGTGAATTATTGAAAATAGTGACTGCTCGGTTTTGGTCGTTAGCGGTTATTTCAACATGCCATGCTGATTGTCAGTACAAGTACATGCTCAGTTCTCTTTTTGAATACACAGGTTTAAACTCAAACTTTCACACATAACAATACCTACTCAACTGAAATAATCGCCAGCATCTGCCCCGTTGTCACATAGGCGCCTTCCTGACAAAAAATTTGCTGGACTGTGCCATCTGCGCAGGCTTCAACGGTAAATTCCATTTTCATCGATTCAATCACGATCAGCGGCGTACCTGGTGTTACTTGCTGTCCTTCCTGAGCGAGTATTTTCCAGACAGTTCCCGTAATATGTGATGCTACGACGTGCGTGCCTTCAGGTAAATCCAGTTCGCTTTGCGCATCCGCGTCATCGAGCATGTCTTCGTTCGAATACGCCTGCTGACCGTTTTGCCGCCAACGGTCGCGCTCCGCTTCAAATGCAGCCTGCTGATTAACCTTGAACGCCTGGATGGATGCGCTGTTTTCCTGCAGGAACTGGTTGTAGTGTTTCAAACTGAACGTCGTTTCTTCAATTCTCAACCTGAATTTTCCACTGATAAAGTCTTTACGCAACTGCAAAAGCTCGTTTTCACTGACTGGATAAAAGCGGATTTGATCGAAAAAGTGCAGCAACCACGGCTTTCCGTGCTTAAAATCAATTGTCTGACGATACCGATTCCACATTTGCACCGTGCGGCCAACGAATTGATACCCGCCTGGCCCCTCCATGCCATATATGCATAAATAGGCGCCGCCGATGCCGACGGCGTTTTCCGGCGTCCAGGTTCTTGCCGGGTTATATTTTGTCGTGACCAGACGATGGCGCGGGTCAATCGGTGTTGCGACCGGCGCGCCAAGGTAGACATCGCCCAGACCCAGCACCAGATAACTCGCTTCAAACACGATGCGTTGCACATCCTCGACACTGTCCAGGCCGTTGATGCGGCGAATGAATTCGATATTACTCGGACACCAGGGCGCATCTTTGCGGACGGATTGCATATACTTATCAATCGCCTGCCTTGTAGCGCTATCGTCCCACGATAACGGCAGATGCACGATCCGTGCGGGCACTTCCACTTCCTCAATCGCAGGCAATTCCGCTTCAGTGCTAATCAAGAAGTCGAGCAGCCGTTCGCGCGGCAAGGCGTGTGAATCAAAGTGAATCTGAAGCGATCGTATCCCCGGCGTCAAATCGACGATGCCTTTGAGAACGCCAGCATCCCGCGCACGCTGTATGCAGTTCATCATCACATGTGCACGCAGTCTCAGATTGAAATCAAGCTCCACAGGCCCATATTCAATCAACAGGTATTTGTCGCCTGCCTGACGGTAAACCACTTCGGGCGTATGCCCATGCCCTTCGATCCTGTGCAGCACGGGGTTGTCCGGTAAAAACGATGTGATTGGTTCCGCCGTATTTTCCGGGAAGCGCAGCTGTTCAATGGCGGTATTCAGATTTTGTTCCATAGCCGCCGCCTGTTTTATCGACAGCGGAATAAAATGTATCGTATCACCCGGTTTCAATTGCCCCAGCTTCCATAATTCGGCATGGGCCACGGTTGCGGGACAAACAAAACCGCCCAGACTCGGACCATCCGGTCCCAGAATGACCGGCATATCGCCGGTAAAATCGACTGCGCCAATCGCATACGCATTGTCATGAATATTGGAGGGATGCAAACCGGCCTCACCGCCATCGCTGCGCGCCCATTGCGGCTTCGGTCCCAGTAATCGCACGCCGGTACGATTGGAATTATGATGCACGGTCCATTCGGTGTTAAAAAACATCTGGATATCTTCATCGGTAAAAAAATCCGGCGCACCGTGCGGACCGTATAAAACACCGATTTCCCAGCGATCTGTATAAAACGGATGACTATCCTGCGTCAGCAAACGCTGTTTATGATGATGCGTTTCCTGAATGTGCAACACATCGCCGCTACGCAATGCGCGTCCGGCATGCCCGCCAAACTGTCCCAATGTAAAAGTGGATTGACTGCCCAGGTATTCAGCAACCTGAATCCCGCCCTGCACTGCAAGATAAGTACGGCAACCATGCGCTGTGGTTTTTCCAAACTGCAGCACCGCCCCGGCTTTAACTGCATGTGACCGCCAAAGCGGCAAGGCTTCACCATCAAGCTGCACCGCAACAGGCGCACCGGTGATTGCGATGACACTGTCGCAGTTAAACCTGAGCGTCGGGCCGGAGAATGTTATTTCAAGTCCGGCCCGATCTTCCGTATTATTCACCAGGCGGTTCGCCAGCCGAAAAGCGAGCGCGTCCATCGGGCCTGAAGGCGGCACGCCGATATGCCAGTAACCCAGCCGGCCGGGATAGTCCTGTACCGTCGTTTGCACACCCGGACTGAGAACATCGACGGACTGCGCATGATAGTGAAAACCGTTTAAATAACGCGTGCCGTAGCGCCCTTCATAAAATGCAGTGCTGCCGATTATTTGCCGAAGATAATCCAGGTTGGTTTCAATCCCGTGTAAAGCAGTATTATCGAGCGCTTGTGACAAAGCGGTAATCGCCTGCTCGCGGGTGGATTCATGCACGATGATTTTCGCCAGCATCGGGTCGTAATACGGCGTCACTTCAGTGCCGCTGTCTACCCAGGTTTCAATACGCACGTTAGACGGAAACCGCACGGCGGTCAGCATGCCGCTTGACGGTTGAAAATCCTGGGCGGGATTTTCAGCGTAAATACGCACCTGAATTGCTGACCCTGTCGGTTTTATTTCAAACGAATCAAGCGGCGGTAAATCTCCCGAAGCCTGACGCACCATCCATTCAACCAGATCAATCCCGGTAACCGCTTCGGTAATCCCATGTTCCACCTGAAGACGGGTATTCACCTCAAGAAAGTAGAATTCGCCGCTGGCCGCATCGACAATATATTCTACGGTGCCGGCAGATTGATAGTGAACGGATTCACCCAGACGAACCGCCGCTTCACTCAATGCATTCCGTAATTGCGTTGTCAGGTTGGCCGCCGGCGTTTCTTCAACGACTTTCTGATTACGCCGCTGCATGGAACAGTCGCGTTCGCCAAGTGCGATGACCTTGCCCTTGCCGTCGCCAAAAATCTGTACCTCGATATGCCGCGCATTTTCGATATACTTCTCCAGGAAAACACCCGCATCGCTGAAGTTCTGTTGCGCCAGAAATTTAACAGCATCGTAAGCATCGGTTAATTCTTGCGTGTTCCAGCATAACCGCATGCCAATGCCGCCGCCACCGGCGGTGCTCTTCAGCATCACCGGATAACCGATATGCGCCGCGGCATGCAACGCTTCATCCAAACCGCTTAACAATCCGGTTCCCGGCAACAACGGCACTTTGTTTTCCAGTGCCAGCTCACGGGCGGTATGCTTGAGTCCGAAAACGCGCATCTGTTGCGCGGTAGGCCCGATAAAGCGAATATGTTGCAGCGCACACTGATCGGCAAAATCCGCATTTTCACTCAAGAAACCGTAACCGGGGTGGACAGCCTGAACTTTCGCCTGTTGCGCCACAGCCAGTATTTTGTCGGCACGCAAATAGCTGTCGGCCGCCGGGCCGTCGCCGATGCAATACGCTTCATCGGCCTCGCTCACATGACGAGACATTGCATCCGCCTCAGTATAAACCGCCACACTGTTAATTCCGATACGACGCAGGGTGCGTATAATCCGGCAGGCAATCGCGCCGCGATTGGCGATTAAAATCTTTTCAAACATCATCTGCTCCTCGATTCACTTTTCTCGCTGTAGACCACTGAAATTCGATCAATTCCAGATCAACAGGCGCACCGGCGTCGGGTTATAGGCATTACACGGGTTATTCAGTTGCGGACAATTTGATATCAGCACCATGACGTCCATTTCGGCACGCATTTCAACATACTTGCCGGGCGCAGAAATGCCGTCATCAAATTCGAGTTCTCCCGCTTCGGTGACCGGAACATTCATGAAAAAATTGATATTGCTCGGCAAATCACGCTTGTTCATGCCGAGCTGCCCGCACTGCGGGTCATGCGCCAGCGCGTGCAGGAAATTATCACGGCAATTGTGCATGGGATATTTTTCCAGCGCGTAACGCACCGTATTGCTTTCCGCCGCACAAGCGCCGCCCAGTGTGTCATGCCGCCCGCACGTATCTGCAACTAGCGTCAACATGACATTACCGAAATTGGAAAAAAGTCTGCTGCCCGTTGTCAGATAAATTTTGTGCTGACGGCGTAGGGTATCGGTGACACTGTAGCGCTCCAACGCGTCATGCGCATTGAAAAAAAGCGTATCGACAGCCTGGTTGCCTTCCAGATCCACAATTCGCAAGACCTGCCCGGCATTCACCCGTTTGACCCAGGGTTCGCCTGCCGAACAGATTTCATCCACAACAGCATCTGCGGGATCCAACCCACTTTCAGTTAAACCGTGTAATTGGTTATGCGCATTCATGCATCACCTCCGCAGCATGCGTAAAACCGTTGGGTATTTTGACTCGCCCGCTGGTTTTCGGCGATTTGCATACATTCAGTTGCTGCACCGGCCGGTTTTGCAAACAATGCCAGACTGACCGAACCCGGCTGATAGGACTCAGCCGGATCCAACGGATGCGGTGCGGTTGAGAGCACCATCAGCGTATTCATCTCGAATGTCAGATCGATAAAATCGCCTGTTGTGCTGTGGCCTGAGTGGAAAGCCAACTCGCCTGCTGCATCGGCGGTCACTTTGCTGAAAAAATTAATGTTGGACACGATATCACGGCGTCCCAGCCCCCACTTGCCCAATTCGATCAATAGGTTGTCAAGTCCGTTGCGATACATGTTATTGCGATGTTGCTGATAGCGCGCAACGCCATATTTTTCCCGTATCAATTCCGCATCGCTCAAACCGCAGACAGTATCATGCCAGCCCGCCGTATCTTCGGTGATACAGCAGAATATCCTTCCCATATCGGAATGGCAGGCATGACCCCTGGTTAAATAAAAAGTATGCTGCGACTTGAGTGTATCGGCCATGTTATAGCGTTCCAGTTTTTCTTCCTGGTTATAAAACAGTACCGCCGCGTTTGCGCCGCCATTAATATCCGTCAAACGCAACGTCATTCCCCGGCGCACAATGCCGGACCAGTGGCAGCCGCCCGGAATGGTTTCTTGCCATACACTATGTTGATGTTGATCCATTGTTGACTCCTAATTGAATGTCAATGAAATGCCTGGAAATCAGAGTGTTCTTCTGACTCATAAGCAAAGCTATGAAGTTTATGTACTTTCGAATTTAATTACAGCGCACCTTCTGAATCAGAAGGTATAACGTCGTGATGCCCAGAATGCCGCCCAGCACCAACGGTATCGCCCACAACTGCCACCAGGGCGCATCCGGTGAAACCGCATAAGTGCGCGGCCATGCGATATTGATCAATTCAAATACCGACCAGACAAAAGCCACGGTATTAATCACCAGCCCCCATGCACCGAGTTTGAGTTCACCCAACGATGGATCCCATCGTCCACTGAGCCTTGCGAACAGAGCAACCCCCGTCGTCATCGCAAACATGGCGTAAAGTCCGCCCGTTCCAAAGGCAATCACTGTTGCAACCGCGCCATCGTTAAGTCCGAGCAGCAAACCCAGACTGGACAGCGTGACAGTAAAAAGAATGGCATTACGCGGCGTCCTGTCGGCGGTAACGGTGCTCAGCATGGCGGGCATATTGCCTTCACGCGCCATCGAGAAAACGATACGTGACGTGTATTTAACGACAGATGCGCCACAGGCCAGAAAAGCGATCATCACAATTCCGGAAAAGGGTTTTTCAACCCAGTCTCCAAAACTGCTTGCGATCAGCGGCGTCACCGGATCAGCCGTTTTACTGGCATTAGCCAACGCATTATGATCAAAAGCCAGAATCAAAGCCGCTGAATTGAATAATACGACAGCGCCAACGGCACTCAAGGCAAGAAATATGGCGCGCGGCACCATGCGCTTGGGTTGGTGCGTTTCCTCGGCTGTCGTGGAACACGCGTCAAAACCGATAAATGCCCATCCCGCAATAGCCAGCGCGGCAAGAAAAGCCGCTGTTTCTGTGGGTGCAGTGCCGGTTCCCATATGTTGAAACAACTCCGAAAAACCGTGCTGGCGGAAAAAGAAGAATAACAACAGGGCAATACCGAATGAGCCTACGATCTCGGCATAAACACCCATCGCGATCAACGTCTTGAACAGATTGACATGCGCCAGATTGAGCAGCATGCAGAGCAATAGAAAAACCGCGCCCCAGAACACCATCGATGACCCGCTGCCATCAAGCGCGCCCCAGAAGGTCGCCAGCCAGATCCCGCCGGTATACGCCGTTGTGGTTAACATGGCAATCGTCGAACTGACGTAAATAACGCCTGCGTATTTCCCTGTCGTTACACCGCCCAGTTGCCGCGCCCATTTATAGGCGCCGCCCGCAATCGGATACTGCGAAGAGAGTTCGGCATAAACCGTCGCCACCAGTAACTGCATGACCAGACAAATAATCAGAGCCGCAAACCAGCCGCCACCCGTAACTACGGTTTGCACGCCCATAATGGCATAAAGACCGACTACGGGCGACACGACCGCAAACCCCATGGTGAAGCTATTCCAGACACTCATGCTGCGGTTGAGTGTTCCCGCCGCAGCTTGTGCTTCGTCAGTTGGTAAAAGGTTCTTTTGCGATGAAACAGACATAACGATGACTCCTATTCAACGGATATAAAGCCCGGGCACAGACCGAGAAAATATGCATGCACGTATGCATACGTTTATCTCCCGGGCTTTTATCCCTCCGTGGAATCTCGTTATCTAGGTAGATAAAATTGACGAGACCGGAAACTCTCGAACCAGCCACCCCATCAATTTAATTCATTCAAAACTTTTAAATTGACAAGGCCGGAACCCTAGTTTCCCATTAATTATGACTTTTTAGGATAGCAAGGTTATTGGAAGAAATCAATTGTCGTAAATATCCAGCGCTTGTAAAATAGAAAAATATGTTGTCAAACAATGATCTCAGACCACACCCGCCTCATGCGCCTGTTGGTCGGCATGATAACTGGAACGCACCATCGGACCGCATGCTGCATGGGTAAAGCCCATATCGGTTGCCGCCTGTTCAAATTCCTTGAATCCTTTCGGGGTAACGTAACGCAAGACCGGCAAATGGCCGATACTCGGCTGCAGATATTGCCCAATAGTCAGCATCTCGACTTGGTGCGCTCGTAAATCCTGCATAACACCCAGAATTTCTTCGTCAGTTTCACCAAGCCCTACCATCAATCCGGATTTTGTCGGAATTTCAGGAAACCGCTTTTTAAAATCCTGCAAAAGCTTGAGCGAATGGGTGTAATCCGCACCGGGACGGCATTGCTTATAAAGCCGCGGAACGGTTTCCAGGTTATGATTCAACACATCCGGCGGGCAACTGGCGAGCTTTTCAAGCGCAACGTCCAATCTGCCCCTGAAATCCGGCACCAGTATTTCAATTTTCGTCTGCGGCGCATGCTGACGTATTTCGCGTATGCAATCCGCAAAATGCTGTGCACCGCCATCGCGTAGATCATCCCGGTCAACGCTGGTTATGACGACATATCTGAGCCTCATCGCCGCAATCGATTGCGCCAGATGCAGGGGTTCTTCAGGATCCGGCGGCTTTGGCCTGCCATGCGCCACATCGCAGAACGGACAACGCCGCGTACACAAATCGCCCAGAATCATGAAGGTCGCTGTTCCTTTGCCAAAACATTCTCCGATGTTGGGACAAGAGGCCTCTTCGCAAACGGTGTGCAGCTTTTTCTCCCGAAGAATGCGTTTGACCTCATAAAATGCCTGGCTGTTTGAAGACCGCACGCGAATCCAGGAAGGCTTGCGCAAAATGTCTGCTCGCGTTTGCGGATCGATTTTGACAGGATTACGTGCTGTTTTGTCTGCGCCTTTCTGGCGTATTTCTGAAGTCATAGTAAAGATTTATTTCCTTTCTTTAATTTGGAATGTTAACAACCAGTTCCTTTTGCAAATGATCCGACAATTTAAGGCCGAGTACTTCCAGTCCATCCGCAATTCCCAGATCTTTGGTCTGTGTCACCTGCAATCCGGCGTAACCACAGGGATTGATTGCCGAAAATGGCCGCAAATCCATGTCGATATTCAATGCAACACCGTGATAACAGAAGTTTCTTTTTATTTTCAAGCCAAGTGAAGCGATTTTTGCATTGCCCACATAAACACCTGGTGCATCAACACGACCGTGCGCTTTGACATGATATTCGTCCAGCAACGCGATCACAGCGTTTTCCATGCGCCTGACCAGTTCACGCACGCCCAGTTTCAAACGCCGAATATCCAAAAGCAGGTAGGCAATAAGCTGTCCCGGGCCATGGTAGGTAATTTGACCACCGCGGTCCGACTTTATCACGGGTAGCTCATTGCTAACCAATAAATGTTCTGGCTTGCCGGCAATGCCTTGCGTATAAACTGCCGGATGCTGTAGCAGCCATATTTCGTCAACTGTCTGCGATGTCCGCTTGTCGGTAAAATCCTTCATTGACTGCCATGCGGATTGATAATTGACCGTACCCAATTGCCTGATTATAAACCGGTGACTCAACGCATCATGATCATTCAGCTGCAAAATATGATTTACCTGCCATCAAAGCACAACCGATACTTTCGGATGTCCCGTTAACGCCCGATAGAGGTCATCCAGTTGACGACGCGAAGTCGCGCGAATCGTGCAGGTAATACTGAGATAATTCCCGCCTTTGCTCGAACGAATCTCCATGGTTTTTTCATCAAAATCCGGCGCATGGTGTTTTACGATCGTCAACGCGACTTCAGTAAAATCCTGTTCAGCTTTGCCCATGATCTTAATCGGGAAATCACACGGGTATTCAATTAAAGAATCTTCAGACATGTCATGGAACTGCTGCTTAAAATTATCAAATGTGAAGCGGTTAACTGACTACGCCGCCACGCATATGCGTTGCTTTATATTGCTGATAAAGCTGGTGTAATAGCGTAAATTTTGCACCGGGCCTGCCTGTGCCGACCGGCTTGTCATTTAAACGCGTTACCGGCATAACTTCCCGGGTTGAAGAAGTCAGCATGATTTCTTCTGCGGCAAACATTTCGTCTTCAGTGATTTCCCTTACTTCATAAATGACATTATTGTTGGCAGCCAGTTCAAGCACAACATCGTAGGTAATTCCAGGCAGCATTAGATGACTTTTGGGCGGGGCAAGTAACACCTGATCCTTCACAATAAAAATATTGCTTGCCGAGCCTTCGGTCAGGTAACCGTCCCTGATCAGAATCGTCTCTGAAGCGTCAGCGTCCACAGCAATTTGCCGCAACAACACATTTGGCAGCAGCGAGATGGATTTAATATCACAACGCACCCAGCGATTATCGCTGGCAGTAACTGCCGCAGCGCCATTTTCCAGTAATTCCGGTGATGGCGGCAGCAATGGATTACTCATCATAAAAATCGTTGGCGGCACTGGCGGAAAAGCGTGGTCGCGCTTGGCCACGCCTCGGGTGATATGCAGATAAACGGACTGGTCTTCGCCATCATTCTTGGCAATAACCTGTTCGATGAGATCGCCCCATTTGTCATTTGTATACGGGTTTTTCAATCGAATACCGTCAAGGCTATGTTGCAGGCGATGCAAATGTTCTGTCAATCGGAAAGGTCTGCGTGAATAGACGGGGATTACTTCGTAAACGCCATCACCAAAAATAAAGCCTCTGTCCAATACAGAAATACAGGCTTTTTCGATTGGCATAAATTGCCCGTTCAGAAATATCATATGGATAGCGTTCTAATTAAAAAGCAGCATGAAGCTGTCCCACGCGCGGCCAAAAAAATTTCCCAGGCTCACATCTTCCAGCGCAACCAAAGGATAACTTTCTACCAGCTGACCATTCAAGGTGAATTTGACTGTTCCTACTTCCTGACCTGCACTGACCGGTGCAATCAAAGGCTGTTTATATTCCATTGTTGCCTTGAGATTGTCCGCCTGTCCTTTTGGAATTGAGAAGTACACATCACTGTTAAAGCCTGCTTTTAACATATCCTGAGATCCCTTCCACAGTTCGATCGATGTCAGGACTTCACCTTTTTTGTATAAATGCACGGTATCGTAAAACTGGAAACCATAATTTAATAAGCGCTGGCTTTCCATACTCCGCGCATTTGCAGACTTGGCGCCCATAACGACTGAGATCAGGCGTCTTTTGTCACGTTTGGCCGATGTGATCAGGCAATATCCGGCAGATTTTGTCCATCCGGTTTTCATTCCGTCAACATGCGGATCCAGCCATAACAAGCGGTTACGGTTTGGCTGGGTAATACTATTGTAGGTATATTCCTTAAGTGAATACAGCGGATAGTATTCCGGGAAATCGCGAATGATTGCCGCTGCGAGCAATGTCAAATCATGAACGGAAGTATAATGATTGGGATCAGGCAGGCCCGTCGTGTTCATAAAATGCGTATTTTTCATGCCGAGTCGCAATGCTTCCTGGTTCATCATTTGCACAAATATTTCCTCGGAACCGGCTATAATTTCCGCCAATGCTATGCAGGCATCATTACCGGACTGCACGATCATTCCACGAATCAATTCATTAACGGTTACTTCTTTATTTGGCTCAATAAACATGCGTGACCCGATCATGCGCCAGGCTTTTTCCGAAACCGGGACAGCCTGATTCAGTTGTATACTGTTTTGTTTAAGTGCAGAAAAAACAATATAGGCCGTCATCAATTTGGTCAAAGATGCCGGTTCAACACGTTCATGTACATTCTGGCTGGCCAATATCTGACCGGATTGATAATCCGATAACATATATGCCTTGGCAGCAATCGATATTGAAGGTTGTTGCGCTAACACTTGTGCTGGTATGAATGGCAGTAATATGGCCAGAAATATCAATAAGGGAAGAAAGCGTTTCATGAATTTATACGCAAAATTTTTATTATAGCCTGCTCTGGGTATTTCATAAACCAACCTTTACGTAAAAAGATTGAACTCCAAATACTACTCCTCGAGATTCAACGGCAGAATGGCAAAACACTTCCATTGATCTCTGCTGCGCAAAGACTGGCCATAATACAAATCTCTAGGAATTGCCGAATCATACAGCATTTGGTTGAATGCATGTTAAATGACAATGTCAATTTTATTCAACTTGTGCTAATCTACTTCATTGATTTTCAACATAAATTAATTCCTATGAAAAAAACAGCTGTATTATTTCATGGACTTGGCGGCTCAGAATCGAGCTTCTGGATTCCTTGGCTGAAAACTGCACTGGAACGGGAGAGATTTGACGTATGGACGCCATCGTTGTCTGAGTGTGATAGATTTGATGATTTGGATAATTGGGTTCAGGAAGTCATTAACAAGTCGCGCTGTCGCGATTATGATTTAATGGTGGGTCATTCTGCGGGTGGTTCGTTGATTCTGAGGCTTCTTTCGCGTTCGGATTTTACTGCAAGACATGCGATTTCTGTAGCCGGATTTATCAAACCGCTTTCCGACAAACTGCCATATGATTTAACGTATCCTGCCGGGTTTGACATTGACGCGATTAAAGCAAATTGCCACAAATTGACATTCATCCACTCAGACAACGATCCCTGGGACTGCGGCCAGGAGCAAGGCGAATTGATGCGTCAAGGTCTCGGCGGGACGCTGGTTGTCATGACAGGAGAGGGGCACTTCGGTTCGGAATATATGAAACAACCGTATGAGTCTTTTCCTTTTTTACTCGGTCAGTGTTTGCTTGGCGATGCGTAAACCTATGAATCGACCCTGGCAGCTTGTCTGAGCGAGTATTAGTTCAGACTAACCGGAATCTCGGTAACCTTGTCAGATTCATGAGACATAATCATAATGGATACTCTCCGATTGCGCATTCTTCCTTCGATTGTATCATTGGTATCCACCGGCCGGTTTTCTCCATACCCGAGTGCTGTCATTCTGTGTCCATCAACGCCATTTTCTATAAATAATCTGATTACACTGCTCGCCCGGGCAGTTGACAATTCCCAATTGGATGGGAAAAAAGTTGTATTAATCGGCTGGTTATCGGTATGCCCTTCGACTTGGATTTCATGGTCATGATTCATTAATACCTGCGCAACAGCCCTGAGTGTTTCACTGGAGTGATCAGACAATAATGCTTCTCCAGGAGAAAAAAGAACGCTCGCATTAATTTCTATCGTAATTCCCAAGTTACTCTGTGTAACTCTAACTTTACCGTTACTAACAAGCGGTTCCAATACCTGCAAAATACTTTTTGCAATTGACTGCATTTTTTCCTGTTTTTGGATACGTTGTATCTTATTCTCTTCAATGATTTTTATCATCCCGTCTTGTTGTTCTTCTTTTTTAATAATGGGTTCCAAATGGGTTGGCTGGGCGGCGCCAGCACTGGCGGTTGTATTTTTAAATGCAGTTATTAGAGAACCGCTCAGTATTTTATATTTACCCTCATTAATGGAGGAAACTGCATACATAACAACAAAAAATGCAAATAACAGCGTAATAAAGTCTGCATAAGACACCAACCAGCGCTCATGATTCTCATGCACTTCTTCGTCTTTGAACGTTTTTCTCGCCATAGCAGGTAATCAATACTTTAAAATATCAACCCGAACAAATCCTATTCATCGTTCACGCAGTAACTCATTAAACGATTTTCTATCAGCCTCGGGTTCTCACCATGTGCAATGGCAACCAGGCCGTCAATCAGGATTTCTCGCATTACAAGCTGTTCATTGATAATGCTTTTTAGCTTATTTGCTACAGGCAGGAAAAACAGGTTGGCCAAGCCGACGCCATAAATTGTCGCTACAAATGCAACCGCAATACCGCTACCCAGAAGACTCGGATCAGACAAGTTTTCCATGACATGAATCAGCCCAAGGACTGCGCCCAGAATGCCTATGGTTGGTGCGTAACCTCCCGCTGCCTCCCATATTTTTGCCGATTGCCGCTGATATGAAATCTCCGCTTCAACTTCAATTTCCAGTATTTCCTTAAGCTTTTCTGGTTTGCTGCCATCGGCGAGTAGTTGCAGTCCTTTTCTGGTCAATGGATCTGTTGCAGATTCAGCATGGCTTTCAAGTACCAGGAGGCCTTCTTTACGCGACAAGTACGACCAGTTGACCAATTGTTTGATCAAAATCTGCGAATATCTTTTAGGTGGAAAGAACACCCACTTGGACATCTTCATTCCATTCATTAAAATCTTGACGGGGCTTTGCAATAAAACGGCGCCTACCGTGCCACCCATAACTATAATGAAAGCAGCAAGCTGCATTAATGCACCGATGTGACCGCCTTCTAAAATCTGGCCGCCCATAATAGCGGCTAATGCAAAGATAATTCCCGCAATACTGCTAAAATCGATTCTTGCTTTATCATTCATTTCGTTGCCAGTCATCAGCGAAAGATTTCACATTTCAGAGATTTCTTAAACGACTGCGCAGACGTGCAATTGCCTGAGTATGAAGCTGGCAAACACGTGATTCACTCACACCTAAAACTTCGCCGATTTCCCGCAGATTCATTTCCTGCTCATAGTGCATGCCCATTACCATTTTTTCACGTTCGGGCAAATTGTCGATCGCCTGGACCAATAGTACTCTTAGGTTCTCATCGATTAATGTATTTAAAGGATTGCCTTCCTCATCAATAAATAATCGATCCAGGAAGGGTTCTTCGTCCTCCTGCTGAAAATCCTCATAATAAATGAGTTGCGCACCACGCGCACTTTGCAATGTTGATCGATATTCTTCCAATGATATTTTCAATTCTTCAGCAAGATCTTGTTCACTGGGCGCACAACCATTCTTCTGCTCAAGTGTATTGACTGCTGCTTCAATTTGTCTCATTTTTTTTCGTATACTGCGTGGCAGCCAATCTGCATCGCGCAGTTCATCCAGTATTGAACCGCGGATACGTTGTGCTGCATAACTTTCAAACTGTCGACCATAAGAGCCTTCATAGCGACTGATTGCATCCAGCAAACCAATCATCCCTGCTTGTATAAGATCATCCACCTGGACACTGGCAGGTAGCTTTGCCATCATATGATAAGCAATACGTTTGACCAGCGGCGCAAATTCATCAACAAATTCTTCTTTACTCTTAATTCCAGTCGCTGTATACATAATCATTAAACCGTAAAATTAGCCATACTCAGATGGCTTGTGTGAATAAGTCGCTGCATAAAACTATCAACCTCTCCGTCAAAATGGTCCATGCAAGTGGAATAAATCACATTATCAGCAAGTTGCCTGAAATCGTTGGCAGCCTCGGATGCCGGAAAAACATTAAATACAGGTTGGCAAAGTCGGTTTGCTTGATACATTTTCTCACTCATTACGGTGAAACCAACGAATTCAAGTGAAACCGAAAGATACTGGTGCACGATGCGAGAGAAACTATCGAAAACAGCGCGTGAAGCAGGTGCTGTATCGGCTTTATTGACAAAAACCAGAAAATGTTTCTTGGCATATTCCTTGCTCATCATCTTGATCAATGCATAAGAACCCATTAACGAAGTTACCGAGCCCGACAACACAACCATGACTTGCTCTGAGGCTAGACTTAGCGGTAAAACATGTGTCTCTCCGCCCAATGCGGTATCAATTAAAATGACATCGATCGAATCGGACAGTTGACTAAAGCTTTTAACAAGCTCTTGCTGACCCGCCAGATCCAGCTTGGGCAGCGCGTGAATCCCCCTCAATGCGGATAAAACAAAAATATTTTCAGGTCCCCTTAAAATTACCTGATCCAATCTTCTGTCCAGATTAATGGCATGTATCAGATCAAAGCGAGCTTTTAACCCGAGCTTGGCGCAAATATTATTCGGACAAGCATTTTCATCTATCAGCAAAACGCGTTTACCTTTTTCAGCTAATGCTGATGCCAGATTAATCGTCACTGCTGTTTTGCCGACACCTTTGGCGCTACCCGTTACCGTGATAACGCGTGTCGAGGTATTTGTCCGTAAAGACATCAAATCGCGCAAACCAGTTGCTTGATCCTTTAAAAATCTAGTCATGGCCGACTCCAGCATAAATTCTTGAGTCCGGTTCATCCACGTTATTATTTCTTGCCATAATGAGTGCAAATTCGGCATCTTGTAACGTAAATGCCGTATCACTGGGCTTTGCGCTGAAAATTCGATGAAGTAAGTAACGCGGATTGGCTGAATGAATATCCTCTGGCACTTTCTGACCATTCGTTACATAGTGCAGTACCAATTTGCGCCGTATTACCGCATCCAGCGCAACACCCATGCCAGCAGCCTCGTCCAGCTTGGTGATGATGCATCCGTATATGCCGTACTTCCGATAAGCTGTGATAATTTCATCCAGAGTTCGGTCGCTTGACGCAGCACTCATAACCAGCATTTTTTTTACGTCTACATCAGCTTTACTCAACATTGCAATTTGTTCGCCCACCATCTGATCACGATGGCTCATGCCTACTGTATCAATGAGAACAATATGTTTGTTTTTAAGCGCTGATAATGTCAGCTGCAAATCATCTGCATCTTGGATATTTCTGACAGGCAAGCCTAATAACCGGCCGTAGATTCGTAACTGTTCATGTCCTCCAATCCGGTAACTGTCTGTTGTCAGTAAAGCCACTTTCTCGGCGCCATGTCTGATGACGCATTTTGCCGCTAATTTGGCAATTGTCGTTGTCTTGCCCACCCCTGTGGCACCGACCAGCGCGTACACGCCACCTTTTTTAATCATTTCATCATCCGGGGCGGCATGTAAATTAAATTCTAATGCGGATATTGCCTGTTTCATGCTTTGTGCATAATTCGATCCTTCCGATAACTTGTCGACCAATCGGCGCGACAGTAACGGGCTAAACCCAACATTCAGTAAAGTGCGCAGAATCTTCATTTTTTCTGGACTACGTTGCGCAGTGTTTCCCCATGCGACCGTTGCCAATTGCTCTTCAAGCGTATTTTTCATTGCATGAATTTCTTTCATCAGGCTGTGCACAAACTCTTCGGAAACTACATTTTCCGGAATGCGTTCAGTTAATCTCTGATTCGTGCCAGTTGATGCAGATTGAGCGGTATAAACATGATTATCATCAACCGGATCACTATGGCGATGCTCTGGTTCGCTTTTATTCTGTTCTTTCGAGTGGTCGGTTTGCTGCGTATCAACCAGGTTTGACATATCTGTATCGGCCAGCGCCATAATTTCCACTCCAGCCGGAGTCTGCCTGTTTGATAGAATAATCGCCTCGGCTCCAAGATCTTCTTTAACCTTACGCAGCGCCTCCCGCGAGGTTGCGGCTATATAGCGCTTAACTTTCATGATTGACCTCCAATAATGGAAGTGATTTTGATTTTTCTGGTTTCTGGTATTTCTGAATGTGCAAGAACTCTAAGCTGCGGCACTGCACGGCGCAGAAACTGCGAAAGCAGGCTGCGAATCGCGCCTGGCACCAGCAGTACAGCAGGCAGTCCCAATTTTTCCTGCTGTGTAACTGCCGCTTTTGCTTCTTTCAACAACATATCCGCCAGACCCGGCTCCATGCCGCCACCTTCTTTACCACCTGTTTGCACAACCTGCATCAGAATATTTTCCAATTCATGGTGCATGCTCATGACTTGCAATTCTGCTCCAGCTGGAAAAAATTGTTCAACAATGGCGCGCCCAAGTGCATTGCGCACGAGTGCGGTCAATTGCTCGGTATCCTGTGTGGTTGCAGCATGTTCTGTCAGCACATCGATAATCGTGCGCATATCTCGTATGTGCACACTTTCCACGAGCAGGTTTTGCAGAATTTTTTGAACAACTGCAAGCGGCAGCAGCTTGGGCACCAGATCTTCGATTAATTTTGGTGTTTTAACGCTTAAATGATCCAGTAACTGTTGAAGCTCTTGCCTGCCCAACAACTCGGATGCATGTGAGTGAATCAAATGATTAATATGCGTTGTGACGACGGTGCTTGCATCAACAACGGTATAGCCATTGGCCTGTGCCTGTTCTTTCAATGAGGCCTCAATCCAGACTGCAGGCAGTCCAAATGCCGGATCCGTGGTTGCCGTGCCAGGCAGTTTCATAGTTACTCTACCGGGATTAATCGCCAGATACATGCCATTGTACGACTCACCCTGTCCAATAACTGACCCTTTCAGTGTAATTTGATACGCGTTGGGGCGAAGTTCAAGATTATCCCGAATATGGACAACCGGTGGGAGAAAACCGATTTCCTGCGCGAATTTGCGGCGAATACCATTGATCCGTTTGAGCAAATCGCCTTGTTGCGCCTTGTCAACGAGCGGAATAAGGCGATAACCAACTTCCAGACCCAGCATATCAATGGGCGCCACATCGTTCCAGCTTGCTTCTTGTTGTTCAGTAACGGGTGCAACTTCGGTAACAGACTGTTCAGCTTCCTTGGCGGCGGCATTCGTTATCATAAAATACGCGCCCAGGCCCAGAATGCTGGCCAGTAGCAGAAATACAAAATGCGGCATACCGGGCACCAATCCCATGACACCCAGAATACCCGCTGTTATGATTAATACCTGGGGTTGATTGAAGAGTTGACCCAGGACCTGTTCGCTGAGATCCTCCTCGGTCGTCACCCGGCTGACCACTAAACCGGCAGCTGTTGAGATAACCAACGCAGGAATTTGCGCAACTAGTCCATCACCAATCGTCAACAGCGTGTAATTTCGTGCAGCCGTATCCAGGTCAAGATCATGCTGCAACATTCCAACCACCAACCCGCCAACAATGGTAATCAACATCACCATAACACCTGCAATAGCATCACCACGAACAAACTTGCTGGCACCGTCCATCGAGCCAAAGAAATCCGCTTCTTTGGAAATAGCGGCACGACGATTACGCGCTTCTTCCTCCCCGATAAGACCAGCATTCAGATCTGCATCTATCGCCATCTGCTTGCCCGGCATCGCATCAAGGGTAAAACGCGCGCTTACTTCCGCAATCCGCCCCGCACCTTTGGTAATTACAACAAAATTGATCACTACAAGAATAATAAAAACAACCAGGCCAACCGCATAATTGCCGCCAACAAGAAAATGTCCGAAAGCTTCGATGACTTTGCCGGCAGCATCCGGGCCTGTGTGACCTTCTAATAATACAACTCGTGTAGAGGCAACGTTTAAAGACAAACGCAACAGTGTCGTTATCAATAAAACCGTCGGAAATACGGCAAATTCAAGCGGATTCTTGGTGTACAGACTGACCATTAATACAATAACCGCAAGTGCAATATTGAATGTAAATAAAATATCCAGAACAAACGGCGGTAGAGGAAGCACCATCATGCCAAGAATCATGATGATCAAAACTGGACCAGCCAGCGCTTTAAGATTATTTCCAGTCATCAAACCGGAAAATGTCATTGTGTCATTCATAGTATAAAATTACACCAAAAGTCCAGAGCAGCATTGCTCAATAAAACCATCGAATTCCTTTCTTATTCCTCATTACCTGGTGAGGCTATCTCCAATTCTTGTGGTATGGCGATTTTTCCCAATGGCTCCGGAATATCGCCACCATAATCCTGATATCGTTTAAGCTGAAAAACATATGCCAGGACTTCTGCTACAGCGGTATATAGTTTCTCAGGGATCTCGGTATCCAGTTCGGCGTGGTGATACAGCGCACGTGCCAACGGCGGTGCCTCAAGTATAGGCACATGATGTTCCTCACCGACCTCCCTGATTTTCGCTGCCAGCAAATGCACGCCTTTGGCGACTACTATAGGGGCACGCATCGAATTGCTTTTATAACGTAGCGCAACTGAATAGTGTGTTGGGTTCGTCACAATGACATCCGCTTCGGGTACTTCAGACATCATCCGCCGCCGGGCGGCTTCACGTTGCAGACTGCGGATGCGGCCTTTAACGAGAGGATCACCTTCACTTTCTTTAAATTCCCGGCGGATTTCCTCTTTTGTCATTCGCAGTTTTTTGGCATGGCTCCACAACTGAAAGGGCACATCAATCGCTACAATCAGAATCATTGCACCGGTAATCAGTAAAAAGCTCAGCACCAACAATTCACCCGTACGTGTGATGCCAGAACTAACCGGGACCGCGATCAATGCCAGTACAGCATCCTTATTACCCCAGATAACGAGCGCTGCTACACTGCCGACAACCAGGGTTTTGGCAACGGCTTTCAGCAACTCCGTCAAACCGTGCGCTGAAAAAATCCGGCTAAACCCCGAAATCGGGTTGAGCCGTTTAAAATCCGGGATTAGTGCTTTAGTACTGAATAACCAGCCACTGAGTAGCATCGGCGAAAAAAAAGCCACGATAATCAGCAAGATCAACAAAGGTCCTAAGGACAATAGGCCTTCAACTGCCAATTGAAAAAAACGATTAATCATCAAGTCCGTATGGAACGCCAACTGCCGTTCCATTTGCATACCTTCGCGCATGATGTTCAGCAGCTTTTCAATCAGACTGTTGCCCATAAAGATTAAACCCGAAGCCGCCGTTATCAATAAGGTAAACGTTGTCAATTCCTGAGAACGCGCAACCTGGCCATCCTCTCGCGCTTTCTGTATTCGCTGGGGCGTCGCCTCTTCGGTACGTTCTAAATCACTGTCTTCAGCCATTACACTTCCAAATTTTTATTGACGCATTATCAGTGTGTCGTGATGAATTCAATGTAGAAAAAAAACAACTTTTCTACCCGTTAATTTGGCAAGCAATCATTTTAAAAATATCAACTAATTGATTATAAATAGGTTTAATCGATGATGGCTTTTATTGAAATGCCTTGCACTAGAGAATGTTTTGACTTGGCTGGTGTGGAAGTTAATGTTGATGACTATGATGTGGAAAGCAGTGTTGCGACATAAATGGTTGTATAGGTCGCCTGATTATCGTGAGAGCGTATGCGGCTTCTTTTTAGGACATTCCGGTCAGTAATTTTAGGCAGTGGGTTAATCCACAGGTTTGCGGGTAGATTTGTATTTTTTTAAATGAATAACATTTTCAGTATTATTATTTTTTCGCGATAGCAATATTTTTTCAGGCGCTTGTAGTGCAGTTAATAATCCATTTTCTCCATAAACGCTATCCCACATTTTTTGCGAAATCTGTTTACAGGCAGCCAATGGATTTTCCGCCTGCTTGCATATTTGATCTATTTGCCACTGTTGTTGTGTAATGCGTTGCTTGAGGTGATCCGGGACTTGCGCTAACAAATCATCAATTAATTGCTGGCGCATCAATTCAAATTTTTCTGGATCAGTTTTTGCAATATGAGACCATTTTTCAAAATCGAAGTCTGTTATAGACTCGCCGGGTGGATGTTCGTTATTTTTCATTTTCTTTAGGTGTTGTACGCTATAAACTTGATCGGAAAAACTGTGGTAATTAACTTACTCGGCAAGACAGCCGTAATGATTGAGGAAATAAAATAACATACAGAACTATTATCAATAGTTCGCCGGTGAATGAAGACGCCAAATCCAGAGAATCCGGAAATTAATGTGCAAGAATATTGATAACGCATTACCCAAATTCTAATTTCGCTCAAAATCGTTGTTGACCGGTTTGACTGCGCTTGAACAAACTATTCAATTTCATACGCCATGCAACGCTTTTGTCTACAATATTGAGTCATGTGCATGCTGTTTGGCAGTCAGTTCCTGTGCAAAAGCCTGTTTGATTCGTTCAATCAAAGTGATGTAACAGTTTCCCAAACAACGCTTCATTCAAGCTATAGGGCTTATTTTCATTCATGCGGGCAAGATTGGAGCGTGCCAGTTTTGCGCTGCCAAGAAGATAAAGACGGCGTGCTTGTGCACTCATGCTTCCAACAATTTCGCGTAAGCTGAGACGGCCTGATAACTGTGCCATTGCCTGATTATGCAATCTTATTCAATAAGTTATCGAAAAAATCGTATTGTAACAATTTTGGTTGAATCGGGCCTCCTTGTTCATCAGTTAACGGGTCAGCAGTGATATCAAATATAACAGCTGAAGTCGATACCACGAAAACTAAGCTTTTTATATAAACCGAGATTGTCAATAAAAATCTTTGCTAAAATTTGTTATGACACATTACAACTATTTTTTTGTAATCCCTAGAAAACCACATGAATAATTCAGAACCTATGACACCTCTCAAGCCACATTTGACTTTGCGCGTAGGCATTACTGGACATCGTCATACAAGCAAAAAAAGTAAAGATGATGACAAGAATAATGATGTATTAAGATATCCTTTATGCGAAATAAAGAGAGTAAGTCAACAAATCAGAGAAACACTAGAAGCACTTCAAGGAATAATTATCGAAGATATTTATCCAGAATTTGATATGTTCTATAGCAAATCTCCACCACAATTTCGCTTTTTTTCCGCACTTGCAGAAGGAGTCGATCAGGAAGCTGCAAAAATAGCGATTCAATTAGATAAAAACCCAGAAAACAGTAAGAAGCTCACTCCCTACACCCTAGAATGCATCTTACCTTTTTCCAAAGATGAATATAGAAAGGATTTTTCTGAAGAATCACTCACAGAATTTAACAATCTTCTGGATAATGAAAATGTAGCAGCGGTTTTCGAGCTAGATGGACCTAAGGATAATCGCGCAATAGCGTATGAATCTGCAGGGGTTTTAATGCTTGAAAATATAGATATTTTAATTGCAGTTTGGGACGGTAATCCGTGCTCACGCGGTGGTACTTGCGCTATTGTGGAAAAGGCGCAAGCTAGAGGCATACCTATCGTTTGGATTCAATCCGACACGGACAACTATCCAAGCTTCTGGTGCTATGAATATGGCCTGGCCAAAGGTTTTGTTCCTATTACTGAAGAATCGATTTATGATTTCAAAAAATTAAATGATGAAATTAGACGGCTTATCGCGCCACCAGGATTAAAAGAAGAAATAGACAAAGAGGCGAACAAACTTCTCAAAAGGTTTTTTAAAGAAGAGCATTTGGAGAATACTGATCAAAGTAAAGTTGATAAGATTTTCTGTAATTTTGGAAAGTTGTATAAAAAATTTCGAGACGTAATTGCTAATAAGGAATGCCCTTATAAATCAAATACAGAAGAGCCTGATGAAACAGATGATTGGAAACGTTTTTTTGATTGCCCTGAAACTGGTCTTTTAAAAAGTCAGGTAAAGGATCGCCTACATTTAAATCATAATATCATTGATGCTGAAGCTGTTTTCTGTGCAAATCAATATCGAAGTTCCTATATAGCAATGTTCTTAATGGCTGGCGTTGCAATAGCTGTTGGTTTGTTGGCTATTTTTTCATCTGACTGGTTCTTAAAGGGCGTATGGACCATAATAGAATTATTGATAATTTTATCAATAACGCAAATCTTGAATAAGGGCAATAAGAATCATTGGCATCAACGGTTTTTAGATGCACGAATGATTGCTGAGCAACTTCGCCATGCTCGTTTTCTCACTTTAGCTGGCCGTTCAGCAGGAGGTGTCCGGCGCTCTGTTACAGGAGAGACTCCGTCAGAGCGAATGACAGAGTGGTACATACGTGCCATACTCCGAGAGTTAGCCATTCCAAACATAAGAGTCGACAAAAATTATATTAAAGAAATTAAAAAGACCATGACGGAAAGTGAACTGAAGGGACCCAATGGTCAGATATTCTATAACGAATACAATTATGTTAAGTTAAATAGTCTAGACCATAGGCTGCACAAATGTGGTGAGGGGCTGTTCTGGGCTACTTTTTGGATATGTGGCATATATCTGATTTTTTTGTTTCTATATTGGCAATTCCTATCTGATATCCCTGAACATTATGCGTCTTTGCTTAAAAATCTTAAAAACACGTTTACGTATTTTGCGGCTGTTTGTCCTTCATTCGCTGCTGCTTTAAGTGGTATACGATATCAAGGAGATTTTAAGGCTTTTGCCGCACGTTCTCTTGCTACCAAATCACAACTGGAAGAAATTTGTAAAATTTTGGATAATGAAAATCGTGTTATAAATCTATCTGCTGTAGGCAATCGATTTAAAACATGCGCGGATATTATGGCGCATGACATTGGAGCTTGGAGGATGATCTATAACCATCGCCCCCTAGAGACACCCGGATAAAAACGAATTATTTTGTTCAAGACAACAAAATTAGATTAACACAGTTAAGCAACTATAAATTTGGATAGTTCATAATTACGATATTAATAAATCATATTATTTGATGTCCTTTATGGGACTAAACTTTGCAAGATATCAAATGCTATCACCCAGTTCTTATTTTATGTAAAAAGAATCAATCAACTATTTCTATGTGATTTACACTCAATCCGTAGTGTGGGAAAAATACAGCTCTATTTAATAAACAATACTTAGTCTGGCGGAAACAAGAATGGATGATCGGAAACAAAATAGATTCTGGAATCAGCTGCTTGCGCTCATTTCAAAAGGAAATGTTGTTCCTATTGTGGGTGAAGATCTGTTGTTCTTATCGCCTCCTACAGAAAACTATCTTTATAACGAACTTGCTTTACGTTATGCGAACTATAATGGATTAGACAAACAGTCTTTAGACTTAAGTTCCACGGTGCGAAGTCACCCAGAGTTTCGGAGTAACCCATACGACATATACCAAGAAATAGGAGATGAGTATGAGTCCTTAAATCCTGCTATTCCTAATGTACTGAGTGAGCTTGCAAAAATCAAACATTTCAATTTATTTGTAAGCACTACTTTCGACAACTTGTTAGAGCGGGCACTCAATCAGGAGCGATTTGACGGCCGAAACCTGACGCGGGTAATTATCTATTCGCCGAAAAATATTCCAAATGACCAAGAAATCTCAGACGCTTTAAAAAGTGGCTATCCTGTTGTATTACAATTATTTGGCAGTTACAAGTGTCCCCTTCAATTTGCACTGACTGAAGGAGACAAAGTTGAGTATATGCATGCGCTTCAATCATCCGAATATTGCCCAAAGCGAATTCTACAGGAATTACAGGACCGACCATTGATCATGATTGGAAACAAATTTCCAGACTGGCTCACTCGTATTTTTTTACGGATGATGCGTCGAGTTTCACTGGATCACCGGGATATACCCAAACAATATTTTGCAGGCCATGAAATAACCGACAACCCTATCCTAAATTTCTTTTTACGTCGGTTCACCACTAATTCAGAATTAGTAGAAGAACAAGATCCAATACAATTTACTCTTGATCTATCTGAAAAATGGCAAGAAAAGTATCGCGAGGATAACTCGTCACATAGCACATCAAACCCAAGCCTCATTGACACACCCATGCCACGAAATGCGGTGTTTATAAGTTACTGCGCCAGCAAAATTGATGGCAGTATTTCACAGGATTGTTCATCGGCAATATCATTAAAGAAAGCACTTGAAAATGCTGGAATCAGTGTTTGGCTTGATCATGATCAACTCCAGGCTGGTGATGAATACCAACGAAAAATAGAACGATATATCAACACCTGTTCCCTCTTCATTCCTTTAATCTCGGTTACAACAGAATCCCGCAATGAGGGATTTTTCAGAAAAGAATGGAGTCTGGCAATAAAAAGGTTGCCCGACTTTACTGGCTCGGATCGCAATTTTTTGTTACCTGTTGTGCTGGGAGACATCGACCCTTATAAAGCAGCCGTACCAGATGAATTTAAGCGTTATCAATTTTATCGCTTGTCCAGCGATGAATCAATTGAAGAATTCATTGAAATTGTTAGAGACATTTATGATAAGGCTCACAGTTTCATGGCATAAAACAGTTAATGATGAAATAGACAATACAAATGGATTCGACCAACACTGATTTAAATCGGGATCATCCGTGGCCCGGATTGAAAGCATTTACTGAAGACAACGCTGCATACTTTTTTGGCAGAAGGCAAGAAATTGAAGATTTATCTCGTATAGTACGACAAGAAACACTCACAGTATTGTATGGAAAATCTGGCCTGGGAAAAACCTCGATTCTTCGGGCTGGCGTATCACCGATGTTACGCAAATCAGGTTTTCTTCCAGTTTATATTCGTCTAAATCACTATGAAGAAACGCTCCCCTTAGAAGATCAGGTAGAAGTTTTCATAGAAAAGGCTATAGCATCAGATGGTATTGAAGCTCCTTATCCGATTCGAGAAGAAACCTTATGGGAATATTTCCATAAAAAAAATAACGACTGGTGGGATCAAGACAATCAATTGCTAAAACCAGTTCTGATATTTGATCAGTTTGAGGAGATTCTTACAGTTGGGCAGGAAAACCCAGTGCGGACTTCGCGTTGTTTAAGTTTTCTGACTGAACTGGAAGACTTAATCGAGAATAGACCCCCAGCGACTTTGCGCGAGCGTTTCAGAGCTGAAAAGGGCTTGGCAAAGAACTACGATCTGGATCGGATAGATTATCGGGTTATTCTTTCGCTCAGAGAAGACTACTTGGTGGACCTGGAAGGCTTACGGGAAAAACTAAGATCCATTATGCTTAATCGGTTCCGTCTATTGCCGATGACTGCCGAACAAGCCATGAGCGTCATCCTAGAACCTGGCGGCCACTTGATCGATACTGATGTTGCTTTTCAAGTTATTGATTTTATTTCTTCTGCACAAAAAATATCTCCGATCGGTATTCAAAACCCGTTTTTTAGAATACAACAGATTGAACCCACCCTTCTTAGCGTTATATTGCAGGAATTAAATAATCATCGGATTCATGCAAATAACGACAAGATTACTTCGGAGCTACTGTTGCAGTATCGTCCGGAAGATATTCTCTCGGAATTTTATGAGTCTGGATTAAAAGGGTTGGATTCGAATATTCGTCGTTTCATTGAGAAACACTTTATTACAGCATCCGGCGCCCGGAATCGCATAGCCGAAGAAGATGCTATTGAACGCCATGGAATATCCAGAAATGCAATTTCAACGTTGATTAACAGAAGAATTATCCAACGGGATAAAATCGATGAAATTACATGGCTGGAACTCAGCCATGATGCACTAACCCCGGTTGTCCAGCGTCATGCAGAATCATATCGTCGGCAGCAGCGTTTTCGTAAAGCCATGCTACGGATAGGTGCTGTCATAGTGGTTGTCGTCGGACTTGGTGCGAGTGCGTATCTTTATCAATCATTCGAGCAAGAATTACAAACCAGAAAAGCTGCTACATTAGCAGTGGATATCGCTACTGAGCTTGAAAATACTGGTAATATGTCAATAACCAGCAAGCAGTATCTTATAGACCGGTTGGAAGAAAGCTTCGATGAATTGAAAGGCTATGCCAAGAATTCCGATTTTTTGCAACAGCAGGAAGCACTTTTTTTAGCAAAAAGCGCCATTATCCAGTTTGAACAGGGATATTTTGAACGCGCCACTAAAAGCACTGTTGCTGCGAAAAAGTTATTGTTTGCCAAAAATTCTTTAAAAGAGGAAAACAGCGAACCGACACTCATAAAAATTCAGGTGATGCTTCTTGAAGCAGAGGCCATGTTTTATAGAGCCGACTATGTCAAAGCACACCAATCACTTGACCAAGCAAAACAGCTTATTGATTTTTATAATCCTATAGATGATGTAGACAAAACATCGTTAACGCTATTAGCGCAACGCCTGAGCCGTATTCGCATTCAAACTTTCTACTCTGAAAATAAAATAGACGATTTTTTAAAACTTCTAGCTTCCGCGCAAAACCAGATTAGAACATTATTAACACGCACTGCTTTAACAAAATACCCTGAAATTAAACGAGGCTTATATACCGAACTTTTTAATCTGAATATTCTGGATCGCAATTTGGCATCACAACTTAAGATTTCTAATTCAAAAGAAGTGTATATGAGATTCAGAAGCGATCTCGAACAAGCATTACCATTTTTTCAAAATAATAATGACCAGCACTGGCGGTTCTATAACGCCTTGAGTCATCAAATCAAAGCAGACATGCACGAGGATGCAAATGAAATAAATGAAGTTCGGGCTTCATACAACATTGCGGTTAACATTCTCTCCGGCTTGGTACAAAAAAATCAAGACAATCTGCTATATCGATTTCATTTGGGAAGAATTCTGCTGTCACGCGCTCAATTCTCAGAAGAAAGAGACAGCCTTCAGGCCAAGTTTGATTTAAAGACGGCCCGGTCTTTGAGTTTAACCTTGAGACGAGATACACCGCACCCTTATCTTCCACTTACGTTAGCGCTACGGGCAGATTCAGTTCAACTCCGGCTTGAACGGTTTGCAAAGGAAAGAAATGCGTTTGATACCGCTTTTGCAAGATTGATGGCTAGGATAGATGCTTACCGTTCGCAGTTTACTCGACACAACGATTTAGATGACAGAATAATATTAGCTTATTACTGGAAAATAAGTGAGTTAAAAGATAATACCAATCTGGAAACGATTACCGAAGCGTTATCGATGGTTGAGCAAATTTTGTCACTGCTTGACGAACTGGGGGCTAACGGTGCGGATAGTGCTTATCTCTCAATTCAGCGGTATTGGATATACCAGGCCGCATTATTTTTGACAACGAACAATTCTGAAGTAAATGACAAATTAATCTCCTATTCCTACGCTGCTGAGGAACAGTTTGATAATCTCAACAATTCAGCGTTAATAAGTGTCAAAACCTGGCTATTAGCACAACGGGGTAATCTCTACTCTCAGTCTGATCGTCATAAAGAAGCAATTGGGACATACAAAAACCTTGTGCAGTTCGGTCTGCAACAGGCTAAACTGTATCCAGACAATAAGAGCAATATCATCAATACAATTTACGGCATTACTCGTCTGATTAAACTGCAAAACATACTTTCGGACTGGCCTGGAGTAATTGAGTCGGCAGAATTACTTTTTTCGGTTTTTGATCCTGAAACCGGGAAACAATCTGTAACATATCCTGAAGATATATTGCGATTCTGGAAAGACAGTCATGATGCATTAAAAGCTGCAAAAAAAGCTATGGAAGAAGTTCTCGCCAGTAACGGCCTATCTGATGAAAATGAGAATCATAGTATTAGTCTCGATACGCCGAATTCAGAATTATACTTGTCACAAAAACAGCTCAACAATATATTAGAGTTATCTTCAAAAGCAATGGAAGAACTCAGTGCTATGACCGTTTCTAATAACAGTGGCGATTATTCCCTTTCAACATATTTTCCTGACCTGAAATCGCTCGACATTAGCGCTCCGTCCAGGAGAGACAATGACAATCGTCAAAGTAATATACCGTTTGGTTGGCAAGCCACTCCCATTTATAGCGCCCCATGGTCTTATACGCTTGAAAATGAACAAGTTCAGCCTTATTCAAAGCGCCTTAATGCGCAAGTTTTGCGTATACGTTACACGCAACTGCCCTTTTACTCTTCAGGGAAACTGCTAACGATAGAGTCCTTAGACAAGGAAGATCGTTTACGCACCAGTTATTTTCTGGAATCAGAGCAAACAGATAAGTTATTAGAGCTTGATGGTACGTCACCCCCCATCCATGAAGCAAATGCAATTTTTCCAGTACAACTGAATACGATTGACGAGGTAGCAGCTTACTTGCGTTTTTTTACAACCTTTGTACATGGCGATGAGGGTTCTTTCCTCCTGGTAGAATCTATTGACGAAATCCCCTGGTCCCAAGAAGTGCCTGCAGAGGAAAAAATTCGGGCGGCCAGCAACCTGATACGCCCTGTTTTCATCTGGCGTGAAGAAAACACGGACAATTGGTACGCAACTGCAACGGTTAATTATTCAAATGCGCTTTTTCATGCCAAATTTAAAATTGAAAATACGGGAAAGATTGATATGCTAGGTGATCGTCCCGTTGCGGCAAATCTTCCTTTAGACATCTTTAAGATTGCGCGTAATAGTGGTCGATTTAATCATTTCGTCGAGAATCTTTATCTCGAAATAATTCAGGCTATTAACATAGAAAATGTCGATGATGAAGTTAACCAATTGCTTGCATTACTTGAAGAAACCTCTAAGATGAATGAAGCGCATAGTATAAGCATTGCAGAAGAATTAATATCGTTGGCACAGGTAACGTCATCTGCCACATTTAAATTCTACGAAACAATTCACTCGATATTTGAACGACTGCCAGATGTCCCTTCTCGAATTACAGCAAAGGCTCACCAAATTATTCTTGAAATTGTCACTCAACAAAAGAATAAAATTACAGAATTAGCACAACATAAAAAATCCAATATTCATAAATTACCCGGTGAGTACGTTAGTCTGTCTTTCTATCAATTGTTTGCCGGTGACTTTCAAGGTGCGCTAACTTCATCTCAGAAAGGACTGGAACTCGATTCAAACTACTTGCCGCTTTATACGAACTATGCACATGCATTATTATTTCTGGGTTATGAAAATGAAGCCACTGCTGTTTATCGCGAACACAAAGGCAAAATTATTAAAAATACAGGAAAAACCTGGAATGAAATTATAATAAACGATTTTAATCGACTTGAACGTGCAGGTATCTCTCACCCTGAAATGAAACAAATCCGCAAAGAATTACAAGTCATTTAAATGTATGATATTTTTCTGTGGCCTCGATAATACCAGTGAAATCTGTGTCAATTATTGCATCTGCTTAGTCGGCCCTTAAAGTATCGTCAAGTATATGATATTCATAGTGATTATCTGGGTTTTTGCTGTCCAAGACGACCAGAAAATGTAAGAATGAGTACTTGTTTCCCGGTTTGACTGCGCTTGAACACACTGTTCAATTTCATACGCCATGCAACGTCTTTGGTTTGTATGCGTCCGGCATGGGCAATCAATCCAGACATTTCAACAATTCACCGAGCCATTGCGGGGATACATCTGTTGGTAATTCAAGTATATGACCGCCTGAACAGTAAGCGTTTAGCCCTACCATCTAGAAAGCAGATCTCATTCTGGTTAACTTCAAATATTTATTGGAGGATAACCAATGACAACCCAAGAACAACAGATACGTCATATCAAAGCGTGGCAGGCGAGCGGTTTGTCGCAAGTGGCTTATTGCCGTGATCATGGATTGAACAGCAAGACATTTGGGAATTGGCTACGGGTTTATCGTGATGTGCAAAAAGACAATCAACGAACTTCGTTGATACCGGTGACGATCAGAACAACCACAACACCATCGGATTATCTGAAACTGCGTTGTTCAGGCGGTCATACACTCGAACTGCCGGCAGATGTATCGTAAGCGTTTAGCCCTACCATCTAGAAAGCAGATCTCATTCTGGTTAACTTCAAATATTTATTGGAGGATAACCAATGACAACCCAAGAACAACAGATACGTCATATCAAAGCGTGGCAGGCGAGCGGTTTGTCGCAAGTGGCTTATTGCCGTGATCATGGATTGAACAGCAAGACATTTGGGAATTGGCTACGGGTTTATCGTGATGTGCAAAAAGACAATCAACGAACTTCGTTGATACCGGTGACGATCAGAACAACCACAACACCATCGGATTATCTGAAACTGCGTTGTTCAGGCGGTCATACACTCGAACTGCCGGCAGATGTATCACCACAATGGCTCGGTGAATTGTTGAGATGTCTGGATTGATTGCGCATTCTGGACAAATCTGGATGGTTGTGGAGCCTGTGGATATGCGCCGGGGTATTGACGGATTGTCGCTTATTGTCCAACAGGCATTGGGGCATTCACCCTGTGCGGGTTCAGCTTTTGTATTTTGCAACCGCGCACGCAACCGGATGAAGGTGTTGTTGTGGGATGGCACTGGCGTTTGGTTATGTCAGCGCCGTTTGCATCAGGGCTGGTTTGTGTGGCCGAAGCTGGGAGATCGTTGTTTTGAATTGAGTCAATCACAGTGGCAATGGCTGACAGCAGGTGTGGACTGGCAGCGTTTATCGGCATTGCCACCTGCTCATTTGCGCGCATAAAATCAGTCTGATAATTCAATATTTACAGCAAGTTAGGCTGGTTTTTTGGTATAATAACAGCCATGAAATCACTGGCGCAGCTTGATCAATTAAACCTTGATGCGGATACCAAACAACAGGTCACCGGTATTGTTCAAGCATTACTTGATCAGGCGCAACAAGAGATTCGTGCACAGGCATGCAAGATCGAGGCATTGACCATGGAGCTGGCGCATTTGCGCCGCATCCGTTTCGGCAAGAAGAATGAATCGTTGTCAGTGGTGCAGCTCAGTTTATTTGAAGAATCGGTGCTGGCTGATATTGCAGCCGTTGATACCGAAATCGAGCAGATTGAACCGGCTGTAAAAACAACACCGGCAAAACCGCCGCGTTCCCGTGCAGGCCGCCAACCGTTGCCTGATCATCTGCCACGCATCGAACACCGCCATGAACCGGAATCCTGCCAATGCGGACAGTGCGGCAACACGCTGCTCAAAATCGGTGAAGACGTCACCGAACAACTCGACGTAGAACCGGCCAAATTCTTTGTCCATCGTCACATTCGTCCGCAATATGCATGTAAGGCCTGCGAAACCGTCACCGCAGAACCGGTGCCACCGGCAGTCATTGACGGCGGCATAGCGTCACCGGGGTTATTGGCCTGGGTGATCAGCAACAAATACCTTAATCACCTGCCGCTCTATCGCCTGGAACAGATGGCTGCACGTGAACAAGTTATACTTTCGCGTTCCACATTGGCCGAATGGGTCGGCCGTACCGGTGTTGCGCTGCAACCCTTGGCAGACCAACTGAAATGGCATCTTTTGCAAGGAAACACCCTTCACGCCGATGAGACACCGGTTGCGCAACTGGAACCCGGCAACGGTAAAACCCGCAAAGCCTACCTGTGGGTCTACCGCAGCAATGACCTCGATCCCGGGCCGCGCATTGTTGTCTTTGATTATCAAATAAGTCGCAGTGGCCGGCATACGCAAGACTTTCTGCAAAACTGGCAAGGTCATTTGCTGGTCGACGACTATGGCGGGTACAAAGCCTTGTTCTCTCGAGAAGAGTCGCCTTGCATTGAACTGGCATGCTGGGCACACGCCAGGCGCAAATTCTTCGACCTGCATCAGGCCAATGACAGTCCGATGGCATTTGAAGCATTGCAGCGTATCGGCGAACTGTACGCAATCGAGGCCGAAGGCAAACAGCTGACCATCGAAGCGCGTCAACAGCTGAGAAAACAGAAAAGTCTGCCGGCACTCGATGCCTTGTACGACTGGCTGATGCAAACTCGAATGCAAACTGCCAACGGCGGCGCATCCGCCAAAGCACTCGACTACACACTCAAACGCTGGCCTACTCTAGTACGCTACGTACACACCGGCCACCTACCGATCGACAACAACCCGGCGGAAAATGTCATTCGTCCCATAGCTGTCGGCAAGAAAAACTGGCTCTTTGTCGGTTCTGAACGTGCCGGTCAACGCGCTGCCACTATTCAAACCCTGCTTGGCACCGCACAACTCAACGGCCTCAACCCAGCCGCATGGCTCAAAGAAACACTCGACAAACTTCCAGCCTGGCCTAATAGCCGTATCGATGAGTTGTTGCCACTCGCGCCGGAATTTATCGAGGCATTAAAACGAGAAAAATTCTAGATGGCCGTGCCGGACGCATACCCTGAACAACGCAGTTTCAAATGATCTAATGCCGGCACTGTTGTCTTGATCGTTACCGGTATCAACGAAGTCCGTTGATTGTGTTTCTGCACATCACGAAAAGTCCGCAACCAATTTCCAAATGTTTTGCTGTTCAATCCATGATCACGGCAATAAGCCACTTGCGACAAACCGCTCGCCTGCCATGCTTTGATATGACGTATCTGTTGTTCTTGGGTTGTCATTGGTTATCCTCCAATAAATATTTGAAGTTAACCAGAATGTGATCTGCTTTCTAGATGGTAGGGCTAAACGCTTACTTTGGTTTGTCAGTCGGTTTCTGTGCAAAAGCCTGTTCAGAGTTCTCTTCTACGTCGGGCAGTAACTCGGCGGATATAAGCGCTACAGTGCTCAGGATTGATCGCCGGGTTTTCTGAAATTTCCCAAGCGGATGGATAGCTATAGTGTTTAATGTACGGCTGAAACAGAGGGCGAAAGAAATCACAATCTTCTTTAACAAACCAATGCCGCCAATTGCCGTAGTGCTTTGTTCTTGGAACGTGGCTGTATACTTCTGGAACGATTGCTTCTCCTTTACTGGTCAGGCCAAGGTATTGATCCATTTCACCGAGGGTATCATCAACCAGATCTTCATAACGGACAACAAGATAATCTTCCAACAATAATTCGAATGAGAGTAACCATGCAAACCGATCTTCAAGATACTTCATTGTATGCATGAGAGGCGGAAAGTTGCCTGTAGTTATCACTGCTTCCAGTAATGAACGCACTGAAATAGCGTGAGGATTTTTTTCCTTTTCTTCAAACAAGCCGATCAAATAATTTAGATTGGCATCGTTTGCCCAAATGTTTCTTTCTTGTTGAATAAGAAATAAAAGACTGCTGATTAACCAATCCCGTGGGTCTCTTATCAATAATAATTTTTTATCAAAACAAAAAAAAGAATAATAATCAGGATTGAAGTCGGGCGTTGGTAAGCCCAGAATTGTTTTGGCTAATACATAACGATTGTTATCGCCTGATTCTTCTTTATACACTGTTTGCTCAAAGAGCTCCCGACAGTTTTCTGGAAGCGACGGGCGGATCTTGTAAAAAAGAGCGGTGGTTCCAGTTTTATATTGTCCAAAGATAACAATCTTGATAGGGTTTTTCATAAAAAGATGTCAGAAAGCAAAAGATTAAACTTTTCAATCTAGCATAAAAGACTCGGGAGTCAAAGGGGATAGAGCTAGGGGGCGTTCTCAATTAAGTCAGATAATGGTGACCGCCAAGCTCTGACAGTCACCATGCCAGTCACATTGGTATTATTGAAAGGTATATGCTAGGTCATACTCTACACCGACACTGCCGCCACCCTCAACACTAACTGTGAACCCCAGGAATGACCCATCATCTGGATTCCACCAGAAAACCACACTTCCACCAACTCCTGCGGTGGCTTGTAAAGCAACACCATGTGAGGGTCCGCCGATTTTATCATAGTCAACACCCCAATAACTGAAACCTAGTTCCCCATCCAAGCCTATCGACGGCCCAAGAGATAATCCTACAGATAAGAAGGGCTTACTTGGAGGCGCACCAGGACCGTCAGTTTGATCAATATTTATCCCAACCGATCCGTTAGCTCCACGATAATAGGATGCATCTGCACCCAATGAAATTGAGAAAGATCTTAGCCAAGGCCAGGTACTGTTTGAGCCGCGTAACTCAGACATGCCTGTTTCCTGCATGACATGATTCTGGAGAGGGCGGTTGGCATTGTATGCGTTCTTAATCTCATTTTGATACCCAAGCTGCTTAAAGTTATTGAGAATTTCCATGGCTTTGTTGATCAGTTCTGCATTTTCCTTCAACAGTCTTTGTGCCTCCTCAAGGTGAGATGCAAGGAAAAGACCTTCCGTATTTAATTCGCAGGCGTTCGGGTCATTTTCTAAATCGCCAGCAAGATTAATAGAGGTACTTCTGTTGTAATTTTCTGGGCAGGAATAACAGGAGTTGCTGAGAAAATGTTGAAAAGATCCTTCCTGACAGCCTGGCGCCCCCCTTTTTGTGGCAGCTGTATAAAGGGGACTTCTTTCGCAGGCCTGGGGTGAATCAACTGCAAAAACCGTTCTATTGTATGAAGCAGGACAGGAATAACAAAAGCCGTCACCAATATTCCAGAATTGACCGCTGGGACAGTCTGTACCTATAAGTCCGGTGGCTCTGCTATGTTTAGTGGCAGTCGCATAGATATTTGTATCAGCACAAGCTCCTGAACCTTCTACATTCGGATCAGCTGTTCTATTGTAATTCTCCGGGCATGAGTAGCAGGTGTTATTAAATATATGAAGAAACGATTCACCCAGTCCATTCCCCATCGGATATTTGCTGGGGCAGGTTACCGTGCCGGTCTTTGTTGCTTTGACATTGCGATCCAAATTGTTTGCTTTGGCATAATCAGTAATTGTTTGTGAGGTGGAAAAATCTTGTATACCTGTTGCTACGGACTGTTCCACACTTGATAATGTTGCTTTGAATGTTTCAGTCGCAGGATTGTTAAATTCATTACTTTCTGCTTCGGAAGTGAGGAATTTTTCAACGCCAAGCAAGAAAAACTGATTGTGATCCGGATCGAATTTAAGCCGTACGTTGACATAAACGCCATTACCATTGATCCTAACCCGTGGTAAAAGCAGTATGTTGTCATTATTCTTGTTAAATACAGCAATATTTGTTACAGACTGTGCAAGGTGAGTTGCATTTTTAAGCTGGAATATGTTTTCAGAAGGAATATGTTCCAGACAGACATCAAACAGTTCCGGCTCTTCAAACATGGCCTCAACTGGAAAACAAACAATTCCACTTGTGGGTTCATAAGTGGTACTTTCGCTGACTAGCGTATTTAGATATTCTAGTGGAACAACATCATCTTTTGCTTGGAGCGCGGATGAAGCCAGTAGAGCAAAAACGAGTACAAGAATATTAGTCACAATTGACCCCTTTTATTATTGTTATTTATGGGTAATATTTTTTAAGCAAGTTCTTTCGGGGAATTGTACCATTCTAAATGAAATATGTAGAGTCTATTGCACGGTAAAAATGGTGTCAGACAAGTATGTATAAATATTATTTATATTCATAATGTTACTTTTCATTGGTTTGGGGCTGGTCGACAGTTTTGTGACACGCCGAACACGCAAAGACAATTTTCTGAATCAAATTGCTCCGTTGATAGATTGAGCGCCAGTTCAAACATGATTAGGTGACTACTCGTGTCAATAACAGCAGCTACTCGTATATTCAAATTGCTGTCTTTTGTTTCCACTGATCTGCATTAATTTGATACACCGTTATTTTGCAGATATCACCAGTTTATTACTGCTTATTCTGGTTAATGGCAGTTGCCCGGAAACTTTATAATTCGTTGCATTGGTTCCAATTCGAATATGGCGACGCAGATCTAAAAATTTAAATTGAACTGAGCCATAAAAATTGGAAAACAATGTGGAAATTGATAGCGACTTAGACAATGCCATAATGCATCAAATACTTAAACGTTATCAATTCAGACAACTCCTAAACAGCGTTATTCCTTAACCACTCTGTCTGTCGAAAAACGGCTAATACGAAAACGTGATATTTCGAGAAATCAGGCCTAAACATATTCTGGAGGATAAAGCCCATGTCTAGCGACGGCAATCAAATGGATTTTCTTGCGTGTATAGACTCACTTCCCGCCATGCCGGCGATTGCGCAAAAAATACTTGCGCTACCGCTCAATACTGATCATGGCGAGGCTGAACTGCTTAAGCTAATTGCGCAGGACCCGCAAACCTCCGCAAAAATTATCGGGCTGTCTAACACAGCGTTGTTTGGAGCGCCGGGTAGTATCAATTCTGTGAGAGATGCCACCATGAGGCTGGGTATGACACAGGTCAAAGCAATTGCTGTCAGCATGGCAACCTTATCGTCATTGACAAAGCAATCCGAGGGTAAGTTAAAATCTGCGGATTTATGGGTACACAGTTTGGCCGTCGCGAATGCTATGCGCATTATTACACGGTATATGCTGCCACGTAAGCGGCCAATGGAAGAAAAAATATTTCTTGCCGGACTATTACATGATATTGGATATTACGTGCTAAATTATATCGATATCGGTATCAGCAATGCGCTTTATGAAAAACTGAATGCGGATACAAGCATGCCCCTGCTGGATATCGAGAACAATTTACTTGGCACACATCATGGTGAAATCGGCGCCCAGCTTGGCAAGCATTGGGGATTGCCAGAAGAGATTATTGCCGTAATGCGTTTCCACCACATGCCGGAAAATGAGCAGGCGCAAATCGGTCAACCGCTTGTCAGTCTGGTTAATATTGCCGAAAAATTGCTTCCAAACTTCGGTATTACGGAGCATACGGCTCAGGAAGTTACCGAACAGGAATGGAAAAGTATCCATGTCGATCTGGATAAGGTCAATACAATTGTCGAAGAAATTGGTCATGTTGCCGAAAAAACCAGACAACTTGCTGATGCCGCCTAATCATTCGGGCTAACCGCATGAATGTAACTCGCGGCACTTCCAATTTCGATACTTAAATGCAATCGATGATCTATAAACACCGGTTAACAGAAGAGGAAAGGATTTTGGATCGGAGATAATGCAGGTTAAATTACCAAGCATTTATGCGATCAGATCAAGCAATTTTCCCGATTGATTCTGTTCAAAATTGTTGGCGTATGCTTCGTTAACCTGATTGATAATGCGTTGATTATCAGGTGAATGACCGTTACTTGCTTTGTCATGGTTGTTTCTTTCTGAATTTTGGCTGGATATTTCTGCACGAGCTTCAGCCGCCATTGCAGCTGCGGCCACCGCTACTGAACGATCCTGGGAAGATGGCTGAGCAGGGGCGAGTGCTGCGCGCTGGATTTGTTCCGCTTTTTGTAATGTGGCTTCGGGATCTCCAGGTACCCCAGAAGTATCGATTTGTACTTCGCCGCCTACCGCGTAAAGTTTGCCATCAGGTCCGCGTTGGTAGTCAAACGTTGGGCCGCCTTTTGCAATTCCGCCAGCAGCAGCCAAATGAGCAAGTTCGTGTGTACGTACTTCCTGGTCGCGAGTTCGTAATTCACTGATCTGTTGAAGAATTTCTGGATTCTGCTGCGCAGCGGAAGTTGCGGCAGTTCCGTTTGGGGTGGCTTCGTTGGCGACATCCTGCTCCGGCCGAGGCTTTTCGTCGCTATGATTTCGTGATGGATTGCTGGCAACGCTGTTAAAAGCAAAAGATTGATGAAAGGCGTTGTGTGCGTGATTAATTTCCATCGGTTTACGAATCTGATTTTATTATGGATACTGCAAAATCGGCGGATAGCTTGTTTTTCTTTAGAGTCAGTTTTGAAGATGGTCTGATCGGTTAACTGTTTTGCGTATTCTGAACACCTTGACATGCTATTCCGATTCCGGGTTTTTTCTACATTTTACTGGGCGGTCTGGCAGGAGCGATCTGAATTTTCTAAAATGACCAATGCTGGTCAGCAATGAACACGATGCAATCGTGACCGCCATTTATCACTCAAATCACACTCTGGGCAACGTGGTGCCGGTTCTGGTTTGAGCTTGATGGCAAGTGCTATACCCAGAAAAATGTGTCAGGGCTTTGACTTTACTGATACTGAGAAAACATTTGCGCAGATAGCATTGATTGTTATTTTCCTGCCCCCGATAAAGCCGAATCTATAGGTTCCGGTTTATGCAATAGGAACCCTTGAGCATAGTCGATGCCGAGTTCGCGCACACGCGTTAATACTTCCGGTTTATCTACAAATTCTGCGACTGTTTTCAATCCAACTATGCGGGCTACATCAATAAAGCAGCGAACTGCAACGTCGTCCAGTGGATTGCTCACTATGTCTTTAATATACTGACCATCGATTTTCAAGATATCAATGGGAAAGTGTTTTAGATAACCAAAGGACGAAGCACCGGCGCCAAAATCATCGAGCGCTACACGTACGCCTAACCGGCCAACTTGTTCTATGAATAGCGAGGCATCGGCCATGTTGGTTACGGCGGCGGTTTCGGTAATTTCCAGGCAGATTTTTGAGCATATGGCCTGCTTGGCTTTATTCAACATTTCTATTGCCTGGCGATGAAAAATGCGATCGCCGATGGATTGTCCAGACAGGTTGATGCTGAGCATGTTGATAGCGCTAGCCGCTTTAGCGCGCCTGGAAAGCCAGTTGATAACTTGATGTAAAACCCAGCGATCGATACGGGAAGCCAAATGGTATCTTTCCGCAGCGGGGAAAAAAGCGCCGGGTAGCGCCAGGGTGCCGTCAGGGTTCTCCATGCGGAGCAATACTTCTGCATGAATTCCGTTGTTCGCATCGGATAAATCGTCGAGACGTTGCACATACAATTGAAAACGATTTTCATCAAGCGCGCACTCGATACGACTGGCCCATTGTACTTCAACCTGTCGCGCCTGCATGACTTGATCGCTATCGAACCAGATGTGTACGCGGTTGCGTCCGGCTTCTTTTGCAGCGTAACATGATGTGTCTGCCGCCTGCATGAGTTCTGCGGCAGTCTGCCAGCAACTGTCTACCGTGACCAATCCGATACTGGTGCCGATGCGGAATCGATGGGAAGTGTATTGAAAACGGAAATCTTCCATTTTGTCGCATATTTGCTGGGCTACACGTTGCGCCTGTATGGCGGTGCAGTGTTCCAGAATGACTGCGAATTCGTCACCGCCCAGTCTTGCCAAGGTATCGTTGGCGCGCACGGTTTTTTTTAATAACAGGCTTATTTGTTGCAGTAATACATCGCCGGCCGTATGGCCGCAAGTATCATTGACCACTTTAAATTGATCTAAATCGATATACATCAGCGCGTGTTGC